>NZ_JBIAQQ010000021.1:92500-167904 GCF_042889165.1 Streptomyces sp. NPDC002669 | reverse complement strand
GGGATTCGCCTTCCAGGTCCTCCGCTTCCGCGTTTTCCCTTTCCGGCCCTTCCGACTCTACCAGATCCTTTCGGGCCTGATTCCCAGTCAGCGGGATTTGTCTTCCCGGCCGTTGGGCCGTTCCGACTGGTGAGACTTTAGCGGAATCCAGGGCCCCGACGCCAATCGGGGCTGCGTTCCTTCGAACGCGGTTTCCTCATTCCACAAATGCACAACGAAAGCCGGGCGACAGATATCGCCGATTCGGTGTGAATACTGCGGAATGGTTGTCCGGGGCCGACCGGAGTCGGTTCTCACGTCGGACAACTCGGAGCACACTACGGATCGGGGCATGCCGTGTCAACCCCGGATCGCGTCGTGTCCTGGTGGAAGGCCAGGCGGTAGGCGCGGGGGCTGGTGGAGAGGTGGGTCGCGAAGTGCTGGCGCATGGTGACCTCGCTGCCGAAGCCGGTGCGGCGGGCGACTTCGGGGAGGGGGAGGTCGGTGCGCTCCAGGAGCTTCTGGGCTGCGGCGACGCGTTGGGCGATCAGCCAGCGCAGGGGGGTCGTGCCGGTGCCGGCCTGGAAGTGGCGGGCGAAGGAGCGGGAGGACATCCCGGCGCGGGCGGCGAGGTCGGCGACCGTGTGGGGCTCGGACAGATGGGTCAGGGCGAAGGCCCGTACCGAGGCGAGGGCGTCGGCGTCCCGGTCGGCCCGGGGCGTGGGGTGTTCGATGAACTGGGCCTGGGTGCCGGTGCGGAACGGGGCGGTGACCATGGCGCGGGCGATGGCCGCGGCGGCCTCCGCGCCATGGGCGGTACGGACGAGGTGGAGGCAGAGGTCGATGCCGGCGGCGACGCCCGCGGAGGTCCAGATGCCGGTGTCCTCGACGAAGAGGGCGGCCGGTTCGACGCGTACGCGGGGGTGCCGGGCGCTCAGGCGGTCGGCGAGGTACCAGTGGGTGACCGCGCGTCGGCCGTCGAGGAGACCGGCGCGGGCGAGCACGAAGGCCCCGGCGCAGAGCGCGGCGACCGGGGTGCCGGCGGCATGGGCGCGGCGCAGGGCATCGAGTACGGGCTCGGGGACCTCGGCGTCCGGGTCCTCGACGCCCGGCACGACGACGAGGTCGGCGCGATCGAGCCAGTCCAGGCCCCGGTCGGCGGTGAGGGAGAGGAAGCCGCCCAGCGAGACGGGCGCGGCGGGCTCGGCGGCGACGCGGCGGAGCTCGAAGGGCGGTACGCCGCGTGGGGCGCGGTCATGGCCCCAGACCTCCTGGACGACGGAGACGTCGAAGGCCCGGATGCCGGGAAAGACGAGGAGGGCGATGCGCTGAGGTGTCGGCTCCCCTGTCGGTGTCGCTGTCGGCACCTTGGCAGTAAACCATCGATCGCCGTCTTTTCTGCCTCTGGGACCGCGGCCCGGGGGCCAGCAGGATCGAGGGCATGGAGAACACGGAGAACACGGAGATCGACGACAACGCGGCCCTGATCGTCATCGACGTGCAGAAGGGCTTCGAGTACGAGTTCTGGGGCCGGCGGAACAATCCCGACGCGGAACGGAACATCGCGGCGCTGATCGACGCCTGGCAGGAGACGGGGCGTCCGGTGGTGTTCGTACGGCACGACTCGCTGCGGCCCGGGTCGCCGCTGGAGCCGGGGACCGAGGGGAACACGTTCAAGGACTTCGTCGAGGAGCGGCGGGGGAAGGGCTCCGGGGCAGAGGTGCTGGTCCGGAAGACCGTGAACTCGGCGTTCTACGGGGAGCCGGATCTGGACGCCTGGCTGAAGGGCGCGGGCGTCTCGCAGGTCGTGGTCGTGGGCATCCAGACGAACATGTGCAACGAGACCACCGCGCGGATGGGCGGGAACCTCGGGTACGACGTGCTGTTCCCGCTGGACGCGATGCACACCTTCGATCTGGCCGGGCCCTTCGGCTGGACGCAGACCGCGGAGGAGCTGACCCGGGCGACGGCGGTGTCGCTGCACGGCGGGCGGTTCGCCCGGGTCGTGACCACGGAGGACGTGCTGAAGGGCGGGTCCGCCCGGTAGGGGCTCAGCCGTTGCCGGAGGCGAGTTCGCGGCTGCGGTCGCGGGCGGCTTCGAGGGCGGCGATGAGGGCGGCGCGCACGCCGTGGTTCTCCAGCTCGCGGATGGCGCTGATGGTGGTGCCGGCCGGGCTGGTGACGGCCTCGCGGAGCTTGACCGGGTGCTCGCCGCTGTCGCGGAGCATGACGGCGGCGCCGATGGCGGCCTGGACGATCAGTTCGTGGGCCTGGGCGCGGGGCAGGCCGAGCAGGATGCCCGCGTCGGTCATCGCCTCGACCAGGAAGTAGAAGTAGGCGGGGCCGGAGCCGGAGAGGGCGGTCGCCGCGTCCTGCTGGGACTCGGGGACGCGGAGGGTCTTGCCGACGCCGCCGAAGATCGCCTCGGCGGCGTCGAGGTGACCGGTCGTGGCGTGGCTGCCCGCGGAGATGACGGACATGCCCTCGTCGACCAGGACGGGGGTGTTCGGCATGACGCGCACGACCGGGGTTCCCCCGGTGAGGCGGTCCTCGATGAAGGCGGTCGTGATGCCCGCGGCGGCGCTGATGACCAGGCGGTCGGCGGTGACGTGCGGGGCGAGTTCGTCGAGCAGCCGGCCCATGTCCTGGGGCTTGACCGCGAGGATGAGGATGTCGGCGCGGGCGGCGGCCTCGGCGTTGGTGACGGACTCGACGCCGTAGCGGTTGTGGAGTTCCTCGGCGCGCTCGGAGCGGCGGGTGGTGACCAGCAGGCTCCCCGGGCGCCAGCCCGCCCGGATCATGCCGCTGAGCAGGGCCTCGCCGATCTTTCCGGTGCCGAGGACTGCAACTGTCTGGGTCATGTGGTTCACCCTCCGGGCGGTGCTCGCGGATCTCGGTGCGTCGTGCCGGCGGCGTGTCGCGGCGCCGGTGTGCCGTGGTGTCGTGCCGACGCCGTCATCCTCGCACCGGGGCGGCCGCGCGATCGAAGGCCGTCCGGTGGGTCCTCAGGCCGTGCGGCGGCGGAGGGTGGCGGCGCCGAGGGCGAGTACCAGGACGGCGCAGCCCGCGACGACCACGACGTCGCGGACGAAGTCGCCGGTGACGTCGGTGTGGTGGAGGACCTCGTTCATGCCGTCGACCGCGTACGACATGGGCAGGACGTTCGAGAGGGCTTCGAGGGCGGGGGCCATCCGGTCGCGGGGGACGAAGAGTCCGCAGAGCAGGAGCTGCGGGAAGATCACGGCGGGCATGAACTGGACGGCCTGGAACTCGGACGCGGCGAAGGCCGAGACGAACAGGCCCAGGGCCGTGCCGAGCAGGGCGTCGAGCAGGGCGACGAGGAGCAGCAGCCACGGGGAGCCGATGACGTCCAGGCCGAGCGCCCACACCGAGACCGCGGTGGCCAGCAGGGACTGGAGGATCGCGACGGCGCCGAACGCGAGGGCGTAGCCGGCGATCAGGTCGCCCTTGCCGAGCGGCATCGCGAGGAGGCGTTCGAGGGTGCCGGAGGTGCGTTCGCGCAGGGTGGCGATCGAGGTCACCAGGAACATCGTGATCAGCGGGAAGATGCCGAGGAGCGAGGCGCCGATGGCGTCGAAGGTGCTGGGGCTGCCGTCGAACACGTACCGGAGCAGCGTGATCATCAGGACCGGGATCAGGAGCAGCAGGGCGACGGTGCGGGGGTCGTGGGCCAGTTGGCGCAGGACCCGGGCGGCGGTGGCGAGGGTGCGGGCCGGGCTCATTCGGCGGTCTCCTGACGGGTGGCGGCGCGGTCGACCAGGTGGAGGAAGGCCGCTTCGACGGTGTCGGCGCGGGCGGCGGTGCGCAGTGCTTCGGGGGTGCCGTCGGCGAGGATCGCGCCCTCGCGCATGAGGAGCAGCCGGTGGCAGCGTTCGGCCTCGTCCATGACGTGGGAGGAGACGAGGAGGGTGGTGCCGTGCTCGTCGGCGAGGCGGTGGAAGAGGTTCCACAGGTCGCGGCGGAGCACGGGGTCCAGGCCCACGGTCGGTTCGTCGAGGACCAGGAGTTCCGGGGCGCCGAGCAGCGCGACGGCCAGGGAGACCCGGGCGAGCTGGCCGCCGGAGAGGGCCCCGGCGAGGGCGTCGGCGCGGTCGGCCAGGTCGACCTCGGTGAGGACGCGCGCGACGTCGGCACGGTGGGCGTCCCGGTGCCGGCGCCCCGGCCGGAGGATCGCCGCGAAGTGGTCGAGGTTCTGCCGGACGGTCAGGTCGGTGTAGACCGACGGGTCCTGGGTGACGTAGCCGACGCGCGGGCGGAGGGTGGCGTGGCCCGCGGGGCTGCCCATCACGAGGAGGGTGCCGGTGACCTTGGCCTGGGTGCCCACGACGGCACGCATCAGGGTGGATTTGCCGCAGCCGGAGGGGCCGAGGAGGCCGGTGATCCTGCCGGGCCGGACGGTGAAGTCGAGGCCGCGGAGGACGGTGCGGTTGCCTCGTACGACGGTGAGGCCACGGGCCTCGACGGCGGCGCCCGAAGAATTCATCATGTGATGAATTTTTCTCCGGGCTCATCCGCCCGTCAAGGAAGCGAACAGGACGAGGTGAGCGGGAGCGCGGGGGTCACTTGCGCTTGGGGCGCTTGCCCTTGGCGTTCTTGCGGGCCGCCGGATTCCCGGTGCGCGCCGAGCGGCGCTTCTCGTAACGGGCCAGGGCCGTCTCGTACTCCGTGCGGTGCAGCCGTTCGCCCGGCGCCTCCCGGAACGTACGGAGGAAATACGCGATCAGCGAGCCGACGAAGCCGATCGTCTTGAGGCCGCGCAGATTGGCCTCGCGCACCGGGTCGGCGGGGCGGCGGCTGAACCCCTCCCACGTCTTGCGGAAGGCGATGGCGCTGCAGATGGCGAACATCAGGACCACCAGCATGCCGACGAAACCGCCCACGTCGGCGATCTCCAGCCCCTGGTAGGCGAAGCGGAGCACGAAGCAGGCGGCGACCGCGGCGGCCAGGGAGCCGATCGAGACCCCGACGCGGCGCAGCCCGTACCCCCCGCCGTGGTCGACCCAGGTCGTACCGAAGAAGCGCAGGGGCTCGGGCTGCGGGCCCGGGGTGGAGCCGGGCGCGGTGCTGCCGGGCGTGGTACCGGAACCGGGGGCTTCGCTGTTCTCGCTCACGGGGTCGATTATCCCCGTGCCGTCGCCGCCCCGGCCGAGGTCCCCGTCGCGCCCGCGCCCGTCCCCCTGTCCCGTCCCCGCCGGGCGTCGTCAGTCGCAGCGCGGGGCGATGTAGCCGTCGCTGCCGGTGTGGACGTAGGCGTCCGCCACGAACTGGCCGTTGGCGATGTTGTCCCAGAGGTTCGAGGTGCCGTACGGGCCGGTGACCCGCTCCCCCGGCTTCTGGCAGTAGACCGGGACCCGCATTCCGTACGGGAGGGTCCGGACGATCCCGTACTTGGTGCCCGGGCCCCGGCGGACGTTGACGCGGTAGCCGGGCGCGATCGGGTACCTGGTGACGTCGTCGGAGCCGGCCGTCGCCAGGTCCCCGGCGGCCTCGTCGGCGGTTTCCGCGACGTGCTCTTCCACGTGCTCCTCCATGCGTTCCTCCGTGGCCATGTGGCCCTCCCCCGTCGAGAGATCGTGTACGACGCGCAGGCTACATAGCTCCCCCCGGATCGCACGCACCATCGACTAGGCTCCGTGCGTCGCGCTTGCGGACGAACACACGGGGGTGGGCGATGCCGCCGCTGCGAGGTACCGGGGCCAATCCGGAAGCGGAGCATCCGGAGTACGCCGGGCAGTACTGCCTTGAGGCACGTCTCGGCGCGGGCGGCATGGGCGTGGTGCATCTGGCCCGCTCCGCCTCCGGCCTTCAGCTCGCCGTCAAGGTGGTGCACCAGCAGTACGCGGCGGACCCCGAGTTCAGGGCGCGTTTCCGGCAGGAGGTCGGGGCCGCCCGGCGGGTCAGCGGCGCCTTCACCGCGCCGGTGGTCGACGCCGATCCGGACGCGGTGCTGCCCTGGATGGCCACCCTGTACGTCCCCGGCCCCACCCTCGCCGACCAGGTGAAGCGGAACGGGCCGATGGCCCCCGCCGAACTGCGCAGGCTGACGGCGGGACTCGCCGAGGCGCTGCGCGACATCCACCGGGCCGGGGTGATCCACCGCGACCTCAAGCCGAGCAACGTGCTGCTCTCCGACTCCGGGCCCAAGGTCATCGACTTCGGGATCTCCCGGCCGTACGACAGCGATCTGCGCACCGAGACGGGCAAGTTGATCGGCTCGCCGCCGTACATGGCGCCCGAGCAGTTCCAGCGGCCGCGCGAGGTCGGGCCCGCCGCCGACGTGTTCGCCCTGGGGGGCGTGCTGGTCCACGCGGCGACCGGGCGGGGCCCCTTCGACTCGGACAGCCCGTACATCGTGGCCTACCAGGTGGTGCACGACGAGGCCGATCTGGCGGGTGTGCCGGAGGACCTGGCCCCGCTGATCGGGCAGTGCCTGGCGAAGGACCCCGCCGGGCGGCCCACCCCGGACGAGATCATGCGGGCGCTGCGGCCCCCGTCGTACGAGGCCGCCGCGTTCATACCGTCGCAGCGGCGGCCGGCGGCGGCCTTCGAGCCGACGGCCGCCGTGTCGGCGCTGGTGCCGGGGAGCGACGCGGAAACCGGCCCGGACACGGACACGCACGTGGGCGCGGGCGCGCCGGGCGGCGGGAGGACGGACGGGGGCGGCCGGACCGGCGGGGCGCTCGGCAGAGGAACCGGCAAGGGGGCCGGGCGGCGGTGGCTGGCGGCCACCACGGCGCTGCTGGTCGTGGGTGCCGGTGGGGTGTGGGCGGCCGGTGCGGTGGGCGGCGCCGGCGATTCGGGCGGTACCGGTGAGCCGGGCGGGGTCGGTGGGGCCAAAGGGGTGGCGGATTCGTTCGCGCCGTGGCGGACCTCGCTGCGTACCGCCGGAAGCTCGACGCCGGCCTGCTCCCCGGCGGACGGTACCGACGGGGCGGAGGCACCGGACGGCTCCGGGGGGACGGCCGACGGCGGCCCCGTCGCGCTGTACTGCGCGGCGGGCGGTGTCGGGGTCGCCCGGCTGGACCCCTCGGACGGCCGGGTGCTGTGGTCCCGTACCGCCGCGGCGGCCGACGCCGATTCCGGGGCTGGGGACAGGGACGGGGACGACGCCTCGGCGGTCGGTGTCGTGTCGGTCTCCGGCGGTCTGGTGCACACGGCGGTGCCGGGCGGGAAGCTCCGGGCGTACGACCCCGCCCGGGGCGAGCAGGTCTGGGACACGGATCTCTCCGCGTACGTGGGCACGCCGTTCGCCGCGGGCGGCTCGCTGCTGCTCGTCGCCGAGGACGGCACGACCGAGGCGCTCGACGCGGCGACCGGGGTGTCCCTGTGGCGGCATCCGCTCGCCGGCCACCAGCGCCCGGACTACGCGCTGTACGACGGTTCCACGGGGCTGGCCTACGCGTTCGAGCACTCGGCCTACGGGTCCACCACGCTGATCACGGCCGTGGACGCGAAGACGGGGCGCGCGGCGTGGCAGCGGCGGCTGGCCGGGATGCTGACCCCGGTGGGGTCCGCGGCCGGCTCGCTCGTCCTGACCTCCATGAACGGGGACGCCCAGACGGTCGGGCTGGTCCGCTACGACCCCGGGCGGCGACACGTCGAACGGATGGCGCTGCCGTTCCGGATGAACGAGCCGGAGGTCGTGGTGGGCGGTGACACCGCCTATCTGCTGGCGCACGGCGGAACCCTGGTCGCCGTCGACACCCGTTCCGGGGGCGGAGAGCCGGTGCGCTGGCAGCTGGAGACCGCTGCCGGCCGGACCTCGGCCCCGGTGCTCGCCGCCGGGAACCGGCTGTACTTCTCCGCGGCGGACGGGCGGCTGCTCGCCGTGGACACCGAGCGCGGCACGCTGCTGGGCCAGACGGGCCCGCGGCTGCGGGGCGGGAGGCTCACGTACTCCTCGGCGCTGCCCGCGCCGGTGGCCGCCGAGCGGACCGTCTTCGGGACGGCGCCCGACGGGTCGGTGTTCGCGGTGGACGGGAAGGACCCCGCCGGCTGGTGAGCACCGGGCGGGCGGTACCGCGGCCCGGGGCTGCTCGTGGGAGAGGCCCGGTCCCCGGGTGGAAGCGGGGGCCGGGCTCCCGGTCGATGGGCCGCCGGACTCGCGGCCCGGTGCCGGGCCGGTCAGCCGAGCCTGGTCACGTCCCGCACCGCGCCCCGGTCCGCGCTCGTGGCCATCGCCGCGTACGCGCGCAGCGCCACCGAGACCTTGCGCTCGCGGTTCTTCGGCGCGTACACGCCGTTCAGCGCCTCGCGGCGACCGGCCAGCTCGGCCTCGGGGACCAGCAGCTCGATCGAGCGGTTCGGGATGTCGATCCTGATCCGGTCGCCGTCCTCGACCAGCGCGATCGTGCCGCCCGAAGCGGCCTCCGGCGACGCGTGGCCGATGGACAGCCCCGACGTGCCGCCGGAGAAGCGGCCGTCGGTCACCAGGGCGCAGCTCTTGCCGAGGCCGCGGCCCTTGAGGAAGGAGGTGGGGTAGAGCATCTCCTGCATGCCGGGGCCGCCGCGCGGGCCCTCGTAGCGGATGACGACGACGTCGCCCTCCTTGATCTCCTTGCGGAGGATCTTGTCGACGGCCTCGTCCTGCGACTCGCAGACGACCGCCGGGCCCTCGAAGGTCCAGATCGACTCGTCGACGCCCGCCGTCTTCACGACGCAGCCGTCCACCGCAAGGTTCCCCTTGAGGACCGCCAGGCCGCCGTCCTTGGAGTACGCGTGCGCCAGGTCGCGGATGCAGCCGCCGGCGGCGTCGAGGTCGAGCGAGTCCCAGCGCTCGGACTGCGAGAAGGCGGTGGCGGAACGGACGCATCCGGGAGCCGCGTGCCACAGCTCGACGGCCTCGGGGGAGGGGGAGCCACCGCGGACGTCCCAGTTCTTCAGCCACTCGGCGAGGGAGTCGGAGTGGACCGCGTGCACGTTCTCGTCGAGCAGGCCGCCGCGGTGCAGCTCGCCGAGGATGGCGGGGATGCCGCCGGCCCGGTGCACGTCCTCCATGTAGTACGTGCCGCCGGGGGCCACGTTGGGCGCGACCTTCGCCAGGCAGGGGACGCGGCGCGAGACCGCGTCGATGTCGGCGAGGTCGTAGTCCAGCTCGGCCTCCTGCGCGGCGGCCAGCAGGTGCAGGATCGTGTTGGTGGAGCCGCCCATCGCGATGTCGAGCGCCATCGCGTTGTCGAACGCGGCACGGGTGCCGATGGCGCGGGGCAGGACCGTCGCGTCGTCCTGCTCGTAGTAGCGCCTGGTGATCTCGACGACCGTGCGGCCGGCCTCCTCGTACAGCGCCCTGCGGGCGGTGTGCGTGGCGAGGACGGAGCCGTTGCCCGGCAGGGACAGGCCCAGCGCCTCGGTCAGGCAGTTCATCGAGTTGGCGGTGAACATGCCGGAACAGCTGCCGCAGGTGGGGCAGGCGTTCTCCTCGATGCGGAGGATGTCCTCGTCCGAGATGCTCTCGTCCACGGCGTCGCTGATCGCGTTGACCAGGTCGAGCTTGCGGACCGTGCCGTCGACGAGGGTGGCCTTGCCGGCCTCCATCGGGCCGCCGGAGACGAAGACCGTCGGGATGTCGAGGCGCATCGCGGCCATCAGCATGCCGGGGGTGATCTTGTCGCAGTTGGAGATGCAGATCAGCGCGTCCGCGCAGTGCGCCTCGACCATGTACTCGACGGAGTCGGCGATCAGGTCGCGGGAGGGGAGGCTGTAGAGCATCCCGCCGTGGCCCATCGCGATGCCGTCGTCGACGGCGATGGTGTTGAACTCGCGCGGCACGGCGCCCGCGGCCGCAATGGCCTCGGAGACGATCCGGCCGACCGGCGCCAGGTGGGTGTGGCCGGGGACGAACTCGGTGAAGGAGTTGGCGACCGCGATGATCGGCTTGCCGATGTCCTCGCTCGCTACGCCCGAGGCCCGCATAAGGGCGCGGGCGCCCGCCATGTTGCGGCCGTGGGTGACAGTGCGGGACCTCAGCTGGGGCATCGTCTCTCGCTCCTTCGACATCAAAGACTGTCTCCGAGCGTACGCCCCCGGCTCCAAGATCTGGACACATCGTCCGCCATGCGGGACGGGTTGCTCGATGGGTGGGCCGGACGGAAACGCTACGGGACCGGGGCGGGGCGGGCGACCCGGCAGGTCGCGAAGGGCCGTGCCCGCCGTGCCGCGGGGCTCAGGTCTCCGTCAGATAGCGCTGGAGCGTCGGCGCGACCAGCTCGACGATCCTCTCGGGCGGCGCCGATGCCAGCGGCTCCGTCCGGAGCACGTAACGCAGCATGACGATCCCGATCATGTGCGAGGCCGCCAGCTCCGCGCGGAACGTGGCGTCCGGTACGTCCAGCGCCTCCGCCACGCGCTCCAGGAGCCGGCGCAGCACGAAGCCCCGCAGCACCTTCGCCGCTGCCTCGTGCGTCAGCGCGGACCGCATGACCGCCAGCAGCGGGGCCCTGGACGCCGGGTTCTCCCACACCGAGAGGAAGTAGCGGGCCAGCCGCTCCCCCAGGCCGTCCGTGCCCTCGCCCAGGACCGCCGGGATCGCCAGGGCCGGTTCGAAGGAGAGCTCGACGGCTGCGGCGAAGACCTCGTCCTTCGTGCCGAAGTAGTGGTGGACCAGGGCGGAATCCACGCCCGCCGCCCTGGCCACGCCCCGGATCGACGTCTTGTCGTAGCCGCGCTCCGCGAACTCGGCGCGGGCCGCGTCGAGGATGCGGGTGCGCGCGTCGGGGCCGGTGGTGCGGGAGGGGCGGCCGCGGCGCTTGGGGCCGTCGGTCACGGGCGCGGCGTCCGGTCCGGGGACGAGGCCAGGTGGAGCCGGGTGAAGGCGAGGGCCTCCGCCAGGTCGGCCTCGCGTTCGGCGGTGGACATGGCGCGGCGGGTGTTGACCTCGATGACGACGTGGCCGTCGAAGCCGGTGCGGGCCAGGTGCTCCAGGAGTTCGGCGCAGGGCTGGTCGCCGCGGCCGGGCACGAGGTGTTCGTCCTTGTTGGAGCCCTTGCCGTCGGCGAGGTGGATGTGGGCGAGGCGGTCGCCCATCCGCTCGACCATGGCCATGCCGTCGGTGCGGGCCGTCGCGGTGTGCGAGAGGTCCACGGTGAAGTGGCGGTAGTCGTTGTTGGTGACGTCCCAGTCGGGGGCGTACGCGAGCATCTCGCGGTCCCGGTAGCGCCACGGGTACATGTTCTCGACGGCGAACCGCACGTCGGTCTCGTCGGCCATCCGCCAGATCCCGGTGACGAAGTCGCGCGCGTAGTTGCGCTGCCAACGGAACGGCGGGTGGACGACCACGGTCGTCGCCCCCAGCTTCTCCGCGGCGTTCCGGGCCCGCTGGAGCTTCACCCACGGATCGGTGGACCAGACGCGCTGGGTGATCAGCAGACAGGGAGCGTGGACGGCGAGGATCGGTACCCGGTGGTGGTCCGAGAGCCTGCGCAGCGCCTCGATGTCCTGGCTGACCGGATCGGTCCACACCATGACCTCGACGCCGTCGTAACCGAGACGCGCGGCGATCTCGAAGGCCGTCGCCGTCGACTCCGGGTAGACGGAGGCCGTCGACAGGGCGACCTTCGCATCCGGGATGCGCACCACTGGTTCTGCCACTGGAACAGCGTACGGGCAGCCGTACGCCGGACCGAGGGCCCCGGGCGGAAAGTGAGAAGGGCCATGCGACGGATTCCGGCCGCCGCACGCCCCCCGGGACCGTCTCCCGCACGGGTTCCGAATCGGGTTCCGCACGGGCTCCGGACCGGGTTCCGCACGGGTCGGCCCGCCCCCGATCAGCCCGGCTGGGACCGGCTCAGCGCGGCCCGTTCCGCCGGCAGGTGGTCCAGGCGGCGCAGAATGACGCCCTCGCGCAGCGCCCAGGGGCAGATCTCCAGCTCCTCGACCCCGAACAGGTCCATGGCCCCCTCGGCGACCAGCGCCCCGGCGAGCAGCTGTCCGGCGCGGCCCTCGGAGACGCCGGGCAGGGCGCTCCGCTGCTCGACGGTCATCGTCGCCAGCTTCGGCACCCAGTCCTCCAGCGCCTTGCGGGTGAGGCCGCGCTGCACGTACAGGCCCTCGGTGGAGCGCGCGGCGCCCGCGATCCTGGCGAGCTGCTTGAAGGTCTTGGACGTGGCCACGACATGGTCCGGGCGGCCGAGGCGGGTGAACTCCCCGACGCTGCGGGCGATGCCGGCCCGCACGTGGCGGCGCAGCGCCTTCACCTCCGCCGGGTCCGGCGGGTCGCCCGGCAGCCATCCGGCGGTGAGCCGGCCGGCCCCGAGCGGCAGCGACACCGCGACGGCCGGCTCCTCGTCCATGCCGTAGGCGATCTCCAGCGAACCGCCCCCGATGTCCAGCACCAGCAGCCGCCCCGACGACCAGCCGTACCAGCGGCGGGCGGCGAGGAAGGTGAGCCGGGCCTCCTCCGCACCGCTGAGGACGGTGAGTTCGACGCCCGTCTCGTCGCGCACCCGGGCCAGCACCTGGTCGACGTTGCTCGCCTCGCGCACCGCGGACGTGGCGAACGGCAGGACGTCCTCGCACCCCTTGTCCTCGGCGGCCTGGAGCGCGTCGGTGACCGTCGCCACCAGCCGGTCCACGCCCTCGGCCCCTATCGCCCCGTCCTCGTCGAGGAGTTCGGCCAGACGCAGTTCCGCCTTGTGCGAGTGCGCGGGCAGCGGCCGGGCGCCGGGGTGCGCATCCACCACCAGCAGGTGCACCGTGTTCGAACCCACGTCGAGGACTCCGAGTCTCATACCCGGAACGCTACCGGCCCCGCACGCTTACCCTTGGCGCGTGCCAAAGACGAAAAAGGCGAAGCCGGGCAAAAACACGAAGAAGCAGAGAACGAAGCAGGAGATGCCGCAGGAAGTGAACGGGCCGGACCGGGCCGAGGACGAGAAGGGGATCGATTTCGCGCGCGCCTGGGTCGAGTTCCCGGACCCCGCGGACGACGAACAGATCTTCCGCTGCGACCTGACCTGGCTGACCTCCAGGTGGACCTGCATCTTCGGCAGCGGCTGCCAGGGCATCCAGGCGGGGCGCGCGGACGACGGGTGCTGCACGCTGGGCGCGCACTTCTCGGACGAGGACGACGAGGAGCGGGTGGCGGGCCACGTCGCGCGGCTGACCCCCGAGCTGTGGCAGTTCCACGACGTCGGTACGGAGACGGGCTGGGTCCAGGTCGACGACGACGGGGAGCGCCAGACGCGGCGCTGGAAGGGCTCCTGCATCTTCCAGAACCGCCCCGGCTTCGCGGCGGGCGCGGGCTGTTCGCTGCACATCCTGGCGCTGCGGGAGGGGCGGGAGCCCCTGGAGACCAAGCCGGACGTCTGCTGGCAGCTGCCGATCAGGCGCACGTACGACTGGATCGACCGGCCCGACGACACCCGGGTGCTCCAGGTGTCGATCGGCGAGTACGACCGCCGGGGCTGGGGTCCGGGCGGCCACGACCTGCACTGGTGGTGCACGTCGGCGACCTCCGCGCACGGGGCCGGGGAGCCGGTCTACGTGACCTACCGCCCCGAACTCGTCGAGCTGATGGGCAAGAAGGCGTACGCGCGCCTGGTCGAGCTGTGCGAGGAGCGGCTGTCCGCACTCCTGCCGATGGCCCCGCACCCGGCGGACCCGGTCGATCCGGAGTGACCGTACGGGCGTGAGGGCGCGGCGGCGTGACCGGCCGGGGTGATCCGGGCGGTTCCGGCGGTCCGGGCGGTTCCGGTGTCCTCAGCCCGGTGGTGCGGAGCCGCCCGGGTCGGTGGGGGCCGGGGTGTGGGACGGGTCCGGGGACGACGGGCCGGTCGGGCCCGGGTCCGTCGGCGACGGTGCGGTGTCGCTGGGGCCGGGGGTCGGCCCGGTCGACTGCGTGGGCCGCGGCGAGGACGTGGGCGGGGCGGACGGGCCGGGGGTCACGGAGGGTTCGGCCGGGCCGGGTTCGCCGGGCGACGGCTGTGCCGACCCGTGCCCCCGGATCACCACCGCGGCCCCCGACGGGGCGAGTTCGACCCGCGCGCTCCACGGGCCGGACGGTTCCCGCCGGTGGTCCACCAGAACGCGGATCGTGACGCTCTCGCCCGCGGCCAGCGTGCCCGAGTAACGGCTCAGGCCCAGCCAGGAGGCGTTGGCGCGGGCCGACCAGGCGACGGGGGCGCCGCCCGAGGCGGTCAGCCGGATCAGGGTCGTGCCGCCGGACGAGCGGGCCTCGACGGTGAGCCCGCCGACGCCGTCCCGGCCCGCGCTGACCACCTCCGCCGAGACGTCCGGGGCCCGGCCGTCCTCGAAACGGGCGTCGGGCCGGGGCCGGGCGTTGCCCGCGTTCTCGTAACGGCCGCCCGAGGCGCCGTCCTCGGACCGGGCGTCGGTGGCGGCGACCGACGAACCGTCGTGCCCCTCGCCGGTCTGCGGCGCGCCCCGGTAGGCCGTCCACAGCGCGATCATCGGGGCCGCGACGACCGTCGCGACCACCGTCGTCGTGACGACCCTGGCCCGCAGCCGGTCCCGGCGCGCGGCGTGGTCCTTCGGATCCATGGGGAAGCCGGCCCGGTCGAACCGCGGACCGCCCGAGCGGTTGCGCCGGGCGTGCGCCAGCGCGACGTACGCGGAGGGCCGGGGCGCCTCGACGACCGGCAGCGCGGCCTGGGCGACCGCGGCCCCCGGCCACGGCCCCCGGGCACCGGCCCGCTCGGCGGCCCTGCGGCAGCAGGGGCAGTCGTCGACGTGCCGGACGAGCTCGCGGCGCAGGGTGGCGGAGAGCAGGACGCGGCGGTCGCCGGTGAGCCGGGCGACGAGCGGGCAGTTGCCGGTCTCGGCGACGGCGAGGGCGGCGCGGGTGCGTTCCACCTCGCAGGCCGCCGCGGCCAGCAGCTCGCGGGCGGCCGCCGGGGCGAGGCCCAGGACGGAGGCGACGGCGCGCGGGGCGAGGCGGTGGCGCACCGCGAGTTCGAGCGCCTCGCGCTGTTCGGGGGTGGTGCCCGCGGCCTCGGGCCAGGCCAGCTGGGCGAGTTCGCGGCGGTGCGCCTCGGCGGCGGCCTCGGAATCGGGAACGGGCCCGGGGCCGGCCTGCGCACCGGTCGGCGCGAGGGGGACGGCGGGGCTCTTCGCGGCGGCGGCCGGGGGCGTACGGCGTCCGCTGCGCGACCCCGGGGCGGCCGTACCGCCCGGCTGCCCGGCCGGGGAGCCGCCCGGCTGCTTGCCGGGCGGGCCGCCCGTCCCCTTCGTCTCCTGCTGCGCCGGCAGCCGCCCCGGCCGCTTCCCGGCCTTGTGCCGGTGCGGCCTGCTGTCCTGCTTCTGCTCGGCGAGCCTGCGCATGCACATCCACCTGGCCAGGGCGTACAGCCAGGATTTACGTTCCTCCTCACCCGGCGGGCACCGGCTCTCCTGTCGCTCCGCGATCGCGAGCACCCCGCCGAGTGCCTCGGTGGCGGCGTCGTGGTCGCAGAGCACGGAGAGGCAGTAGGTGAACAGGCCGTCGAGATGTGGTTCGTAACGAGCGGGCGGGCGGCGCTGCGAGGAGTGCGTCGAGAGGTGGGGCGCACCGCGCCTCGCCCGGTGTGCGCCGGTGGTGTGCGTGGGTGGCTCCAGACTGCTGCTCGTCACCTTGCGACCGTAGGCAGCACAAGGCACACCTTTGGCCACCCTTCGGCAGTTTTAACCCTTACGGGTGAACGTATCCCTCGAAAGGGGACAGGAATGCCTCATTCCGCCGAAGCCGAGCGGCTCCGGGCGTGTACCCGCCCGCGCCGGAGCCCGCATCCGTCCGCTCCGGAGCACACGTCCACCCGCGCCGGAGCGCCCGCTTCCCCACGCCGGAGCGCCCGCTTCCCTCCGCGCCGGTCGGCTCCGGTCGGCCTCCGGAGGCTCCGGTCCGGCGGCGGCGACCGGCGGGACTGCGGGACTGTCGGACCCCACCTATACGGTTGCGCCATGGCTGCCCGTACGAAATCCGCGAAGGACCGGCCGTCCTACCGCTGCACCGAGTGCGGCTGGACGACCGCCAAATGGCTCGGCCGTTGCCCCGAATGCCAGGCGTGGGGGACGGTCGAGGAGTTCGGCGGCGCCCCCGCCGTGCGGACCACCGCGGCGGGCCGGGTCAGCGCCGCCGCGCTCCCCATCGGCCAGGTCGACAGCCGGCAGGCCACCGCCAGGTCGACCGGCGTCGGCGAGCTGGACCGGGTGCTCGGCGGCGGCCTGGTGCCCGGGGCCGTGGTGCTCCTGGCGGGCGAGCCGGGCGTCGGCAAGTCGACGCTGCTGCTGGACGTCGCCGCGAAGGCGGCGAGCGACGACCACCGCACCCTCTACGTCACGGCCGAGGAGTCCGCGAGCCAGGTGCGGCTGCGCGCCGACCGGATCCGGGCGATCAACGACCACCTCTACCTCGCCGCGGAGACGGACCTGTCCGCCGTCCTCGGTCATCTGGACGCGGTCAAGCCCTCGCTCCTCATCCTCGACTCCGTGCAGACCGTCGCGTCGCCCGAGATCGACGGGGCGCCGGGCGGCATGGCACAGGTCCGGGAGGTCGCCGGGGCCCTCATCCGGGCCTCCAAGGAACGCGGCATGTCCACGCTGCTGGTCGGTCACGTCACCAAGGACGGGGCGATCGCGGGGCCCCGGCTGCTGGAGCACCTCGTCGACGTGGTGCTGTCCTTCGAGGGCGACCGCCACGCCCGCCTGCGGCTCGTGCGCGGCGTCAAGAACAGGTACGGCGCGACCGACGAGGTCGGCTGTTTCGAACTGCACGACGAGGGCATCACCGGCCTCGCCGACCCCTCCGGCCTCTTCCTCACCCGGCGCGACGAGCCCGTGCCCGGCACCTGCCTCACCGTCACCCTGGAGGGCAAGCGCCCCCTGGTCGCCGAAGTGCAGGCGCTGACGGTCGATTCCCAGATCCCCTCGCCCCGGCGCACCACCTCGGGTCTGGAGACGTCCCGGGTGTCGATGATGCTCGCGGTGCTGGAGCAGCGCGGCCGGATCAGCGCGCTCGGCAAGCGGGACATCTACAGCGCGACGGTCGGGGGCGTGAAGCTCTCCGAGCCCGCGGCCGACCTCGCGGTCGCGCTGGCACTGGCCAGCGCGGCGAGCGACACCCCCCTGCCCAAGAACCTCGTGGCGATCGGCGAAGTGGGCCTCGCGGGCGAGGTCAGACGGGTCACGGGCGTCCAGCGCAGGCTGGCCGAGGCGTACCGGCTGGGCTTCACGCACGCGCTGGTCCCGACCGACCCGGGCAAGGTCCCGGCCGGTATGAAGGTCACAGAAGTCGCCAACATGGGTGATGCGCTGAGGGTCCTCCCGCGCCGGTCCCGCGCACAGGCCCCCCAGGAGGAGAACGCGCGCCGGTAGACTTTGCCCTGGTCTCGACCGTCCGTACGAACGGAACGAGGGACGCAAGGGCACCGCGAACCTGTGACCGGAGGAGTGCAGTGGCAGCCAACGACCGGGCAGCAGCGCCCGGAAAGTCCGGCCAAGGCACCGGTAACGAGGCGCTGATGCGCGCCTCGCTGAGCGCCGTCGCGCCCGGAATGGCGCTGCGGGACGGCCTGGAGCGCATCCTCCGCGGCAACACCGGCGGGCTGATCGTGCTCGGCATGGACAAGACCGTCGAGTCGATGTGCACCGGCGGATTCGTGCTGGACGTGGAGTTCACCGCGACGCGCCTGCGCGAGCTGGCCAAGCTCGACGGAGCCCTGATCCTCGACAAGGACATGACCAAGATCCTGCGGGCCGGCGTGCAGCTGGTCCCGGACGCGTCCATCCCCACCGAGGAGACCGGCACCCGCCACCGCACGGCGGACCGGGTCTCCAAGCAGTGCAACTTCCCGGTCGTCTCGGTCTCGCAGTCGATGCGCCTGATCGCGCTCTACGTGGACGGGGAGCGCCGGGTCCTCGAGGAGTCCGCCGCGATCCTCTCCCGCGCCAACCAGGCGCTCGCCACCCTGGAGCGGTACAAGCTCCGGCTCGACGAGGTCGCGGGCACGCTCTCCGCCCTGGAGATCGAGGACCTGGTGACGGTCCGGGACGTCACGGCCGTCGCCCAACGACTGGAGATGGTCCGCCGGATCGCGACCGAGATCGCGGAGTACGTGGTCGAGCTGGGCACCGACGGCCGTCTTCTCTCGCTCCAGCTCGACGAGTTGATCGCGGGGGTCGAGCCGGAGCGCGAGCTGGTCGTGCGCGATTACGTGCCGGAGCCGACCGCGAAGCGCTCCCGCACGGTCGCCGAGGCGCTGACCGAGCTCGACGCGCTCTCCCACACCGAGCTGCTCGAACTCCCGGTCGTGGCGCGGGCGCTGGGCTACAGCGGCTCGCCCGAGACGCTGGACTCGGCGGTTTCGCCGCGCGGTTTCCGGCTGCTGGCGAAGGTGCCCCGGCTGCCCGGGGCGATCATCGACCGGCTGGTGGAGCACTTCGGCGGCCTGCAGAAGCTGCTCGCCGCCAGCGTGGACGACCTCCAGACCGTGGACGGCGTCGGCGAGGCGCGGGCCCGGAGCGTGCGCGAGGGCCTGTCCCGGCTGGCCGAGTCGTCGATCCTCGAACGGTACGTGTGACGGCGCGCGCGGACCCGTACGCGCGCGCCACGAACCCGTAGTCCCCCGCGCCGTCCGGGAGTTCGCCCGGGTCCGGGCCCGGGTCCGGCCCTGTTCCCGGGCCCGGCCAGTTCATCGCCGGAGTACCGTCCGGTGTCTCCGCCCTCGGGCGTCGGCGGTCAGTCCTTCGCGAGGACGAACGAGGCCCGCTGCACCGGCTCGCCCGGCGCCTTCGCCTCGACCAGGTACGTCCCCGGACCCACGGCAGCCGCGGGCGGCGTCGCGCACTTCGGGGAGCTCTTCCGGCGGTCCCACTCCACGACGTGCACGACGGTCCTGCCCGCCGGGACCTCCAGCAGCAGGCTCCCCGCGTCGCGCGGGCAGTCCTCGGAGGACCACACCTGGTTGTCGTCGCCACCGGCCTCGGTGACGGTCAGCACCGCGCTCTTCGGGCCGAGGTCGGCCTTGCAGGCGGTGGCCGAGGTGTTCTTGGCGATCAGCCGGAACTCCGGCTTCTCGCCGGGGCCGTAGTCGAGTTCGGTGCGCAGGCTCAGCTGGAGAGCCGCGGGGACGCAGTCGGGGAGCGGGGAGGACGCGGGAACGCGCCGCCCGACCGCCGTGCCGTCGCCGCCCGTACCGCCGGGCCCGACGTCCGTGCCGTCGCCGGTCCCCGTACCGCCGTTGCCGCCGGTCGTGCCGTCGCCGGAGCCCGCGGACGCGCCGCCATCGCTACCGCCCGACTCGTCCGACTCGTCGCGCCCGCCCGGCTGTTGGGTGATGGCCGGGCCGGAACCGCCGGGTCCGGGTGTGATCGCATGCGCGGGACCCGAGCCGCTCGGCCGCGAGTCGTCCTTGTCCTCCTTGCCGCTGCCGGAGGTGACGACCCATGCGATCAGCAGGGCGAGCAGCGCGACCAGCGTCGCCGCAACCGCCCTCCGCCGCCAGTAGATGCTGGAGGGAAGCGGCCCGATCGGATTACGCAAAGATCCCACGGCTCAAACTGTACGAGAGATCGGCGTGCTCTCCCGCCCACCCGCCGTCCTGAACCCCAAGTTTTACGGATCATCATCTCGGGATGGCCGGTTCTCACCCCTGTACCCACCCACCGGAGCCCTGAATTCCACCGCCCCGGGCCTCGTCCGACGGCCCCCGTCGGCCTTCCGTTTCCACTCACTACCCTCTGTGGACATGGATAGTTCAGTTACTGCCCCGCTCTACCGGGACATCACCGACTTCGCGCACGACATGCCCGCATGGGTCCAGCACCTCGCCGAGGTGTGGACGGAGCTCGGGCTCCTGGTCTTCGGTGTCCTGTTCGTCACCGGGTGGTGGCGGGCCCGGCGCCTGGGGGACGGCGCCCTGGCGCTGGCGGTGCTCGCCCCCGTCGCGACGGCCTTCGGCTATGTGTTCAGCGAGGTGCTCAAGTCGGTGGTGGACGAGGAACGCCCCTGCCGGTCGGTCGCCGGGGCGGCGGCCTCGCTGGTGACGTGTCCGCCGACGGGCGACTGGTCGTTCCCCAGCAACCACTCCGCGATCGCCGGGGCCGCAGCCGTCGCCATCGCCGTCGCCCGGCCCCGGCTGGCCTGGCTCACCGCACCGATGGCCCTGCTGATGGCCTTCTCCCGGGTCTTCGTCGGGGTGCACTACCCGCACGACGTGGCGGTCGGCCTGCTGCTGGGCGCCGCGGTGTCGGCCGCCACGATCGCCGTGCTGAACCGTCCGGCGCAGGCGCTCGCCCGGACCGTACGGGACAGCGCCGCACCGATCGCCGCCTGGGCGTCGGGACCCGGTGCGGGCGGCACGGTCGGACGCTCCCGGCGGCGGCACGGCCGGGGCTGACGCGCCCGGGGCGGGGCGGCCTGGAAGGCGGCCGCCGGAGGAGGACGACCGGAAGGAACCGGGGAAGGCGGCCGGGCGGAGGGCGTCGGGAGGCGGCCGGAGCGGCTTGGGCCGGTCGGGCCGGGTCCGCTTGGGCCGGTTGCCGGACATCGGGGCGCAGACGGGTGGCATTATCACCCCAAGAGCCCTCAGGAGGGGCGACACCACCGTACGCGGAACCGTCTTCCGTTCTTCCGTGCCAGGATCGGCAGTGCGATGACTGCCATGACTGCGACACAGACGCCCCCCACCTCCCTCCATTCCCCCGTGATCGGGTGGTTCGAACAGCACGCCCGCGATCTGCCCTGGCGCCGCCCCGAAGCGGGCGCCTGGGGCGTGATGGTGAGCGAGTTCATGCTGCAGCAGACCCCCGTCAACCGGGTCCTCCCGGTGTACGAGCAGTGGCTGGCCCGCTGGCCCCGCCCCGCCGACCTGGCCGCCGAACCGCCCGGCGAGGCGGTCCGCGCCTGGGGCCGGCTCGGCTACCCGCGCCGGGCGCTGCGGCTGCACGGGGCCGCGCAGGCCATAACGGAACGGCACGGCGGCGACGTACCGAGCGAGCACGGCCAGCTGCTCGCCCTGCCCGGCATCGGCGAGTACACCGCCGCGGCCGTGGCCTCGTTCGCGTACGGGCAACGGCACGCCGTGCTCGACACGAACGTCCGCCGGGTGTTCGCACGGGCCGCGACCGGCATCCAGTACCCGCCGAACGCGACCACGGCCGCCGAGCGCAAGCTGGCCCGCGCGCTGCTGCCCGACGAGGACGAACGGGCGGCCCGCTGGGCCGCCGCGACGATGGAGCTCGGCGCCCTCGTCTGCACCGCCAAGAACGAGGACTGCAACCGGTGCCCGATCGCCGCGCAGTGCGCCTGGCGGCTGGCCGGTAAGCCCGCCCACCAGGGGCCCCCGCGGCGCGGCCAGACCTACGCCGGCACCGACCGGCAGGTGCGCGGACGGCTGCTCGCCGTGTTGCGCGAGGCCGTGACACCGGTGCCGCAGTCGGCGTTGGACGCGGTGTGGGACGAACCGGTGCAGCGCGCCCGCGCGCTGGACGGCCTGGTCGCCGACGGCCTGGTGGAACCGCTGGCCGGCGGCCTGTACCGGCTGCCGCTGACCTGAGCCCCGCCCCGTACGCCCCACGATCCGTACCCCCGCGACCCGGGCCCGTACCCCTCGCGGCCGGGCCCGTACCCCCACCGGTCCAGCGCTGTTACACAACCGATGGACAGCCGTGCGTAGGCGTATGGCTGCTCCGCACAACCTCGTGACAACAGCTCCGTAGCGTCTTCGACGTCAGCCCGACCGAACGATGGCTGACGACGGTTCTACGGGGATACACGGGGACGGAGGCGGTTGGAATGGCGCACGGCGAGGTGCTCGAATTCGAGGAGTACGTACGCACCCGGCAGGACGCGCTGCTGCGCAGCGCGCGTCGGCTGGTGCCCGACCCCGTGGACGCGCAGGACCTGCTGCAGACCGCGCTGGCCCGCACGTACGGCCGCTGGGACGGCATCGCCGACAAGTCCCTCGCCGACGCCTACCTGCGCCGCGTCATGATCAACACCCGTACCGAGTGGTGGCGGGCCCGCAAGCTGGACGAGGTCCCCACCGAGCAGCTGCCCGACGCCAGCGTCGAGGACGGCACCGAGCAGCGCGCCGACCGCGCCCTGCTGATGGACGTGCTGGGCGTGCTGGCTCCCAAGCAGCGCAGTGTCGTCGTGCTGCGACACTGGGAGCAGATGAGCACGGAGGAGACGGCCGCGGCGCTCGGCATGTCGGCCGGTACGGTGAAGAGCACCCTGCACCGCGCGCTGGCACGGCTTCGCCAGGAGCTGGAGAGCCGCGAGGCGGCGAGCAGGGAGGACCGGCTCCGCGAGGAGCGGGCCACGACGGCCGACCGCGCTCCGGCCGCCGGCACCCCGGCACGCGTGCGGGAGACCGCGCGGGTACGGGTGCAGGCGGGCAGGCGTATGGACGAACGGGGGCGGGAGCGGTGCGCGGCCTGACAGCCAGCGATGACAGCGGCCACGGCGGCGACCGTGGCGGCGGGAGAGACGGCGGTGGCCGCACGGCCACCGGCAGACGGAGCCGGTCGCTGACCGGCTGGGCGGCGAGTGCCACGACCCTGGTCGGGCTCGCCGCCCTCGGGCTGTTCAGCGTCAGCTGCTCCACCGGCGGGACCGGCACCCGGGACGAGGGCCCGGCCGGCACCCAGCCGATCATGCAGGCCACCCCCAGCGCCGACGCCTCGTCGCGGACGCGCCCCCCGCGGGTCGACGCCGTGGCGCTGCTCAAGGGCGATCCCAGGGTCAGCGAGCGGGTCAGGACCGACCTGAAGCCCTGCACCGGCTCCGAGTACCCGGTGGACACCTCGTACGGCACCCTGACCGGCGGCCCCTCGGCCGATGTCGTGGTGAACGTGATGACCTGCGGGGACTCGGTGGGCGTCGGCACGTACGTGTACCGCTCGCGGGGCAGCGGCTCGTACGAGAACGTCTTCGCCATCGAGCAGCCCGCGGTCTACGGCACCATCGACCGCGGCGACCTCGTGGTGACGACACAGGTGTACGGGCAGAAGGACTCGGTCGCCTACCCCTCCGGCGAGGAAGTGATCACCTACCGCTGGACGACCAACCGCTTCACCGAACACGACCGGGTGCACAACGACTTCAACCGAGCCGTCGGCAACGGGGACGCAGGGCTCTCCGCCGAACCGGCGGAGAACTGAGAGCTGTTCGATGGCCGAGACCCACGTCCTGTTCGTCGAGGACGACGACGTCATCCGCGAGGCCACCCAGCTGGCGCTGGAGCGCGACGGCTTCGCGGTCACCGCGATGCCCGACGGACTGTCGGGCCTCGACGCGTTCCGGGCGAACCGCCCGGACATCGCCCTGCTCGACGTGATGGTGCCGGGGCTGGACGGGGTCAGCCTCTGCCGCCGCATCCGCGACGAGTCGACCGTCCCCGTGATCATGCTGTCGGCCCGGGCCGACTCGATCGACGTGGTCCTCGGCCTGGAGGCCGGCGCGGACGACTACGTCACCAAGCCCTTCGACGGGGCGGTCCTGGTCGCCCGCATCCGGGCCGTGCTGCGCCGCTTCGGCCACGCCTCGGGCGGGCAGCCCGGCAACGGGGAGCCGGAGTCGCAGGCCGTGGGCGGGGTGCTGGTCTTCGGCGACCTGGAGGTCGACACCGAGGGCATGGCGGTGCACCGCGGCGGCGAGCGGGTGTCGCTGACCCCGACCGAGATGCGGCTGCTGCTGGAGTTCTCCGCGGCGCCCGGCACGGTGCTCTCCCGCGACAAGCTCCTGGAACGGGTCTGGGACTACGGGTGGGGCGGTGACACCCGGGTGGTGGACGTCCATGTGCAGCGACTGCGCACCAAGATCGGCCAGGACCGGATCGAGACGGTCCGCGGCTTCGGCTACAAGCTGAGGCCATGAGGCTGCCGGAGCTGCGGACCGGGGTCCGCTGGAAGATCAGCATCGCGATCGCGGCGGTCGGCGCACTGACCGCGGTCGCCCTCAGCTTCGTCGTCCACAACGCCGCCCGGGTCTCGATGCTGGAGAACGCCCGCGAGGTGCAGCTGGAGCGGCTGACGCACGCGCAGCTGCTGTACGAGGCGACGAAGCCCCGCAAGGCCGACCCGCGGTTCGGCGCCAAGCTCAACGACCCGACGATGCCGCGCAGCCTGCGCGCGGAGACCAACCGGAACCGGCGTGCCACCCATGTCGAGGAACTCAAGAACGGCACCCCCGACGTGTGGGCGGCCGTACCGGTGGGCAACGGGAACGTGCTCTCGCTGCACACGCCGTTCGCGGACCGCAGCGCCACGATCATGGGCGACCTCGACCGGGCGCTGATCATCGGTTCGGTCTCGGTGGTGTTCGGCGGCTGCGCGCTGGGCGTGCTGATCGGCGGGCAGCTGTCGCGCCGGCTGCGCAAGGCGGCGGCCGCGGCGGGCCGGGTCGCGCAGGGCAACACGGACGTACGGGTCAGGGAGGCCGTCGGCGGGGTCGTCCAGGACGAGACCGATGAGCTGGCCGGTGCCGTGGACGCGCTGACCGACGCGCTGAACGAACGGATCGAGGCGGAACGCCGGGTCACCGCGGACATCGCGCACGAGCTGCGCACCCCGGTGACGGGCCTGCTGACGGCGGCCGAGCTGCTGCCGCCGGGCCGCCCCACGGAACTGGTGCGGGACCGGGCGCAGGCGATGCGGACGCTCGTCGAGGACGTGCTGGAGGTGGCCCGGCTGGACAGCGCGTCGGAGCGGGCCGAGCTCCAGGAGATCGCGCTGGGCGAGTTCGTCAGCCGGCGGATCGCACTGCTGGACCCGGACGTGCGGGTGCGGGTCGTCCACGAGTCCTGGGTCAACACCGACCCGCGCAGGCTGGAGCGCATCCTCGGCAATCTGCTGGGCAACGCCGCGAAGCACGGCGCCACCCCGGTGGAGGTCACGGTCGAGGGCCGGGTGGTGCGGATCCGCGACCACGGCACCGGGTTCCCGGCGGCGCTGCTGCGCGAGGGGCCGAGCCGGTTCCGTACCGGGAGCAGCGACCGGGCCGGGCGCGGGCACGGCCTCGGGCTGACGATCGCCGCCGGTCAGGCGCGGGTCCTCGGGGCCCGGCTGACCTTCCGCAACGCGGCGCCCGAAGGGGCGGCGCAGGGCACGGGCGGGGCGATCGCCGTGCTGTGGCTGCCCGAGCACGCGCCGACGAACACCGGCAGCTTCCCGATGCTCCCGCCGGCCGAGCAGCGAAAGCCGGACGAGGACGGCGGGGCGACGGACGGGCCCGGCGAGGAGAACCGCCGGACGGTCGGGGCGCTCAGGGCGCTCAGGGCTCGCTGGACGGACGGGTCGGGCAGGGCGGACAGCAGCGGCAAGGCGGACAGGAGCGGCAGGGAATCGGTCGGCCGCAGGACGCGGTCGGCCGACTGATCCGGAGCCGGCTGCCGGTCGTCGGCTGTCGGCTACCGGTCGCCGGTTGTTCGTCGCCGGTCGGGGCCGTACGACGGAAGGAGGCTCCCGGGGCGTGCCCCGGGAGCCTCCTCGTACGACCGTCACCGGTCCCTGCGTGCGGCGGGGCTCAGACGGACTCGGCCTGCCTGACTCCGGCGGGCGGGACGTCCGTCGGCGACTTGGCCTCCGGGCCCGCCCCGCGCAGCGGCACCTCCTTGACGAAGACCGAGGCGACCAGCGCGATCACGCCGACCGAGGCGGCCACCAGGAACGCGATGTGCGTACCGGACGAGACCGCGAACTGGTACGCCTCGCGCACCGCGTCCGGCAGCTTGGCCAGACTGTCCGCGTCCAGCTGCGCGGACTGCTGGGTGGCCGCGCCGCCGCCGCGGGCCACCATCTCGTCCTGCACCCGGCCGGTGAACAGCGCGCCCATGATCGCGACACCGAAGGAGCTGCCGAGCGTGCGGAAGAGAGTGGTCGCGGAGGAGGCGACGCCCATGTCCCGCATCTCCACGCTGTTCTGCGCGACGAGCATCGTGATCTGCATCAGGAAGCCCATGCCCGCGCCGAGCACCGCCATGTAGATGCCGGAGGTGAGCCGCGTGGTCCCGACGTCCATCTGCGCGAGCAGGAACAGGCCGGCCACCATCAGGACGGAGCCCGCGATGGGGAAGACCTTGTACTTGCCGGTGTTGGTGGTGACCCGCCCCGCGACCAGCGAGACGGCCATCATCGCCAGCAGCATCGGCAGGAGCAGCAGGCCCGAGTTGGTCGCCGAGGCGCCCTGGACGGACTGCTGGTAGAGGGGCAGGAAGAGCACCGCGCCGAACATCACGAACCCGGATATGAAGCCGAGGACGGACATCAGGGTGAAGTTGCGGTTGCGGAAGATGTGCAGCGGCATGATCGGTTCGGCCGCCTTCGTCTCGACGAAGAGGAAGCCGACGAGCGAGGCGACGCCGATCGCGATGAGCTCCATGATCACGGCGGAGTTCCAGTCGTACTCCGAACCGCCCCAGGTGGTGACCAGCACGATCGCGGTGATGCCGATGGTCAGCAGCGCCGCGCCGAGGTAGTCGACCTTCACCTCGGCGCGCTCCCGCTTCGGCAGGTGCAGCACGGCGGTGACCATGGCGAGGGCGACCGCGCCCAGCGGCAGGTTGATGTAGAAGCTCCAGCGCCAGCCGAGGTGGTCGGTGATGGTGCCGCCGACCAGCGGTCCGCCGATCATGGCGATGGCCATGACGCCGGCCATCATGCCCTGGTACTTGCCGCGCTCACGGGGCGGTACGAGGTCGCCGATGATCGCCATGACGCCGACCATCAGGCCGCCCGCGCCGAGCCCCTGGACCGCCCGGAAGCCGATCAGCTGGCCCATGTCCTGGGCCATCCCGCTCAGCACCGAGCCGATCAGGAAGATCACTATGGACGTGAGGAAGATGCCCTTGCGTCCGTACAGGTCGCCGAGCTTGCCCCAGATCGGGGTGGAGGCGGCGGTGACCAGGGTGTAGGCGGTGACGACCCAGGACAGGTGCTCCAGACCGCCGAGGTCGCCGACGATGGTCGGCATGGCCGTGCCGACGATCAGGTTGTCCAGCATGGCGAGCAGCATCGTGATCATCAGGGCGAGCATCACCACCCGGACGCTGCGCTGCGGCGCCCCGGGTTCCCCCGCCGGACGGTCGGCGCCGGGCGCCTTCCCGTCGGCCGCCTTCTTCAGATCGGTCATTCGGTCCCCACTCCCCTGATCCCCTGCACCGGCCCGCACACTTACTTGCCGCCCGGCTAGTTGACTACACTGGGGAAAGTAGACTCCTGACTAGCCGGGCGTCAAGTAAGTTTTTTGAGGGAGAGCTTCATGGGCAGCACGCCGCAGCCGCGCCGTGGCAACACGCGTCAGCGCATTCAGGACGTTGCCCTGGAACTCTTCGCCGAACAGGGCTACGAGAAGACCTCGCTCCGGGAGATCTCCGAACGGCTGGATGTGACGAAGGCCGCACTGTATTACCACTTCAAGACCAAGGAAGACATCCTGATCAGCATCTTCGAGGACCTCAACCGTCCCCTGGAGGAGCTGATCGCCTGGGGCAAGGAGCAGCCCCGCACCCTGGAGACGAAGAAGGAGATCCTCCGGCGCTACAGCGAGACGCTGAAGGCCGCCGCCCCGCTCTTCCAGTTCGTGCAGGAGAACCAGGCGTCCGTGCGGGAGCTCAGCATCGGCCGGACGGTCAAGAAGCGCGTCATGAGCCTGATCGAGCTGTTCATGGACCCCGGCGCGTCACTGGCCGACCAGACGCGCTGCTTCACCGCGCTCCTGGCGATGCATTCCGGCATGTTCGCCCTCAGGGACGCCGAGGGCAGCGCCGAGGAGAAGCGCACGGCCGTCCTCGAAGTCGCCTTCGAGCTGATCACCCGGGCGCACGGCCCGGAACCGGAGCCCGGAAAGTAAGCAGTACGGGCAAGGCGCGGGCCCGGCGGTACGAGGCCGGGCGGGCCCGGGTCAGACGCGCACGCCCTGCTTGTGCAGGAAGCCGACCGGATTGACCGCGGAGCCGTAGTCGGCGGTGTGCCGGATCTCGAAGTGCAGGTGCGGGCCGCTGGAGTTGCCGGTGTTGCCGGAGAGCGCGATCTTCTCGCCGGTCTTCACGGCCTCGCCGATGCGCACCTCGATCTTCGACAGGTGGGCGTACTGCGAGTACGTGCCGTTGGCGTGCTTGATCACGACGGCGTTGCCGTACGCAGGACCGTCGCCGCCGCCGTTCGGGCCGGCCTTCACGACGGTGCCGCCGTGCGCGGCCTCGACCACGGTGCCGACCGGCACGGCGAAGTCCTGGCCGGAGTGCTTGTGGGCCCAGCGGCTGCCGTCGTTGCCGAAGCTCGCGCTGAGCTCGTAGCGGTCCACCGGGGCCAACCAGCCGTGGGCCTTCTTCAGGGCGGCCTTCTTCGCCGCGGCCGCCTTCTTCGCCGCCTTCTCGGCCGCAGCGGCCTTCCCGGCCGCCACCTTGCCCTGCACGGCCGCCTGCTCGGCGACGGACTCGGCCGCGGTGGCACCGGTCAGGTCCGCGAGGTTCAGATCCGGGGCGCCCGTCGTGGCGCCCGCGAACGCAGCGCCCGCGCCGAGGACCATCGACGTACCCAGACCGGCCGCCACGACGGCGCCACGGACACGGGACAGGGAGGGGCGGCGGGAGTGCTGGAACGAGACACGCTTCGACATGGGCGGGAATCCTCCGAGAACGACTGGTCCCGGCGCTCCGGCCGGGCTGGCCATCCCTTGGTAACCCCCACTCCCACTTCCACTCAAACACCCCACCTACGAACAAAAGCCGTACATGGGGCACGGGGAATTCACCCGTACCCACCGGGCGCACGCCCGGCTCGCACTCGTCGAAAGTCCTGCCGCGGAGAGGTTTAAGCCCAGTTCCAAACCGCTCGAAACGGACAGATGACAGCGTTCCGGCCCCACTCCTCCCCGAGCCCCGGCACCCCCGCCGCCCCGGCCCCGAAACCCTCCGCACCGGGCCCGGCACCCCCTACTGCCGCCGCTAGTAGGCCCTCCACGGGCTGTGCGCCTTGTCACCGCCGGCGGGCCGGAAGCCTGTCCGTTTCGGGACCTTCGGCCCGCGCCCTGGCTAGGGTGACGGGACCAGCTCGGCTCCAGGGGGGACAAGACCATGACCGGTGACGCCGCAGGCACCAACGACCTGGACGGCATCGAGCTCGCCGATGCCGTCGAATCGATCCGCAACCAGCTCATCGACGCCGCGGGCCGCGCCATCGGCCGCCCCCTGGCCTTCGAGGTCGGTGACATCCAGATGGAGTTCACCCTCGAACTCCGCAAGGAGATCAAGGGCGGCGGCAAGGTCAAGGCATGGGTGGTCGAGGCGGGCGCCGACGCCTCCCGCACGACCGGCCGCACGCACAAGGTCGCGTTCACCCTGAAGCCGCGCAACACCGCGACCGGCGAAACCTGGGAGATCGGCAACGACGAACAGGGCAGCACGGCACACTTCGGCGGCAACGGCACGGCGCGTCCATGAGCCCGTACGCGAACGCGTCCGCGCCGCGCACGGTCGTCGTCCTCGGCGCCGGAACCACCCAGGGCAGCGGCGTCCTGCTCACCGACCGGCTCGTGCTGACCTGCGCCCATGTGGTGAAGGGGGGTGGCCGGGCCACGGTCGCCCACCCCCGGCGGGCCGACAGCACGGCGGCGAAGGTCGCCTGGGTGGACCACGACCTCGACGCCGCCCTCCTGCTCGCCGCCGATCCGGTCTTCCCGGTCCTCCCGACCCGGCTGGGCCTCCTGCGCACCGGGCACGCGGTCCCCGGCTGCGAGATCACCGGCTTCCCCCACATCCAGCGGTACGGCCCCGAGGGGCACCTGGAATCCGACCAGTACACGGCCACCGTCCTGCCCACGGCCGGGCAGCCGCGCGGACTGCTGGTCTGCGAACTGGACGGCCCGCCCCCGCCGAACGACACGCGGGCCCAGGCCCTGCGCGGCCTGTCCGGCGGCCCGGTCTTCGTCGGCGACGTCCTCATCGGCATCGCCCGGCAGGTCCCCCGGCAGCGCGAGGGCCGCCGCGTGGAGTGCGTACCGCTCGCCCCGCTGCTCGCCTCGAAGCCGTTCCGGCTGGTCCACGAACAGACCGGCACGCCCCTCCCCCGCCCCGAACCGGTGCACGGCCACTTCCCCGGGGACGCGCGGTACGAGGAGGAGTACGCGGCGGCGCTCGGGGCCGCGTACCGCCGCACGAAGATCTTCGGCCTCGACGAGCTGGGCCGGCGCGACTCCGAATGGGACCTGGACACCGCGTACCTGAGCCTGGAGGCCCAGCAGACCTCCGGGCACGCGGGTCCGCCGCCCCGGCGGATCGACGCGCTGCTCCCCGACCGTCCCCGGGTCCTGCTGCGCGGCGACGCGGGCGCGGGCAAGACCACGCTGCTGTGGTGGCTGGCCGCGCACGCCTCGGCCGGCACGCTGAGCACGGACCTGGCCCCGCTCAACGGCCTGGTCCCGTTCGTCGTACCGCTGCGCACCCTGCGCGCCGAGGGCGGCACGTTCCCCTCCCCCGCCCGACTGCCCGACGCCGCCCGGCTGGTGGTCGACCGGGCCCCCGAGGGCTGGGTGGGCCGGGTGCTGGAGTCCGGCCGGGCCCTGCTGCTGGTCGACGGCCTGGACGAGGTCCCGGCCGAGGACCGCGAGCAGGCGCACCAGTGGCTCTCCCGCCTCCTGGACCGCTACCCGGACATCCGCTGCGTGGCCACCGTGCGCCCGCTGGCCGTCGAGCCGGGCTGGCTGGACGCCCAGGACTTCGAGGAACTGCGGCTGCTGCCGATGGGGGACCGGGACGTCGAGTCCTTCGTCGCCGCCTGGCACCGGGCCGCCCGGCTGGACGACGACGACCACGAGACGCTCGGCATGCTGGAACGGGACCTGGTCCAGCAGTTCGCCCAGAACCCGGCCCTGCGCGACCTGGCCCGCACCCCGCTGCTCTGCGCGGTGATCTGCGCCCTGCACCGGCGCCGCCAGGGCCTCCTGCCGGAGACCCGCTGGAGCCTGTACGACTCGGCCCTCACCATGCTGCTCGGCGACCGCGACAAGCGGCGCAGGATCGACGCCCCCGAGGGCATCACGATGAACGTGGAGGAACAGGCCCAGCTCCTCCAGCGCATCGCGGTCTGGCTGGTGCGGTGCGGCCAGTCCGAGCTGCAACGCCCGGCAGCACTGCGCCAGTTGGAACGCACCCTGCCCGGCATGGAACGGCTGCGCACCCAGGGCCCGCCCGAGGCGGTCCTGACCCATCTGCTGAACCGCAGCGGAGTCCTCCAGGAACGCGCCGACGGCGTCTACCAGTTCGCCCACCGCACCTTCCAGGACTTCCTCGCCGCGAAGGAGTTCGTCGAGGGCGACCACCTGCACGAACTGCTCGGCCGGGCGGGCTCCCAGAACTGGTACGACGTCATCCTGCTCGCCGCCGGCCACTGCGACCGCCGGGACCACCCCGTCCTGGTCAACGGCCTGCTCGACTTCACCCCCGGCCCGGCCGACACCGTCACCCGCGAGGAGATCGTCGTCCTGGCCGCCCTCTGCGCCCAGCACGCGACCTGGCTGGACGAGACGACCCGGGAGAGGGTCCGGGCGGCCGTCTCCGGACTCTTCCCGCCGACGAACCCCAGACAGGTGGGGCTGCTCGCCCGCCTCGGCCCGGCCGCCCTGGCCTACCTACCGGAGCCGAACCCCTTGGACGGCGCGGAACAGATTTACCTGCTTATTGAACTGCTCAGTGAAATCGGCGGGGCGGAGGCCGTACCGTACGCCCGCCACTGGGCACTCGCCCACCCGGAACAAAGCCACGTCTTCAGTGCGTACTGGGACAGTTATCCGGTACAGGCGTACGCCCAACAGGTCCTTGCTTCCTGCGACCTGACGCACGATGCCCTACAGATCGACACCGTGGAGAAGCTGATGGCGCTCCGCCATCTGCCATCCGTCACACGCTTGGAGATCGTCGGAGCCCTCACCGCCACCGAACTCCACACAGCCCTGCACGACGGTCCATGGACCGAACTGGCCCTCGCGCTGAACCCCTGCCTGACCAGCCTCTCGTTCCTGGCGGACTGCGCCGAACATCTTGAGTCCCTGTCGCTGACCGATTGTCCTGGCATACGGGACCTCGGCTCGCTCACCGCGTTGCCCGCGCTGAGAGAGGTGGAACTGGACATGGACCATCTCCCCGACACCGCGTTGACCGCCACGGCTTCGAGAGAGCTGCGCTCCCTGTGGCTCAACCGCCTGACAGCCGAACGGCTCTCCCAGCTTCCCGTCCACCCCGAGCTGAGCTCGCTGACCATCGAGCAAACGGTCCCGTCGGAGATCGACTCACTCGATGGCTGGACGAACCTGCGCCGGCTCGGCCTGGGAACCCGCACCCCGGTCCGACCGCTGCTCGCCGCTCTCCGGCAGGCCCCGCAGGTGACCCACCTCACCCTGCTCCTGCCGTCCGCGACGGAGTTCGCCGGGGAACGGCCTGTGCCTTCCCTCGACAGCCTGGACATCTACCTCGACACCGATGCGCTCGGAATCGAACAGATCCCCCGGATCTTCCCCGCTCTGAAGCGGTTGGCACTCCTTCCGCCCAGCCGCATCGACCACATCGACGTCTCCCCGCTCCAGGCGCTCCCCGGCTGCGAGGTGAGCGTGCTGGGCTCCGTGACGGTCATGGGAAACGACGCCCCGCCCCCCTGACCCCGCTCCCCCACCAAAAAAAGGGGCTGCCCCGGACCGTTCACACGGTCCGGGGCAGCCCCTTCAGTCACTCAGCTCGGCTCGGCGGCGGAGCCTCACACGTCCTTCGACATGTTCGGGCCCGTGCCACCGGCGGCCTGCTCGATCGGAGGGACGTCGGGCAGGGCCGACTTCTCCTCGCCGCGGAAGGTGAACTTCTTCTCCTCACCCTCGCCCTCGGTGCCGACGACCACGATGTGGCCGGGACGCAGCTCGCCGAAGAGGATCTTCTCCGAGAGGACGTCCTCGATCTCGCGCTGGATCGTCCGGCGCAGCGGCCGGGCGCCCATCACGGGGTCGTAGCCCTTCTTGGCGAGGAGCGTCTTGGCCTCCGCGCTGAGCTCGATGCCCATGTCGCGGTCCTTCAGGCGCTCGTCCACCTTGGCGATCATCAGGTCGACGATCTGGATGATGTCTTCCTGGCTGAGCTGGTGGAAGACGACCGTGTCGTCGACACGGTTGAGGAACTCGGGGCGGAAGTGCTGCTTCAGCTCTTCGTTGACCTTGTTCTTCATCCGCTCGTAGCCGGTCTTGACGTCACCCTGGGCGGCGAAGCCCAGGTTGAAGCCCTTCGAGATGTCCCGCGTCCCGAGGTTGGTCGTCATGATGATGACCGTGTTCTTGAAGTCCACGACCCGACCCTGGGAGTCGGTCAGGCGACCGTCCTCCAGAATCTGGAGCAGGGAATTGAAGATATCGGGGTGGGCCTTCTCGACCTCGTCGAAGAGGACGACGGAGAACGGCTTGCGGCGCACCTTCTCGGTGAGCTGCCCGCCCTCTTCGTAACCCACGTAACCGGGGGGAGAACCGAAGAGCCGGGAAACCGTGTGCTTCTCGCTGAATTCCGACATGTCGAGGGAGATCAGCGCGTCCTCGTCACCGAAGAGGAATTCGGCGAGCGTCTTGGAGAGCTCCGTCTTACCGACACCGGACGGGCCGGCGAAGATGAACGAGCCACCGGGCCGCTTCGGGTCCTTCAGACCGGCTCGCGTACGGCGGATCGCCTGCGAGAGGGCCTTGATGGCGTCCTTCTGCCCGATGACGCGCTTGTGGAGCTCGTCCTCCATGCGCAGCAGACGGGAGGACTCCTCCTCCGTCAGCTTGAAGACCGGGATGCCGGTGGCGGTGGCCAGGACCTCGGCGATCAGCTCGCCGTCGACCTCGGCCACGACGTCCATGTCGCCGGCCTTCCACTCCTTCTCCCGCTTGGCCTTCGCCGCCAGCAGCTGCTTCTCCTTGTCGCGGAGGGAAGCCGCCTTCTCGAAGTCCTGGGAGTCGATGGCCGACTCCTTGTCGCGGCGGACGCCCGCGATCTTCTCGTCGAACTCGCGGAGGTCCGGCGGCGCGGTCATCCGGCGGATGCGCATCCGGGAACCGGCCTCGTCGATCAGGTCGATCGCCTTGTCTGGCAGGAAGCGGTCCGAGATGTACCGGTCGGCCAGCGTCGCGGCCTGGACCAGCGCCTCGTCCGTGATGGAGACGCGGTGGTGGGCCTCGTAGCGGTCGCGCAGACCCTTGAGGATCTCGATGGTGTGCGGCAGCGAGGGCTCCGCGACCTGGATGGGCTGGAAGCGGCGCTCCAGCGCTGCGTCCTTCTCCAGGTGCTTGCGGTACTCGTCGAGCGTGGTGGCACCGATGGTCTGGAGCTCGCCGCGGGCCAGCATCGGCTTCAGGATCGAGGCCGCGTCGATGGCGCCCTCGGCGGCACCCGCACCGACCAGCGTGTGGAGCTCGTCGATGAACAGGATGATGTCGCCGCGGGTGCGGATCTCCTTGAGGACCTTCTTCAGGCGCTCCTCGAAGTCACCGCGGTAGCGGGAGCCGGCGACCAGCGCGCCGAGGTCGAGGGTGTAGAGGTGCTTGTCCTTGAGGGTCTCGGGCACCTCGCCCTTGACGATGGCCTGCGCCAGGCCCTCGACGACCGCCGTCTTGCCGACGCCGGGCTCGCCGATGAGGACCGGGTTGTTCTTGGTACGGCGGGACAGCACCTGCATGACCCGCTCGATCTCCTTCTCGCGCCCGATGACCGGGTCGAGCTTGGATTCGCGGGCGGCCTGGGTGAGGTTCCGGCCGAACTGGTCGAGCACCAGGGACGTGGAGGGGGTGCCTTCCGCGGGGCCGCCCGCGGTCGCCGCCTCCTTGCTTCCCGAGTACCCGGAGAGCAGCTGGATGACCTGCTGCCGCACCCGGTTCAGGTCGGCGCCCAGCTTCACGAGGACCTGGGCGGCGACGCCCTCGCCCTCGCGGATCAGGCCGAGCAGGATGTGCTCGGTGCCGATGTAGTTGTGGCCGAGCTGGAGGGCCTCACGGAGCGAGAGCTCCAGGACCTTCTTGGCCCGGGGCGTGAAGGGGATGTGCCCGGACGGGGCCTGCTGGCCCTGGCCGATGATCTCCTCCACCTGCTGGCGGACCGCCTCGAGCGAAATCCCGAGGCTCTCCAGGGCCTTAGCGGCGACACCCTCACCCTCGTGGATAAGGCCCAGGAGGATGTGCTCGGTGCCGATGTAGTTGTGGTTGAGCATCCGGGCTTCTTCCTGAGCCAGGACGACAACCCGCCGCGCGCGGTCGGTGAACCTCTCGAACATCGTTAATCGCTCCTCAGAGCGGTCAGGCAGTTAGGGGTCGGTCCCCTCCCTGTCCTTCCGCAGCTTAGTCCCGCAAGCGGGGACCGCTCATTCCAACTGCCGACACCGTCCTTGGCCTCCTGCCCCGAACGCCGACAACTTCTCCAACCCGATGGTGCGAGACGATGTTCCCGCAGGCCAGGCAGATACCCCTTTCGCCAGTACGCCGATGGCGAACGTGAGATGCCCGAACCTGCGTGTCGCCCCTCCCCACTAGGGATGTCTTACCCGCAATTACAGACAGTCCATGCGGCGCGCGCCGGTTCCCTCCGCTACGGGCGAACATCTTCACGCTCCCGAATACGTCTCTACGCCCCCATCCCGGACACATCGCGCACCCGGTGGTGGACCCTGCGTAACCCCCGGGGCGTCCGGGCCGTTCTTCCGGCATGGCCATCACCGTCCCGTCTCCCCCGCCGTCGGTCAGCGGCGGGCGGGAGATCCATGGCGACCGCGCCCGGTGGGCGCAGTGGTACGAACGAGAGCTCGGCTGGGCGACGGCGGGCACCGAGCCGGTGCGCCTGCTGACCGGGCTGCGGTTCGACGTGCTCCAGGTGCCCGCGGCCGTCGGCCATGCGGTGCTGCGGCGGGTGGACCGCACCGGGCCCGTGGCGCTGTCGGGCGCGCGGATGAACCTGCTGGTGGCGGCGGGGAGCGCCGAGGAGCTGCCCGGGCTGCTCGACTGGCTGGAGTGGGGAGGCGTCGCCCTCTCGCTGACCGCCTTCGGCGCGGGCGGCCGGATCACCGCCCCCGCGCCGCCGGGGCGGGCGGCGGGCCGACCGGGGGCCGCCGTATGGCTGCGGCCCCCCGGGCTGCGGCACGAGGAAGGGGCGGGACTACCGACCCTCACCGGTCTCGGGAGCAGGGGCGGGAGTGCTCCCGATCTCGTACGGCTGGTGGACTCGGTGGCGACGGAATGCCACCGGGCCCGGTTGATGCGTGCCCGAACGGGGCGGTCGACCGGTGGATCGCCCGTTCAGCCGTTGGCCTTCTCGTAGGCTTCGCGGATCTCCGCGGGAACACGGCCCCGGTCATTCACGTTGTGGCCGTTCTCGCGGGCCCACTTGCGAATCTCCGCGGTGTCCTTGTTGCCACCCGTGACGGCGCGGCCCTTGCCGCGACCGGCCGCCGCACGGCCGCCCGTCCGCCGGCCACCCTTGGTGTACGGCTCGAGAAGGCCACGGAGCTTGTCCGCGTTGCTGGTCGTGAGGTCGATCTCGTACGTCTTGCCATCGAGGGCGAACGTGACCGTCTCGTCCGCCTCGCCGCCGTCGAGGTCATCGACAAGAAGGACCTGAACCTTCTGTGCCACTGGATTCCCTTTCATCGAAAATGCAGTACGCGGAAAGGAAACCGCTTTTCCCCGAAAAACACAAACCCCCGGGAGAGGTTCAGGATCGCGGGGGCACGGGAAACGTGCGCGATTCGGACATAGGGTTCCGGCTTCTTGTGGCGCTCACAGATGCGTCTCACAGATGGCGCTCACAGATGCAGAAGCATCCGGCTGTTGCCCAAGGTGTTCGGCTTCACTCGTTCGAGACCCAGGAACTCCGCTACACCCTCGTCATAGGAACGCAGCAGCTCACTGTAGACATCTCCGTCGACCGGTGTCTCTCCGATCTCGACGAAGCCGTGCTTCGCGAAGAAGTCCACTTCGAAGGTGAGACAGAAAACCCTGCGCACACCCAGCCAGCGGGCGGTCTGCAACAACTTGTCGAGCACTTGATGTCCGACTCCGGCACCCCTGATGCTGTGATCCACGGCGAGAGTACGCACTTCGGCGAGGTCTTCCCACATCACGTGCAGTGCGCCGCAGCCGATGACACGGGCGTCCTCGTCGCGTTCCGCGATCCAGAACTCCTGGATGTCCTCGTAAAGCGTCACCGTCGCTTTGTCGAGCAGGATGCCTTCACGTACGTAGCCGTCGAGGAGACGACGGACCGATGCCACATCGCTGGTCCTGGCACGGCGGACCGTGATGGCTACGTTTATGGCGGACGGGTCGGTACGGGAATCGGCCGGGGGAAGCTCTGAGGACATACCCCGACGCTATCGCCCGGCCTCCGGGCCCGCCCCATCGGCCGGATCTCCGGCCGTCGTACCGGACACCTCTCCGGATGCCTCCTCGGCCGGGTCCCGGCCCTGGTCCCCCTCGTTCCCGTCGGCCGGTCCGGCGGTCGTCGCGCCGTCGTCTTCCCCGGGCCGTTCGCCCTGGTCAGCGGGGGTGTCAGCGCCCTCGCGCGCGGGTGCGCCACCGGGTTCGCCGGCCGGTGCTCCGGAGGGTCCGGCAAGATCGGGAAGAATGATCCGCATGGCGTCCTGAAGGGCCTCGCGCTGCTCGGAGGACATCATGCCGAAGAAGGCGACAAGAGCCGCCGCCGGGTTGTCACTGCGCGACCACGCTTCGTTCATCAGTGCGGCCGAGTAGGCGGCCCGGGTGGAGACCGCCGTATATCTATATGCACGGCCGTCGACTTCCCGGCGCACCCAGCCCTTCTGATGGAGATTGTCCATTACCGTCATCACGGTGGTGTAGGCGATGGAGCGTTCCTGTTGAAGGTCCTCCAGGACTTCCCTCACGGTGACCGGACGGTTCCATTGCCAGACCCGTGTCATCACGGCGTCTTCGAGATCTCCCAATTGGCGGGGCACAATGTCACTTTAGTGCCATATGCCCGGAATGACCGGTTATTCGTGCGACAAAAAGGCGCACGGCTCAAGACGAGCCGTGCGCCCTTCGCGTACCGCGGGGTGCCGGGTGATCAGGCGCCGTCGTCCATCGAGGACTGCTGGGACGACGATCCGAAACGCCCTATCGCCATGTCCACGGCCGCATCCTCCTTCGCCTTGTTGGGACCGCCCTGGCTCTTGACGATCGTCACGACGAGGCCGATGAAGAAGGCGGCCATCACCACGGGGGGCACGAGCGCGGATACGTAGTCCATGGCGTCCAGAGTAGCGAGGCCGGTACGGGTCGCCCGCGCACCCCCTCCCGCGCCGCGGCCCTCAGCCCGCGACGCGCCGGCTCACCGGCGGGACCGGGCGGCGGCGGGGCGGGAAGACCTCCGAGGGCTTCGGCGCGGGGCGCTCGGGCGGCGTGGCGGGGCCGGGCGGCGCGGCCGGGGTCTTCGGCCGTTCGGGCTCGTCGTCCGCCGCGGCCCGGCCGCCCGGCAGGGCGAGCAGCCGCCCGCGCGGCGCGGGGGCCGGGGACGGGACGGCGCACCCGGCGAGGCGGGATCGCACCGACCGTTCCGCGAGGGTCCGGCAGCGCTCCAGGAGCGTCGCGGCCGCCGGCCGGTGACGCAGGGCGCGCAGCGCGGCGAAGTCGTCGGGAACGGGGTCGTACCCGCCGGCCAGGGCGTCCTGGAGCAGTTCCAGGTAGCCGGCGACGGAGCCGGGGAGGGCGCCCCGGTAGCGGGCGAGGTCGGCGAGGAGGAAGGCGCGCATCCGTCCTGCCTCGCCGGCCACCTCGTCCACGGCGCCGGCCAGGCGCAAGCAGTCCTGGACGTCCTCGTCGGGCAGGGGCATGGGGTGGAGGACGGTGGCGAGGGCGCGTCGGAGCACACGCAGCTCGTCCGCGCCGAACGCCATGCCGCCCCGTGTTCCGTAAGGCGTGGGCATGACGCGACAATACGTGCTAAATGGACAAAATCGGCTTAACGGGCCGTCGGCGGCGCGGCGGCTCCACCCCGCCCCGCGCCGCGTTCCCGCAGGTACGGCCCGTTTCCGCTACAGCCGGGAGGCGTTGCGCTCGTAGACCAGGCGCAGGCCGATGAGGGTCAGCCAGGGCTCGTGCTCGTCGATCACGGAGGACTCGCCCAACACCATCGGAGCAAGGCCCCCGGTCGCGATGACGGTGACGTCGTCGGGGTCGGCCGCCAGCTCCTTCTTCATCCGGGTGACCACGCCGTCGACCTGGCCGGCGAAGCCGTGGATGATGCCCGACTGCATCGCCTCGACCGTGTTCTTGCCGATCACGCTGCGCGGCCGGGCCAGCTCGATCTTGCGGAGCTGGGCGCCCCGGACGCCGAGCGCCTCGACGGAGATCTCGATGCCGGGCGCGATGACGCCACCGGTGTACTCGCCCCGGGCGGAGACCGCGTCGAAGGTGGTGGCCGTGCCGAAGTCGACGACGATCGCCGGACCGCCGTACAGGTCGACGGCGGCGACCGCGTTGACGATGCGGTCCGCGCCGACCTCCTTCGGGTTGTCCATCAGGATCGGCACCCCGGTCTTGATGCCGGGCTCGACGAGGACCGCGGGGACGTCGCCGTAGTAGCGGCGGGTCACCTCGCGCAGCTCGTGCAGCACGGTCGGGACCGTGGAGCAGATCGCGATGCCCTCGATGCCGTCGCCCAGCTCCATGCCCAGCAGCGGGTGCATGCCCATCAGGCCCTGGAGCAGGACGGCGAGCTCGTCGGCGGTGCGGCGGGCGTCGGTGGAGATCCGCCAGTGCTCGACGATCTCCTCGCCGTCGAACAGGCCGAGGACGGTGTGGGTGTTGCCGACGTCGATGGTGAGCAGCATCAGGCGTCGGCCCCGTCGGTGTCGGCGTCATCGGCGTCGCGGAAGTCCAGGCCGATGTCGAGGATCGGCGAGGAGTGCGTGAGCGCGCCGACGGCCAGGTAGTCGACGCCCGCCTCGGCGTAGGCGCGGGCGTTGTCGAGGGAGAGCCGCCCGGAGGACTCCAGGACCGCGCGCCCGGCGACCAGGGCGACCGCCTCGGACGTCTGCAGCGGGGTGAAGTTGTCCAGCAGGATCAGGTCGGCGCCCGCGTCGAGGACCTCGCGGACCTGCTGGAGCGTGTCGACCTCGACCTCGATCGGTACGTCGGGGAACTCGTCCCGCACCCGCTTGAACGCCTCGGCCACACCGCCCGCGGCGACGACGTGGTTGTCCTTGACCAGCGCCGCGTCCGCGAGGGACATCCGGTGGTTGACGCCGCCGCCGCAGCGGACCGCGTACTTCTCCAGGGCGCGCAGGCCCGGGGTGGTCTTGCGGGTGTCGCGAACCTCTGCCTTGGTTCCTTCGAGCGCGTCGGCCCAGGCGCGGGTGGCGGTCGCGATGCCGGAGAGCCGGCAGAGCAGGTTGAGCGCGCTGCGCTCGCCGGTGAGCAGGTCGCGGGTGCGGGTGGTGACCGTCAGCAGCTTCTGGCCGGGGACGACGCGGTCGCCGTCCTCGACGTGGCGCTCGACCTCGAACTCCTCGGTGCAGACGATGGACAGGACGGCCTCGGCGACGCGCAGCCCGGCCACCACGCCCGCCTCGCGGGCGGTGAAGTCGCCGGTGGCCATGGCGTCCTCGGCGACCGTGGCGACGGTGGTGACGTCCACCCCGCCGTCCAGGTCCTCCTCGATCGCGACGTGCGCGACGTCCTCGACCTGTACCGGGTCCAGGCCCGCCTCGGCCAGCAGCTGTGCGAGGGCCGGGTCCAGGCCGCACTCCATGGCGTCGGGCCCGTAGGACTCGTCGCCGCCGCAGCCGCAGCCGTCCCCGCAGCCGCCCTCGGAGGCTGCGGGCGCGCCGATCTGGATCAGCGGTACGTCCACGGGGGTGGGGTGCGGGTTCTCTTCGGGCGTGCTCACGGTTACGGCTCCTCGGTGACGTCGGCGGGGTGGGTCTGGGATGCGGCCGCGCGGTCCGGCTCCCGCGCGGGGTCCACGGGACCGAATGCCTCGGTCCGTGTCGTGCGGAGGACCGGCCGGCGCCCCGGCGCGATCCGGACGACGACGTGGCGGCGCCAGTTCTCGTCGTCGCGCTCGGGCAGGTCCTCGCGCCAGTGGCAGCCGCGGGTCTCCTCGCGCCGCAGCGCGGCGGCGACCAGGACGCGCGAGACGAGCAGCAGGTTGGTGGCCTCCCACGCCTCGACGCCGGGCACCGCGACCTTGGGCTCGGCCGTCCCCACCGCCGAGGCGGCCCCCTCGTGCAGGGCCTCCAGCTCGGCCGCGGCGGCGGTCAGGCTCCCGGCGGAGCGCAGCACCCCGGCGCCCCGGGTCATGATCCGCTGGATCGCGGTCCGGGACTCGGGGGCGATCAGCGGGGCGGGGGCGGAGTCGGGCGCGGCGACCGGGGCGCCCGCGCGGGGCCGGTCCGCGACGATGTCCGCCGCGATGCGCTCGGCGAAGACGAGGCCCTCCAGGAGGGAGTTGGACGCCAGCCGGTTCGCGCCGTGCACCCCGGTGCAGGCGACCTCGCCGCAGGCGTACAGACCGGGCACCGTCGTACGGCCCCGCAGGTCGGTGCGGACGCCGCCGGAGGCGTAGTGCGCGGCGGGGGCGACCGGGATCGGTTCGGTGACCGGGTCGATGCCGTGGGCGCGGCAGGCGGCCAGGATCGTGGGGAAGCGCCGCTCCCACATCTCGGCGCCGAAGTGGCGGGCGTCGAGGTACATGTGCTCGGTGCCGTGCAGTCCCATCCGGCGGGTGATCGCCTTGGCGACGATGTCGCGCGGCGCCAGCTCCGCCAGTTCGTGCTGTCCGAGCATGAAGCGCGTGCCGGACGCGTCGACGAGATGGGCGCCCTCGCCCCGTACCGCCTCCGACACCAGGGGCTGCTGGCCCTCGGAGTCGGAACCGAGGAAGAGGACCGTGGGGTGGAACTGGACGAATTCGAGGTCGGAGACCTCCGCCCCGGCCCGCAGCGCCAGGGCCACGCCGTCGCCGGTGGAGACCGCCGGGTTGGTCGTGGCGGAGAAGACCTGGCCCATGCCGCCGGTGGCGAGGACCACCGCGGGGGCCCGGACCGCGCCGACGCCGTCGTGCTGGCCCTCGCCCATGACGTGCAGCGTGACGCCCGCGGTGCGGCCCTCGGCGTCGGTGAGGAGGTCCAGGACGAGCGCGTTCTCGACGGTGTGCAGGGCGGCCTCGCGGACCGCCTCGACCAGGGCGCGGGAGATCTCGGCGCCCGTCGCGTCGCCGCCCGCGTGGGCGATGCGGCTGCGGTGGTGGCCGCCCTCGCGGGTCAGCGCGATGCCGCCGCCGTCCGTGGTGTCGAAGCGGGCGCCCGTCGCGATCAGCCGGCGCACCGCGTCGGGGCCCTCGGTGACCAGGGTGCGCACCGCGTCCTCGTCGCACAGCCCGGCGCCCGCGACCAGGGTGTCGTCCAGGTGCTGCTGCGGGGTGTCGCCCTCGCCGAGGGCCGCCGCGATGCCGCCCTGCGCCCAGCGGGTGGAACCGTCGTCGAGGCGGGCCTTGGTGACGACGACGGTGGCGAGGCCCGCGGCGGCGCAGCGCAGTGCGGCGGTGAGACCGGCCACGCCGGAGCCGACCACCACGACGTCGGCGTCGATGGACCAGCCGGGGGCGGGGGCGGTCAGCCGTATTCCGGTCACGGGGTGGCTCCGAAGGTCAGCGGGATGTTGTCGATCAGGCGGGTGCGGCCCACCCGTGCGGCGACCGCGAGGATCGCGTCGCCGGTGGTGCGGTCGTCGGGGATCTCGGTGAAGTCGGCCGGGTCCACGAGCGCCAGGTAGTCCAGGGCGAGCGGCGGCTGCGCGGCCGCCGCGTCGTCGAGGACGAGGGAGGCCGCGGCGCGCACCGCCGACGGCCCGTCGACCGGGCGGGCCAGAGCCACCGCCTGGGTGTCGGCGGCGGCGCGGGCCTCGCCGAGCGCGGTGAGCGCGGCGGCCCTGCCGGTGGTGGCCGGGGTGATCTGGGCGCGGGCGTGCAGCGCCTGCTGGGCGGCGAGCCGGTCGCGGGCCGCGAACAGGGCCCGGGACAGGGCGAGGGCGGTGCGCCGCTCCGCCGCGTCCAGGAAGCGGTTGCGGCTGGAGAGCGCGAGGCCGTCCGGCTCGCGGACCGTGGCCACGCCGACGATCTCCACGGGGAAGTTCAGATCGCGCACCATGCGGCGGATCAGCGCCAGCTGCTGGGCGTCCTTCTGCCCGTAGAACGCGAGGTCGGGGCGGGTCAGGTGGAGGAGCTTGGCGACGACGGTGAGCATCCCGTCGAAGTGGCCGGGGCGCGAGGCCCCTTCGAGCCGCTCGCCCATGGGGCCGGCGGAGATCCGGACCTGCGGCTCGCCGCCGGGGTAGACCTCGTCGACGGACGGCGCGAAGACCGCGTCGGCCCCGGCTGCGCCCGCCACGGCGAGGTCCGCGTCCAGGGTGCGGGGGTAGCGGTCCAGGTCGGCGGCCTCGCCGAACTGGAGCGGGTTGACGAAGACCGTGACGACGACCTGGCCGTCCGGGCCCGCGGCCCGGCGGGCGGCGCGGATCAGCGTGGCGTGCCCCTCGTGCAGGGCGCCCATGGTCATGACGACGGCCCGCGGCCCCCGGAGGGGGGCGAAGGCGCCGAGCTCGGCGGCGGTACGGAGGAGGGCGGGCGCGGGGGCGCCGGTCGTTCCGGTCGCGGCTGTCGTGTGGGTCATCGGGACTCCTGGGGGCCGGTGTCCGTGCCGTCGGCCAGGACCCCTAGCAGGGCCTCGGCCGACTCCGGCTTGAGCATGCCGTGGGCGAGTGCGCGGTCGGCGGTGGCGCGGGCCATCGCCACGTACCCCGCGACGGTCTGCGGCGCGTGCCTGCGCAGCTCGTCGAGGTGCGCGGCGACCGTGCCGGCGTCGCCTCGGGCCACCGGGCCCGTCAGGGCGTCGTCGCCGGAGCGCAGGGCGTTGTCGAGCGCGGCGCCCAGCAGCGGGCCGAGCATCCGGTCGGGGGCCGAGACGCCCGCCGTGCGCAGCAGCTCCATCGCCTGGGTGACCAGGGTGACCAGGTGGTTCGCACCGAGGGCGAGCGCCGCGTGGTAGAGCGGACGGGACTCCTCCGCGATCCATTCGGGCTCGCCGCCCATCTCGATGACCAGCGCCTCGGCGGCGAGCCGCAGCTCCTCGGGGGCGGTCACGCCGAAGGAGCAGCCGGCCAGTCGCTGGACGTCGACGGGGCTGCCGGTGAACGTCATCGCCGGGTGCAGGGCCAGCGGCAGGGCGCCGGCCCGCAGCGCCGGGTCCAGGACCCGGGTGCCGTACCGCCCCGACGTGTGGACGATCAGCTGGCCGGGCCGTACCGCACCGGTCCCGGCGAGGCCCTCGACCAGGCCGGGCAGGGTGTCGTCGGGGACGGTCAGCAGGACCAGCTCGGCGCGCGCGAGGACCTCGGCGGGCGGCACCAGGGGGACGTCGGGGAGCAGGGCTGCGGCCCTGCGCCGGGAGGCGTCCGAGACGCCCGACACGGCAACCGGCCGGTGCCCGGCGAGCCGGAGGGACGCGGCGAGGGCGGGTCCCACCCGGCCCGCGCCCACGACGCCGACGGTCAGACGGGCGGGGCGGTCCCTCGCGTCGAGGGGTTCCTTGGGAACTGTTGCGTTCACGCGGCGATGGCCTTCCGTTCCAGTCCGCAGGGGGTACCGGACGATTTCTTTGCATGCTACGCCAGCGTTTTCACCGGGCCCCCGGCCATCCACAGCCTGTGGGAAACTCCGGGCCGCCCGCCGTCTCGGGGTCTGCGGCCGGTGACCGCGAAAACCGGGTGGCTTCCGCCGGTTCCTGCGTGATGATCGTCCCATGACCGAGACGGATGAGCAGGCACGACAGCGGCGGGCGCAGGGCCCGGAACGGAGTCCGGAACAGGGACCGGGGACCGCGCCCGGGCAGGAGGCCGAGCAGGACCCGGAGACCGAGCAGGACCCGGAGGACGCCGGGCGGCTGCGCAGGCTGAACGCCTGGCGGACGGCCGGGCGGACCCTGGCCCGGCTGTCCTCGGACCTCCCGCTCGGCGAACGCCTGGCCGGGCTGGCGGCCGAGGCCGGTACGGTCACCGCGCTCGACCGGCCCTTGGACTTCTACGGCGACGGTGTGGTCGCCGACCTGGAGGAACGGATCGCCGGCCTGCTGGGTACGGAGGCCGCCGCGTTCTTCCCGACCGGGACGATGGCGCAGCAGGTCGCGCTGCGCTGCTGGGCGGGGCGGACCGGCAACTCCGCGGTGGCGCTGCACCCGCTCGCCCACCCCGAGGTGCACGAGCGCGGGGCGCTGGAGGCGCTGAGCGGGCTGCGCACCGTCCACCCCACGCACGAGCCCCGGCTGCCCACGGCGCAGGAGGTCCGCGACTTCCCCGAGCCGTTCGGCACCCTGATGCTGGAGCTGCCGTTGCGGGACGCCGGTTACGTGCTGCCCACCTGGGACGAGCTGGCGGCCGTGGTCGCGGCCGCGCGGGAACGCGACGCGGTGGTGCACTTCGACGGCGCGCGGCTGTGGGAGTGCGCCCCCCACTTCGGGCGGGAGCTGCCGGAGATCGCGGCGCTCGCGGACAGCGTGTACGTGTCGTTCTACAAGACCCTCGGCGGGATCTCCGGGGCCGCGCTGGCCGGTACCGCGTCCCTGGTCGAGGAGGCCCGCACCTGGCGCCACCGGTACGGCGGCCAGCTCTTCCAGCAGTTCCCTGCCGCGATCGCCGCGCTGATCGGGCTGGACCGGGAGCTGCCGCGGCTGCCGTCGTACGTGGCGCAGGCGCGGATGGTGGCCGGGGCGCTGGCCGAGGGCTTCGCGGCGGCCGGCGCCGGATGGTTCCGGGTGCATCCGGAGCCGCCGCACACCCACCAGTTCCAGGTGTGGCTGCCGTACGGGGCGGACGTCCTGACGGAGGCGGCGGTGCAGATGACGGAGGAGACGGGCGTGGCGCTCTTCCGCTCGTGGCACCCCGCGCCCTCCGGCCCGCCCGGACTGTCCTTCACCGAGGTCACGGTGGGGCGGGCGGGACTGGAGTGGACGGAGGGGGACGTACGGGACGCGGTGCGGGAGTTCATGAAGCGGCTGGCCTAGGGTCTTTCGTTTGGATCAGGCATGATCCAAACGAAAGGCCCTGGCGGGCTCCCCGGCCCTGGACGGCGCGTTCCCGGAGGGTCCGTGGTCGCGCGCTCAGGCGCCGCACCGGTCGGGCGTTGCGGGCCGGTCCCCGGGGGCCCCGTCCCGGGCCGGCCGGGTCCGCAGCGCCGCCCGCAGTGCCGCCCGGAGCCGGCCGCGCACCGGGCGGCCCGCGATCACCGCCTCGAAGCGGCGGCGGTCCCGGATCCCGCGCACCACCGCCCAGTCGTGCCGTCCCGGTTCCGGCGGCGGCGCCTCCCCCAGCCGGGCCGCGCGGTAGCTGTCGAACATGTGCTGCTGAAGGGCGTCCATGGCCTCAGCGTCGTCCGGGGCACCCGGGGCGGCCCGTCACTTGACGAGCCCCGTCAAACGACCGGGGCACTTCCCCGGGCACCCCGCACCATGGAGGGGTGAGCGTGCACATCGACATCGCCGGGCTGGCGCCCGAGCACATCGTCTTCCGGACCTCTCCCCTGGCCGAGCTGGGGCTGGCCCTGCACGCCCTCGCCGAGCCCGGCCACCACCCGGGGCTGCACGGCTGGGCGACGGCGACCGCCAGCGCGCTGGAGCCCGACCTCGCCGACCGGCTCCACGAGGCCGACTTCCTGTGGCGCAACACGTTCTCGGACGTCTTCATGGCGTTCGCCGGGGTGCCCGGCAGCGGCGGCAGGACGGGCGCGACCCTCGCCGAGGACCTGGACATCCTCGACCGGATGGACGACGAGCGGTTCACCTCCGCCGCCCTGGAGTTCACCTGCTCACGGCGGTACGGGGAGGGCGCGCCCTCCCCGCTCCACGACGCCACGATGCGCGCCCGCGCCCTGGACATGGCGGCGGCGCGCGGCCCCCGGCAGGTGGAGTTCACCCAGCAGCTGCTGGCCGACCCCGCCACCGTGCGCCGCTGGGTCCGGCGCCTCTTCGAGGACTGCGACCAGGCGTTCTTCGCCGACACCTGGCAGCGGGTGCGGGTCCAGCTGGTCGCCGACGCCCGGCACAAGACGGACCTGCTGCGGCGCAAGGGCATCGGCGAGGCGATGGCGGCGGTCTCCCCGGCGCTGTCGCTCGACGAGACCGGGACCCGGATCAACGCCGACAAGCTGATCGAGGGCCGGACCAGCGCGGTCGACCCGGACACCGGCCCCGGGCTCACCCTCATCCCGTCCACCTTCGGCTGGCCGCACCTGAACCTGCTGCACGCGCCGGGCTGGCGGCCGGTGATCCACTACCCGGTGCACCAGCCCGAGCTGCCCTCCCCCGCCTCCGTGGAACTGCTCCAGCTGCGCATGGAGGCGCTGGCCCACCCGATGCGGATGCGCCTGTGCCGCCACCTCGCCCGTTCCCCGTACACGACCGGGGAACTCGCCGACACGCACGGCATCACGGCGCCCGAGGTCTCCCGGCACCTGGCGGTGCTGAAGAAGGCGGGTCTGGTCCTCACCCGGCGGCGCGGCCGGTACGTGCTGCACCAGCTGGACCTGACCTCGGTGGCCCGGCTCGGCAGCGACTTCCTGGAGGGCATCCTGCGCTGACGCCCGACGGCCCGTGCCCGGACCCGTACCCGTGAGCCCGCCCCGGCCCCGCCGAAGGGCCCGCGGGTCAGCCCGCCCCGCCGCCGGCCCGGACCAGCCCCGTCTCGTACGCGAGGACCACGACCTGCACCCGGTCGCGCAGGCCCAGCTTGGTGAGGATGCGGCCGACGTGCGTCTTCACGGTCGCCTCGGAGAGCACCAGGCGCGCCGCGATCTCGCCGTTCGACAGGCCCTGGGCGACCAGCAGCATCACCTCGCGTTCGCGTTCGGTGAGCCGGGCGACGTCCTTGTGCTGCGGCTCGCTGCCGCCGGTCGGCAGCAGCGCGGAGAAACGATCGAGCAGCCGGCGGGTGGTGGACGGGGCGACGACCGCGTCGCCGCTGTGCACGGAGCGGATGGCGGCGAGCAGTTCGGCGGGCGGCACGTCCTTGAGCATGAAGCCGCTCGCCCCGGCCTTCAGCCCGGAGAACGCGTACTCGTCGAGGTCGAAGGTGGTCAGGATGAGCACCTTGGGGGCGTTCGGCTGCGCGCAGATGCGGCGGGTGGCCTCGACGCCGTCCAGCCTCGGCATCCGCACGTCCATCAGCACCACGTCGACGGCGGTGGCGCGGAGGATCTCGATCGCCTCCGCGCCGTCACCGGCCTCGGCCACGACCTCCATGTCCGGCTGGGCCGCGAGCACCATCCGGAAGCCGGTGCGCAGCAGCACCTGGTCGTCGACGAGCATCACGCGGATCGCCATGAGGTGTCCTGTCTCCTGTCTGTCCCGCACCCGCGGCTTGCGGATCGAGGTCGCGAACCGTCCCGGGGTCGTCCGGTACGGGAACGCCTAGTGGGCCGGTTTCAGCGGCAGCAGCGCGCTGATCCGGAAGCCGCCGCCCGGTCGTGGCCCGGCGTCCAGTGTGCCGCCGACCATGCCGACCCGCTCCCGCATGCCGATCATGCCGTGTCCCGCGCCGTCGGCGCCGCCGTCCTCGTACAGTTCGTGCGCAGCGCCCCGCCCGTCGTCCTCGACGAGCAGCCCGAGCCCGTCGTCGAAGTAGACCAGCCGCACGCTGGCCCCGGCGTCCGGGCCGCCGTGCTTGCGGGTGTTGGTCAGGGCCTCCTGCACGATGCGGTACGCGGTCAGCTCGACGCCGCTGGGCAGCGGGCGCGGGGTCCCCTCGACCTTGAAGTCGACGGGCAGACCGGTCTGCCGGACCTGTTCGATCAGGTCCTCGATCTGCTCCACGTCGGGCTGCGGGACGTACTCCCCGCTCTCCTGGGTGTCGCCGGTCCGCAGCACGCCGAGCAGCCGCCGCATCTCGGCGAGCGCCTGCCGGCCGGTTCCCGAGATCGTCTCCAGGGCCTGTCTGGCCTGGTCGGGGGCCGCGTCCATGACGTACGCGGCACCGTCGGCCTGCACCACCATCACCGACACGTTGTGCGCCACGACGTCGTGGAGCTCGCGGGCGATCCGGGCCCGCTCGGCCGCCACCGCGACCTTCGCCTGCGCCTCGCGCTCCCGCTCCAGCCGGGCGGCCCGCTCCTCCAACTGGTCGAAGTAGGCGCGCCGGGTCCGCATCGAGTCGCCGAGCACCCAGGCGAGCACGAACGGCACGGTCAGCACGATGACGACGAAGACCGCCTCGGCCCAGCTGTTCTGCTGCACCTCGTCCCGCCAGCGCAGCTTGGCCAGGCCCGCCGCGCACAGACTGCAGACCAGCGCGAGCCGGGACGCCCAGCGCTCCCCCACGGTGGCCACGGTGAAGACGATGACCAGCATGGCGAAGTTGTGGAGGCCCGGCCCGAACCCCGTGACCAGCTGCGCCACCCCCATCGCGATGGCGAGCAGCAGCATCTTCTCCGGCATGCGCCGGCGCAGCGCGACGACGACGCAGAGGCCGAGGATGATCGGGAAGGCAGCGGCCCGTGCCGTACCGCTCTCCGACATGCCCGCCATGGACACGCCGGAGGCCCCGAAGAGGACGACGGCCCAGAAGCAGTCGACGCCCAGCGGGTGTCTGCGGAGAAAATCGTAGAGACGCTGCACGTGACCCAGCGTAGGGACAGGCGATGGGTGCGGGGGTCAGTCGGAGGGCCGATCCGGTTTCCGGGACCGTACTCCCCAAGGTGGAGACTTGGCCCCGTGACGGATGAGTGGCGTGGGTGGCGTGCGGCGGCGGAGACCGCCCTGTACGGCGACGGGGGTTTCTACCGGAGCCCCGAGGGGCCCGCGGGCCACTTCCGCACCTCCGTCCACACGGGCCCGCTCTTCGCCTCGGCCGTGGCCGCGCTGCTGGTCCGCACGGCGCGGGAACTGGGCACCGACGAGGTCGACCTGGTGGATCTGGGGGCCGGGCGGGGCGAGCTGCTGACCGGGGTGCTGGCCGCGCTGCCGGGCGCGGGCGGCGGTGACCTCGCCGTACGGGCGTACGCCGTGGAGCTGGCCGACCGGCCGCCCGGCCTGGACCCGCGGATCGAGTGGCGCGCCGCGCCGCCGCCGGAAACGCGCGGCCTGCTGTTCGCCAACGAGTGGCTGGACAACGTCCCGACGGAGGTGGCCGGGACCGACGCGGACGGCGTCGAGCGGTACGTCCTCGTGCGGACGGCGGACGGCGCGGAGCGGCTGGGCGCCCCGGTGACCGGGGCGGACGCCGAGTGGCTGCGCCGCTGGTGGCCGTCGGCCGGTCCGGGCGGCCGGGCGGAGATCGGCCGCCCCCGTGACGAGGCGTGGGCGGCGGCGGTGTCCACGCTGGCCGCGGGGCTCGCGGTGGCGGTGGACTACGCGCACCGGCGGGAGGCCCGGCCCCCCTTCGGCACGCTCACCGGCTTCCGGGCCGGGCGCGAGGTCCGGCCGGTGCCGGACGGCCGCTGCGACCTCACCTCGCACGTGGCCCTGGACGCGTGCGCGGCTGCGGGCCGGGAGGCGGCCGGGGCGCCGCCCGAGATCCTGACCCAGCGCGAGGCGCTGCGCGGGCTCGGCATCGACGGCGGGCGCCCGCCCCTGGCCCTGGCGTCGAGCGACCCGGCCGGTTACGTGCGGGCCCTCGCCTCGGCGGGCGAGGCCGCGGAGCTGACGGCCCGGGGCGGCCTGGGCGACTTCGGCTGGCTGATGCAGCGCAAGGGCTGAGGCGGGGGTTGAGAACGCAGGGGGTTGAGAACCCAGGGACTGAGAACGCAGGGGCTGAGAACCAACGCCCCGGGCCCGGGGCCCCGGCCCTTTCGCGCGATACTGGCCGCATGACGGAGACGACAGTCGGCATCGGCGGCGCGGCGGAGAGCACCGACATGGTGCTCAACATCGGCCCCCAGCACCCTTCCACCCACGGCGTGCTCCGTCTGCGCATCGTGCTGGACGGCGAACGCGTCCAGCACGCCGAACCGGTCGTCGGCTACATGCACCGGGGCGCGGAGAAGCTGTTCGAGGCCCGCGACTACCGGCAGATCGTGATGCTCGCCAACCGCCACGACTGGCTGTCGGCGTTCTCCAACGAGCTGGGCGTCGTGATGGCCGTGGAGCGGATGCTCGGCATGGAGGTCCCCGAGCGCGCGGTCTGGACCCGCACCCTGCTCGCCGAGCTGAACCGGGTCCTGAACCACCTGATGTTCCTCGGCTCGTACCCGCTCGAACTCGGCGGCATCACCCCGATGTTCCACGCGTTCCGGGAGCGCGAGGACCTCCAGGCCGTGATGGAGGAGATCTCCGGCGGCCGGATGCACTACATGTTCAACCGCGTCGGCGGCCTCAAGGAGGACCTGCCGGCGGGGTGGCTCGGCCGGGTGCGGGACGCCGTCGCCGCGGTCCGGTCCCGGATGGGCGTGTACGACGACCTGGTGCTCGGCAACGAGATCTTCCGGGGGCGCACCCGCGGCGTGGGCGTGCTGTCCGCCGCGGCCGTGCACGCGTACGGGGTGTCCGGGCCGATCGCCCGCGCCTCGGGCGTCGACTTCGACCTGCGGCGCGACGAGCCGTACCTCGCGTACGGGGAGCTCCGGGACACCCTGGAGGTGGTCACCCGCGACGCGGGCGACTGCCTGGCCCGCTTCGAGTGCCTGCTGGAGCAGACGCACAACTCCCTGGCCCTGGCGGACGCCTGCCTGGACCGGATGGCGGACCTGCCGCCCGGCCCGATCAACCAGCGGCTGCCCAAGGTGCTGAAGGCCCCCGAGGGCCACACCTACGCCTGGACCGAGAACCCGCTCGGCATCAACGGCTACTACCTGGTCTCCAAGGGCGAGAAGACCCCGTACCGGCTGAAGCTCCGCTCCGCCTCGTACAACAACATCCAGGCGCTCACCGAGCTGCTGCCGGGCACGCTGGTCGCCGACATGGTGGCGATCCTGGGCTCGCTCTTCTTCGTCGTCGGCGACATCGACAAGTAGCCGACGCCCACCGGGGCCAAAGGGCCGGGGCCCCGGCGCCCCGGCGGCCGCTACGAGATCGCGCTGCGCAGTTCCACCACGTCGAGCTGCTCGGTCTCGTCGTGCGCGGTGAGGTCGATGACCTTGCCGACGGCCCGGTTCGCGGCCGTGCCCGTGCGGTGCGCGGCCAGGGCCTCCTCGCCGACCACGTCCGCGAGATCCTCGTCCTGCACGGACTCGATCGCGGCCTTCGCCGCCTTCTGCGTGCCGAAGAAGTCGAAGCTGCCCTGCGGCACCGGCTGGCGGCGGGAGGCCGGCTGCGGGGCCACGGGGCTCGCGACCGGTACGGCGGGGAGCGCGGCGGACGGCTGGGGGGCGGGCGGCAGCGGGGCCGACTGCCGGGCGGCGGGCAGCGCGGTGGTCGGACGCAGGTGCTCGGCACCCGTCGCGTCCCCGGCCGCCGTGTCCCGCTCCGCCGCGTGCCTGCCGCGCCGCTCCTCGGTGTCCCGGGCGCGCTCGGCGAGATCGCGCTTCCTGGCCTGCTCGGCGGTGCGGCGCGCCTCCTGGAGCGCCCGGTTGCGCGAGAGGTCCTCCAGCGCCTGGGCGGCCCGCAGATAGGCGCCCGGCGTCGGCGTGCTGCGCGCGGCGGGGAGCTCCCGGGGCGCGGAGGCGGCCTCGATGGCGAGCCGGCGGCGGCCTTCGAGCGCGCTGGCCCGCTCGGTCTCGGCGTTGGCGTACCGGCGCAGCAGCGCGGCGTGTTCCCCGCGCAGGTTCGCGAGCTCCACGCGCTTGCGGCGCAGCTTCGTCTCCAGCCGGGTGCGCAGCTCCCGCGACTCCTCCAGGTCGGACTCCAGCTCGGCCACCCGCTCCTCGGCCCGCCACTCGTCACCGGCACGGGCCCGGGTCAGCTCCGCGACCCGGCGCCCCGCCTCCCGGTCCCAGCTGCGCATCAGATACGCGCCGGTCACGGCGGAAACCGCCGCGACGCCCACCAGAGCGCGCAGGACCAGGGGCTCGGCGAAGAACCAGGCGCTCCCGGCGCTCAGAACGGAGACCCCGACGACCACCGAAGGCGGAAGGATTCTGTGCAGAGGTGGCGAATGACGATGACGTCCACGTGGCATGGCCTGAAATTTACCGTGTGTACGGGGCACTTGGGGGGCCGCCCGGCAATCTGTTCCCGGCCGGTGACCTGACGGACCCGCTCCTCTTGTCCGACGGCCCCCGTTCTCCCCGATTCCCGCTTCCGTTCCTACTTACCGACAAGGCCCTTCGACCGCAGATAGTCCCCGGCCACATCGGCGGGTTTTGCGCGCTCCGCGTCGACCTTGCGGTTCAGTTCCGCGAGATCCTCCGTGGTGAGCGCCCCGGTGAGCTTGCCGAGGGCGTCGGCTATGTCCTGGGCGCCCGCGTCCTTCGCATTGACCACCGGCAGTACGTTGTCCGCGTTCTGGAGCTTCTTGTCGTCCTCCAGGAACACCAGGTCGTAACTGTCCAGCACCGCGTCCGTGGTCGTGGTGAGGACCAACTGGTCCTTGCCGTCCTTGACGGCCTGCTTGGCCTGCGGCGTACCGACTCCCTTGGGATCGATACCGGTGACGTCGATGCCGTAGGTCTTCTTCAGACCCGGTGCGCAGAACGGCCGCACCTCGCACTCGTCACCCGCCGCGATCTTCACGGCGATCTTCGCCCGGCCGAGGTCGGAAAGGGTCTTGAGCTTGTTCTTCCCGGCGAATTCCCTCGTCACCGCGAAGGCGTTCTGGTCGACGGCCCGGCCGGCCGGGAGCACCTTCAGTCCCCGCGGGCCCGCGAGCTTCTCCAGTGCCGCGACCGTGGCCGCCGGATCACCGGAGGCGACCGGCTTCTTCGCCGCCTCCTTCGCGCCGTTCACCTTGGCATTGAGGAATTCGGCGATCGTCGCGGCGTATTCCGGGACGATGTCGATCTCCCCCTTCTCCAGGGACGGTTCGTACAGTTCCCGGTTGGCCACCGTGGTGACGGAGGTGCGGTACCCGGTGTCGCGCAGGATCTGCGCGTACAGCTCCGCGAGCACCTTGGACTCGGTGAAGGAGGCCGCGCCGACGACGAGCGACCCCTTCCCGCCGGAGCCCGCGGAGTCGCCCCCGCCGTTCTTCTCCTTCTCCAGGCTGTCGCCGCCGCAGGCGGCGAGCGACCCGGCCAGCGCGACCACGCCGATGACCGCACCGGCTATGCGCGAGGTCTTGCTCATGGTTGTTGTTCTCCGTCCGCAGCCACAGGGCCGCATGGGGTGTGATCCGGGCAGGTCGTCGGTACGAGGTGTGCGGGGCGCAGTGGGGAGCCGGGGCGTACGGGGCACGGGTACGGGCGGCGGCGGGCTGTCATGCGGCCGTCACGCCGTCCGGCGGCGGCGCAGTGGCGACAGCATCCGGTCCAGGCCCATCAGCACCGCCTCCACCAGCAGCGCGAGCACGGCGACCAGCAGCGCCCCGGCGACCACCTGGGGGGTGTTGTAGGTGTTGAACCCGGCGGTGATGATCCGGCCCAGGCCGCCCAGCCCGGCCAGCGCGGCGATCGTGGCCGTGGCCACCACCTGGACCGCGGCGGACCGCAGCCCGGTCATGATCATCGGGTGGGCCAGCGGGAGCTCGACCCGTGCGAAGAGCTGCCGGCCGGACATCCCCATGCCGCGCGCCGCCTCGACCACCGACCGGTCCACCTCCGTCATCCCGACGTAGGCGTTGGTCAGCAGCGGAGGCACGGCGAACAGCACCAGCGCGATGATCGTCGGCGCGTATCCGGCGTTGCGCAGCGGCGAGACCATGAAGAGGGACAGCACCGCGAAGACCGGTACGGCCCGTCCCACGTTGGAGATGTTGACGGCCAGCGCGCCGCCCTTCCCGATGTGCCCGAGGTACAGCCCCGTCGGCAGCGCGATCGCACACGCCAGGACGAGCGCGACCCCGCTGACGTACAGGTGCTCACCGAGCCGGTGGGACACGCCGCCCTCCCCCGACCAGTTGGCGCCGGTGGTGAGCCAGGTCCATGCCTCGCCGAGAACTCCCATGGATTCAGACCGCCTCGGCCACGGCGGCGGTGTCCGCCCGCGGGGTGCGTATTCGGGTCCAGGGGGTCAACAGCCGCTGCACACCGAGCAGCAGCAGGTCCGCGGCGACCGCGAGCAGCACGCACAGCACCGAGGCCGTGAGCACCTGGGCCTTGAAGAAGCTGGGCAGCGCGTCCCCGATGAGATTGCCGAGGCCGCCCTTGCCGATGATCGACCCGACCGTCGTCAGCGCGATCGTCGAGACCGTGGCGATCCGGACCCCGGCCATCAACGCGGGCAGCGCCAGCGGGATTTCCACCTCCCACAGCAGCCGCAGCGGCCCGTAGCCCATGCCTCTCGCGGCTTCCTTCGCCTCCGGCGGCACGGCCTCCAGGCCCGCCAGGATGTTCCGTACGAGGACGGTCAGCGAATACAGCACCAGCCCGGTGACGACCAGCGCGGCGGAGAGCCCGAACAGCGGCAGCAGCAGCGAGAACATGGCGAGCGAGGGCACCGTGTAGAGCACGGTCGTCAGTCCGAGCACGGGCCCGGCGAAACGGCGGCCGCGACGCGCGAGCAGTGCCAGCGGAAAGGCCACCACGAGTCCGATCAGCACCGATACCGCGGTGATCCAGATGTGCTGGACCGTCGCATCGGTCAACTCCTGGCTGCGGGTACGGAGATACTCCCCGCAGATCCAGTCGTTCGTCACCAGGCAGTTCTGTCCCGCGGCCATCGGTCCCCCTCCCCCATTGCCCTCTCGAACCGAACTCCGGCGAGCCTATCCTCGACCACTGACAATCACCGAGGCCCGTTGTATTTCAGCAACACGTCCTTCACAGAACACGCGCCACAATGGGGAACCATGATCCGATTCGAGCACGTCACCAAGCGGTACGCGGACGGCACCACCGCCGTCGACGACCTTTCCTTCGAGGTCGCCGAGGGTGAACTGGTCACGCTCGTCGGACCGTCGGGATGCGGCAAGACGACCACCATGAAGATGGTGAACCGGCTTACCGAACCGACCGAGGGACGGATATTCCTCGACGGGGACGACATATCCGCCATCGATCCCGTCCGGCTGCGCCGCCGTATCGGCTATGTGATCCAGCAGGTGGGACTCTTCCCGCACCGGACGATCCTGGAGAACACCGCGACCGTCCCCCATCTCCTGGGCTGGAAACGGGGAAAGGGACGGGAGCGCGCCGCGGAACTCCTCGACCTGGTCGGACTCGATCCTTCCGTTTATGGCGACCGCTATCCGGAACAGCTCTCCGGCGGTCAGCGCCAACGCGTCGGCGTGGCCCGGGCGCTGGCCGCCGACCCGCCGGTACTGCTGATGGACGAGCCTTTCGGCGCGGTCGACCCGGTCGTGCGGGAACACCTGCAGAACGAATTCCTGAAACTCCAGGAAAAGGTCCGCAAAACCGTGCTGTTCGTGACCCACGACATCGAGGAGGCGGTCCGGCTCGGGGACCGCATCGCCGTCTACGGCCAGGGCTCCATCGAGCAGTTCGACTCCCCGGCCACCGTGCTCGGCGCGCCCGCCAACCCCTATGTCGCGGACTTCGTCGGCGCCGACCGCGGCCTCAAGCGGCTGTCCGTGACCCCCGTCGAGGAGAGCGACCTCGACCACCCGCCGGTCGTCCGCCTCGACGACTCCCTGTCGGGGGCGACCGGGCGGCTGCGGTCCGAGGGCGCGCGCTGGGCCGTCGTCCTGGACGGGGCGGACAACCTGTACGGCTGGCTCCCGGCCGACGCCACCGATGCCACCGGCTCCGGCTCCGGCTCCGGGGGAACGGTGCGCGCCCACGCCCGCGCGATGGAGGCGCGGCTGCCCCTCGGCGCCCCGCTCAAGCAGGCGTTCGCCACCATGCTCCAGCACGACGCCGGCTGGATCGCCGTCGTGGACGGGACCGACGGCGGCCGTTTCCTCGGCGTGCTCACCCCGACCCGGCTGCACGAGGCGCTGCGCCGCTCGATCGACGCGGACGCCCGGGACGTCCCGCGCGCCGGGGTGGCGGTCGAGAGCGTGGCGAGCACCCGCCCGTCCTGAACCCCGGAGCCCGCTCCCTGCCCCCCGACTCCCGGAACCCGGGCCTCGGGCCCCGTCGGTCAGTTCTCGCTGAGCCGGCTGCTCATCCAGTCCAGCACCGAGGGGATCTCCCGCCGCCAGGTGTTGAAGTTGTGCCCCCCGCTGTCCAGCACGATCGACGAGACCTGGGCGGGCGCCTTCACCTTGTCGATGAACCGCCGCGTGGCGCGGTAGTTGCCCTCCCCCTGCCTGGACGTGGTGACCAGGAAGGACGAGGCGGGCTGCTTCGGCAGGCGGTCCAGGCTCCACAGCAGGTCGGCCCGGTTGCGCGCGCCCTGGTCGCCGTGGAAGAGGTCGCCGGTCGTCGGGTCCTCGGCCGCCTTGTAGTACGCGGAGAGCCCGGCACTCGCGGCGAACCGGTCCGGGTGGTGGAGCCCGATCTTCAGCGCGCAGTAACCACCGGTCGAATTGCCCATGATGCCCCAGTTGTGGGCCTGCCGGCCGATCCGGTACACGCCCGAGACCACCTGCGGCAGGTCCTCGGCGAGGAACGTCTCGGTCTGCGGTCCGTCCTTGATGTCCACGCACTCGGTGTCCCGCGGCGGCGCCAGCGTCGGCCGCAGCATCACCAGGATCATCGGCTGCGCCCGGCCCGCCTTCACCCGTTCGTACGCCGTCCTCGGGTAATTGAGCCCCTTCAGGAGGTTCTCCGCGATGCCCGGGTAACCGGTGAGGACCACCACGGCGGGGAACTTGCGGCGGGCGAACGCCGGCTGGAAGTACTCCGGCGGCAGGTACACGTACGCCGAGCTCTCGATCCCCGAGCGCCGGCCCGAGACCACGACCTTGTCGATCCGCCCCTTCCTCTCCGGCCGCGAGGCACCCGGCACGTCCGGCAGCTGCGCCCCCACCCGGACGATGTTCTTGGCGGCCAGCGTCCCGGCCGCGTGGTCCGTGACGACCCCCAGGTCCTGTTCACGGCCGAGCAGGTCGTCCCACGAGCCGTAGAAGAGGAAGGAGTTGTTGGCCAGCAGGCCGACCGTGGCGAAGAGCGTCACCTGGGTCACCAGCAGCAGGCCGATCCGGCCGAGCACCGCGCGCACGCCGCGGCGGGCCAGCCGGGGCCAGAGCCAGATCGTGGCGGCGAAGAACGCCACCGCGAGCGCGCCGACCAGACCCAGGAACACATTGCTGGTGAGACCCATGAGGGGGTGAGCTTTCTTGTCTGGAAATTTCCGGTCGGCGGGTGAACCCCGGCTCCGGAAGCCTCGTCCTACAGGTCGCACATCGTCCGGAGGGCCACGGCCGAAGGACACAAGAATCTCTCGCGGAACCACGGGAAGCGATGTCTGTCACGCTAGATGGGGATAAATCGGGATCGGTTCCGAGTCCGGTGCGCAGGTTCGCACGCGGTCCGCGCCCCGAGTCCGTACCGGCCCTGGTCGGCACCGCCTGCACCGCCGTCGGTCTGATCGACATCGCCGCGGGCGTCTTCCCGCGCTTCCGGCACAGCCGGATGCACACCCTGGCCGAGGTGCTGCCCGGCGCCCTCGGGCCGTTCGCCGCCGCCCTCTCCCTGAGCGCGGGCATCCTGCTGCTGCTGCTCGCCCACGGCCTCAAACGGCGCAAGCGGCGGGCCTGGCGGGCCGCCGTCGTCCTGCTGCCGGCCGGGGCGCTCGCGCAGTTCGCCTACCGGCACTCGGTCCTCGGCACCCTCGTCTCGCTGGCCCTGTGCCTGCTGCTGGTCCGGCACCGCGGCGAGTTCGCCGCCCTGCCCGACCCCCGCAGCCGCTGGCGGGCCCTGGCCAACTTCGTGCTCCTCGGCGCGGGCTCGATCGCCCTCGGGCTCGTCGTCGTCAGCGCCCACCCGGGCCGGGTCGTGGGCAACCCCAGCATCGCCGACCGCCTCCAGCACGTGCTGTACGGGATGTTCGGCCTCGAAGGGCCCGTCGACTACGCCGGGGACACCTCCTGGACCGTGGCGTACTCCCTCGGCGCCCTCGGCCTGCTGACCGCCGTCACCACCGTCTACCTCGCCTTCCGCCCCGAGCACCCGGCGGCCCGCCTCACCGAGGACGACGAGGCCCGGCTGCGCGCCCTGCTGGAGAAGCACGGCGGCCGCGACTCGCTCGGCCACTTCGCGCTCCGCCGCGACAAGGGCGTCGTCTTCTCCCCCAGCGGCAAGGCCGCCGTCTGCTACCGCGTCGTGTCCGGGGTGATGCTGGCCAGCGGCGACCCGATCGGCGACGTGGAGGCGTGGCCCGGTGCCATCGAACGGTTCATGGACGAGGCCAAGGCCCACTCCTGGACCCCCGCCGTGATGGGCTGCAGCGAGACCGGCGGCGAGGTCTGGACCCGCGAGACCGGCCTCGACGCACTGGAACTCGGCGACGAGGCGGTGGTGGACGTCGCGGATTTCTCGCTCGCCGGGCGGGCGATGCGCAACGTACGCCAGATGGTGAAGCGCATCGAACGGCTCGGCTACGAGACCCGGGTCCGCCGCGTCCGTGACATCGGCGAGGCCGAACTGAACCGCATCCGCCGCGCCGCCGCCGACTGGCGCGGCACCGACACCGAGCGCGGCTTCTCCATGGCGCTCGGCCGGATCGGCGACCCCGCCGACGGGGACTGCGTCGTCGCGACCGCCCACAAGGCCGGCGAGCACGCCGCCGACTCCCCGTACGGCGACCTGAAGGCCGTGCTCCACTTCGTCCCGTGGGGCACCGACGGCATGTCCCTCGACCTGATGCGCCGCGACCGCTCCGCCGACCCCGGCATGAACGAACTGCTGATCGTCGCCGCCCTCCAGGCCGCCCCCGGCCTCTCGGTCGAACGCGTCTCGCTGAACTTCGCGATGTTCCGCTCGGCGCTCGCCCGGGGCGAGAAGCTGGGTGCGGGGCCGGTGCTGCGCGTCTGGCGCGGCCTGCTGGTCTTCCTGTCGCGCTGGTTCCAGATCGAGTCGCTGTACAAGTTCAACGCAAAGTTCCGGCCCCGCTGGGAACCCCGCTTCGTGGTCTACCGGGCCGCCCGCGACCTGCCCCGCATCTCGCTCGCCGCCATGCGGGCGGAGGGCTTCGTGAACGTCTCGCTGCCCCGCCCCTTCGCCCGCCGCTTCCCCTCGCGGACCCCCCGGCCCTGCGCCCACGCCCCGGCCCCCGGACAGGAGCAGCACGTACGCGCGGCGTAGCACCGCGCCGTACGGGGCCTACGCTGGTCGCATGAGTACGTTGCGTGGACGAGGCACGGTCCGGGGCCTGCCGGAGTGGGACCGCTGTGCGGTCATGGGTGTCGTGAACGTGACCCCGGACTCCTTCTCCGACGGGGGCCGCTGGTTCGACACCACGGCCGCGATCAAACACGGTCTCGACCTGGTCGCCCAGGGCGCCGACCTGATCGACGTCGGCGGCGAGTCCACCCGCCCCGGCGCCAGCCGGGTGGACGCCTCAGAGGAACTGCGGCGGGTCGTCCCGGTGGTCCGGGGCCTGGCTGCCGAAGGGGTCACGGTCTCCGTGGACACCATGCGGGCCCGGGTCGCCGAGGAGGCCGTCGCGGCCGGGGCCGCCCTGGTCAACGACGTGAGCGGCGGCCTCGCCGACCCGGACATGGTCCCGGTCGTCGCCGCCGCCGGGGCCCCGTTCGTCGTGATGCACTGGCGCGGCTTCAGCGAGTCCATGAACAGCCGGGCGGTGTACGGGGACGTCGTCGCCGAGGTCGTCGCCGAGCTGCGGGAGCGGATGGACGCCGTGGTCGCGGGCGGCATCGCGCCGGAACGGATCGTGATCGATCCCGGCCTCGGCTTCGCCAAGGAGGCCGCCCACGACCTCGCCCTGGTCGCCCGCCTCGACGCGCTGCGCGCCCTGGGCCGCCCGCTGCTGGTCGCCGCCTCCCGCAAGCGGTTCCTCGGCCACGTACTGGCCGGCGAGGGCGCGGCGCCACCGCCCGCCCGCGAACGCGACGCCGCCACCGCGGCGGTCTCCGCGCTCGCCGCCCACGCGGGCGCCTGGGCCGTCCGGGTCCACGAGGTGCGGGCCACCGCCGACGCCGTACGGGTCGCCCGCGCCGTCGAGGGAGCCGCGTGAGCGGGGACCGCGACGAGCACGCGGAGGCGGCCGCCGACATCGCGGCCGTCGAAGAGGCCAACACCGCCTTCTACGAGGCGATGGAGCGCGGCGACCTGGAGGAGCTCTCCGGGCTCTGGCTGCCCGGCGAGGACCTCACCGTCTCCTGCGTCCACCCCGGCTGGCCGGTGCTGACCGGACGCGGCGAGGTGCTGCGCAGCTACGCCCTGATCATGGCGAACACCGAGTACATCCAGTTCTTCCTGACCGACGTCGGGGTCGCCATGACCGGTGACACCGCCCTGGTGACCTGCACGGAGAACATCCTCAGCGGCGGCCCCGCGGAGGACGGCGGCGCGCTCGGCCCGCTGGTCGGCCAACTCGTCGTGGCCACCAATGTGTTCCGTCGCACACCCGACGGCTGGAAGCTCTGGTCCCACCACGGCTCCCCCGTGCTGGCCGGGACCGGCGACGAGGAGGACGAGGAGTCCTCCCCCTGACCCGGGAAACCCCGTGTTCCGGCCGGAAAACGCCCCCCGTGGCGAAGCCGGGCGGACGACCGCGCCCCGGAAAAGCGGTTGGAACCCCGCGACGCGGGTATACGCGGCTACCAGCCCCCGTGAGGTCCCGCCCACGGCCCCCGCGGGCGGGCACTGTCGGTGCCCGCAGGTAGATTCGAAAGAGGGCACCTCGCCGTCCGCACGCGGCCCCGTGTCTCTACGCCCAACGACAGCAGGAGTGATTCGCGTGGATCGTGTCGCGCTGCGCGGCCTCAAGGCCCGTGGACACCACGGCGTTTTTCCCCGGGAACGGGAAGAGGGCCAGACGTTCATCGTGGACCTGGTGCTCGGCCTCGACACCCGCCCCGCGGCGGCCACCGACGACCTGGCCAAGACGGTGCACTACGGCATCGTCGCGGAGGAGGTCGTCGAGGTGGTGCAGGGGGAACCCGTCGACCTGATCGAGACGCTCGCGGAACGCATCGCCCGCACGTGCCTCAAGCACGAAGGGGTCGAGGAGGTGGAGGTCGTGGTGCACAAGCCGGACGCGCCGATCACCGTCCCCTTCGACGACGTCACCATCACCATCACCCGGAGCCGGACATGACCGCGTTTCCCACCGGAGGGCAGAGCGACCCGACCGTGCAGCCGGTACCCGCCTCCGTCGTCGAGCAGGTGGACGCGGCGGACACCACGCTGTCCAACCCCAAGCTCGCCGTGATCTCCCTGGGGTCCAACCTCGGCAACCGCCTGGAGACCCTCCAGGGGGCCGTCGACGCCCTGGAGGACACCCCCGGCCTGCGGGTCAAGGCGGTCTCCCCGGTGTACGAGACGGAGCCCTGGGGCGTCGCCCCCGGCTCCCAGCCCTCGTACTTCAACGCGGTGATCATCGTGCGGACGACCCTGCCCCCGTCGTCCCTCCTGGAGCGCGGCCAGGCCGTCGAGGAGGCTTTCGACCGGGTCCGCGAGGAGCGCTGGGGACCGCGCACCATCGACGTCGACATCGTGACGTACGCGGACGTCGTCTCCGACGACCCGGTGCTCACCCTCCCCCACCCCAGGGCCCACGAGCGGGCCTTCGTCCTCGCCCCGTGGCACGACATCGACCCCGGGGCCCGGCTGCCCGGCGCCGGGCCCGTCGCGGAGCTGCTGGCCGCCGTCGGCCGGGAGGGCGTGCTGCCCCGGCCCGACCTGGAACTCCGTCTGCCCGAGTAGTCGTTAGGCTCGACGGACACGGAAAGGGTCCGCCGCCGGCGGGCCCGGCCCCGACGGCGCGGACCCCGTTCGTGCCGCCGGGACCGGCCACCGGCACACGGACCACTGAGGCGAAGGGCGGACCACGCGGTGAAGCAACTACGGCTCGGGGTACTGGCGGGCCTCTTCGCCGCGGCCGGAGTGCTCTCCTGGAGCGGCGCCCGTCTCTGGGACTCCCTGGGCAGTCTGCCGAGCGTTCCCCTCGCCGCACCGATCGTGCTCGCGGTGATCGCCGTCATCCTGCTGGCCACCGCGTTCTCGATCCGCTCCCGGCTGCGCGCCCAGCGCGAACGCCGCCCGGGAGCCAAGGGCGTCGAGCCCCTGATGGCCGCCCGAGCAGTCGTCTTCGGCCAGGCCAGCGCCCTGGTCGTCGCCCTGGTCTCCGGCATGTACGGCGGCGTCGGCGTCTTCCTGCTCGGCTCCCTCGACGTACCGGCCCGCCGCGACCAGGCGATCTACGCGGGCTTCGCGATCCTGGCCGGCATCGCGGTCGTCGCCGCGGCCCTCTGGCTGGAACGCATCTGCAAGCTCCCGGACGACGACAACGACAACAGGGACTCGGCGGCCGCTTAGGGCCGTGTCCCTGCCGGGACGGCCCGGACCCTGGCGCTCCGGAACCGGAGCGGCCGTGCGGGCGGGTTCCGTCGGGGCCCGGCCGCTCCGGGTCAGCTCGCCATGATCAGGCTCATCGCCTCGGCGCGCGTCGCGGGGTCGCGCAGCTGCCCGCGCACCGCCGAGGTCAGCGTCTTCGCCCCCGGCTTGCGGATGCCGCGCATCGACATGCACATGTGCTCGCACTCGATGACGACGATGACCCCGCGCGGCTCCAGGATCTCCATCAGGGACTCGGCGATCTGGGTGGTCAGCCGCTCCTGCACCTGCGGACGGCGGGCATAGACGTCGACGAGCCGGGCCAGCTTCGACAGGCCGGTGATCTTCCCGGTGGTGGCCGGGATGTACCCGACGTGCGCGACGCCCCGGAACGGCACCAGATGATGTTCACAGGTCGAGAACACTTCGATGTCCTTGACCAGGACCATCTCGTCGTGACCCAGGTCGAACGTGGTCGTGAGGACGTCCTCGGGCTCCTGGTACAGGCCCGCGAATATCTCCTTGTACGCCCGTGCCACCCGTCCCGGCGTCTCGCGCAGTCCCTCGCGGTTCGGGTCCTCGCCCACCGCGATGAGAAGCTCGCGTACCGCCGCCTCGGCCCGCTTCTCGTCGAACTCGCCGATCGAGCCCTGGCCGTCCAGCGTCACCGGGTCGGTCATCTGTGCCTCGTTCCTCTGAGCTGTCACCCGCGTGCGTCTCCGCACGGTTGTACGGAAAAGCCGCGCCCCCACAGGCTAGAACCTGTGGGGGCGCGGCTTCCATTCCGGGCCCCGGGCGACCCCGTGAGAGGGGCCACACGCGGGAACGGGCGGGTCAGGCCTCCGGGCGCTCCTCCGGGACCGCCTCGGTGACCGGGGTGGTGTCCGCGGAAGCGGCCGAGCCGTTCGCCGTGGTGGTGCCGTTGGTGAGGGCGAGTTCCTTCGGCGAGAGCACCGGCGGACGCGTCGACGGGGTGCGCCGGGAGGAACCGGTCCACGCCGGGCGGGCCGGGCGCTTCACGATCGGGGCGAAGATCTCGGCGATCTCCTCCTTGCCGAGCGTCTCCTTCTCCAGGAGCTGGAGGACCAGGTTGTCCAGCACGTCGCGGTTCTCGACGAGGATCTCCCACGCGTCGTTGTGGGCGGTCTCGATGAGCTTCTTGACCTCTTCGTCGACGAGCGCCGCGACCTCTTCCGAGTAGTCGCGCTGGTGGCCCATCTCACGGCCCACGAAGGGTTCGGTGTTGTCGCCGCCGAACTTGATCGCGCCGAGCCGCTCCGTCATGCCGTACTGCGTGACCATCGCACGGGCCGTCGCGGTGGCCTTCTCGATGTCGTTGGCCGCACCGGTGGTCGGGTCGTGGAAGACCAGCTCCTCGGCCGCGCGCCCGCCCAGCATGTAGGCCAGCTGGTCGAGCATCTCGTTGCGCGTCGTGGAGTACTTGTCCTCCTCCGGGAGCACCATCGTGTAACCGAGGGCACGGCCGCGGGAGAGGATCGTGATCTTGTGGACCGGGTCCGCCTGGGGAGAGGCCGCCGCGACCAGGGCGTGTCCGCCCTCGTGGTACGCGGTGATCTTCTTCTCCTTCTCGGACATGATCCGGGTCCGCTTCTGCGGGCCCGCCACGACGCGGTCGATGGCCTCGTCGAGCATCTTGTTGTCGATCAGCTTCTGGTTGCCGCGCGCCGTGAGGAGCGCGGCCTCGTTCAGCACGTTCGACAGGTCGGCACCGGTGAAGCCGGGCGTGCGGCGGGCGACGGCGCCGAGGTCGACGTCCTTCGCGACCGGCTTGCCCTTCTGGTGCACCTTGAGGATTTCCAGACGGCCCTGCATGTCCGGCCGGTCGACCGCGATCTGCCGGTCGAAGCGGCCCGGGCGCAGCAGCGCCGGGTCGAGGATGTCCGGCCGGTTCGTGGCGGCGATCAGGATGACGCCGCCCTTCACGTCGAAGCCGTCCATCTCGACGAGCAGCTGGTTGAGCGTCTGCTCGCGCTCGTCGTGACCGCCGCCCATACCGGCACCGCGGTGCCGGCCGACGGCGTCGATCTCGTCGACGAAGACGATCGCCGGGGCGTTCGCCTTGGCCTGCTCGAAGAGGTCGCGGACCCGGCTGGCGCCGACACCGACGAACATCTCGACGAAGTCGGAGCCGGAGATCGAGTAGAAGGGAACGCCCGCCTCGCCGGCGACGGCGCGCGCGAGCAGCGTCTTGCCGGTACCGGGAGGCCCGTACAGCAGGACGCCCTTGGGGATCTTGGCGCCGACGGCCTGGAACTTCGCCGGCTCCTGGAGGAACTCCTTGATCTCCTGGAGCTCCTCGACGGCCTCGTCGGACCCCGCCACGTCGGCGAACGTCGTCTTCGGGGTGTCCTTGGTGATCAGCTTGGCCTTGGACTTCCCGAACTGCATCACCCGGGAGCCGCCGCCCTGCATCTGATTCATCAGGAACAGGAAGACGACCACGATCAGGATGAAGGGCAGCAGCGTCAGGAGGATCGAGATGAACGGGGACTGCTTCGACGGCGAGACGGTGTAGCCCTTGTCGATCTGGCCGCTCTCGAACTTCTTCTGCAGCGTGTCGGCGAGCTCGACGCCCTGGTTGCCGATGTAGTTCGCCTGGAACTTGCTTCCGGACTCGCCCGGGAGCTTCTGGCCCTTCTTCAGCTCGATCTTGATGATCTGTTCGTCACCGGTGGTCAGCTTGGCCTGCTCCACCTGGTCCTTGCTGATCGCCTGGATCACCTTGCCGGTGTCCACCGATTTGTGGCCGCCCGACGAGCCGACGACCTGCATCAACACGACCACGGCGAGGACGGCCAGCACGATCCACATGACCGGCCCACGGAAGTATCGCTTCACGTCCATCCATACGGGGCGAAGCCGCCCCGTCCCTCCTGCCCGTAGGTAAATGCTGCTGTGAGAAAAGACTGTTCTTCGGACGGTACCCCAGCATTGTCACCTGGGACCGCCGGGTGCGTCTGTCAAAACCCGCCTTCCGGAACTCAACGAAGGGAATCCGGTGAAAGGTTCCCCGCCGTCGGCCCCGGCCGGTCCGGGCGTCCGGGCCGGGCGAGGAGTCGGGTGGCGGTCAGCCGCCGTAGACGTGCGGGGCGAGGGTGCCGACGAAGGGGAGGTTGCGGTACTTCTCCGCGTAGTCCAGCCCGTATCCGACGACGAACTCGTTGGGGATGTCGAAACCGACCCACTTGCAGTCGAGTGCGACCTTGGCCGCGTCCGGCTTGCGCAGCAGGGTGCAGATCTCCAGGGACGCCGGCTCGCGCGAGCCGAGGTTCGACATCAGCCAGGACAGGGTCAGGCCCGAGTCGATGATGTCCTCGACGATCAGGACGTGCTTGCCCTTGATGTCGGTGTCCAGGTCCTTGAGGATCCGGACCACTCCGGAGGACTGGGTGCCCGCGCCGTACGACGAGACGGCCATCCAGTCCATGGTGACGGGGGTGGACAGCGCGCGCGCCAGGTCCGCCATCACCATGACCGCGCCCTTGAGGACGCCGACGATGAGCAGGTCCTTGCCCGCGTACTCCGCGTCGATCTTCGCGGCCAGCTCGACGAGCTTCGCGTCGATCTCTTCCTTGGTGAGGAGCACCGACTGAAGGTCGGTGCCCATGTCCTTCTCGTTCACCCGCGTCTCTTTCTCTGCCTGCCGGTCGCGGGGACGCCGCCCCGCGACCTGTGCGGCCGTCCGCTGCGTGCCGACCGCCCGTGCTTCAGCTCTGCCGAATGACCAGTCTGCCACCCTGCCGCCGGGCTTCGACCCGTCCGGGCAGGTTGATGGCCTGTTGGCCGCGCCATCCGGTGATCAGCCGGTCGACTTCCTCGATGTGGCGGGCGAAGAGCGATCCGGCCGGGGAACCCGCCTCCATCACGGCCCGGCGCAGCACCCGGCGGCGCACGGCGGGGGGCAGGGCGAAGAGCTTGGCGCACTCCAGGCGGCCCGCGTCGTCCCGTACGGTCCGCTCGGCCTCGGCGGCCCAGGTGTCCAGGGCGTCCGCGTCGTCGCGGGAGAGCTGGGCCGTACGGGCGAGGGCCTCGACCACCCCTTTCCCGAGCGCCTTCTCCAGGGCGGGCAGACCCTCGTGGCGCAGTCGGGAGCGGGTGTAGGCGGGGTCGGTGTTGTGCGGGTCGTCCCAGACGGGCAGGGACTGGACGAGGCATGCCTTGCGGGCGGTCTGGCGGTCGAGCTGGAGGAAGGGGCGGCGGTAGCGGCCGGCCGGTCCGGACGCGGCGGCCATGCCGGAGAGCGAGCGGATGCCGGAGCCGCGGGCGAGACCGAGCAGCACGGTCTCCGCCTGGTCGTCACGGGTGTGCCCGAGCAGGACCGCGGCGGCGCCGTGCCGTTCGGCCGCCGCGTCCAGGGCGGCGTAGCGGGCTTCGCGGGCCGCGGCCTCGGGGCCGCCCTCCCGGCCGACCCGCACGGCCACGGCCTCGACCGGGTCGAGGTGCATGGCGGTGAGGCGGTCGACGACCTCGGCGGCCCGGGCCCCGGAGCCGTCCTGGAGGCCGTGGTCGACGGTGATGCCGCCGGCCCGGACGTCGAGTTTGCGGGCCTCGAAGGCGAGGGCGGAGGCGAGCGCCATGGAGTCGGCGCCGCCGGAACAGGCCACCAGCACCAGCGGGGTGTCGGGGCGTTCGGGGAGTGCGGCGCGCTGCCTGCCCGCACCGGCTTCGGCGAGCTCGGGGTGCGGGGTGTGCCGGAGGTGTCCGGCGCTTCGGGTGTGCTCGGTGAGTACGTCGTGGAGTACGCGGCGGACCGCCAGGCGTATCGCCGCGACCGCAGGATGGGGACCCATGTCCGGTGCCCTTCGTGAAGTTTTGGGAGATGCCTCGAAGTGGCGGACGGAAGACGGACCGTCACTCAGAGTGCGTCGATGGTGACAGAGGCAAGACGTCCATCGAGCATTGCACGCCTTCCCGTGCCCCTACGGTCCCTCGGATGGGTGATTACCGGCGCGTTCTCGTCCGGGGCGCCCGCCGTCGGGCCCGCGGCGTCGCGGCCCCTGCTGCCGGGCGCTGCCCGCCGTCCGCCGTGCTCACGGCTCCGCCCTGCGGTGCACCCGCGCGACCCAGTCCGCCGGTTTCGCGATCTCCGCCTTCGTCGGCAGGGTGTTCGGGGAGGTCCACACCCGGTTGAAGCCGTCCATGCCGACCTCGTCGACCACGGCGCGGACGAACCGCTCGCCGTCGCGGTACTGGCGCAGCTTCGCGTCGAGTCCGAGGAGCTTGCGCAGCGCCTGGTCCAAGCGGCTCGCGCCGCGCGCCCTGCGCTGCTGGAACTTCTCCCGGATCTCGCCGACGGAGGAGACGACCTCGGGTCCGACCCCGTCCATCACGTAGTCGGCGTGGCCTTCGAGCAGGGACATCACGGCGGTGAGCCGGCCGAGGATCTCCCGCTGCGAGGGGGTCTGGACGAGTTCGACCAGGCTGCGTCCGCCGTCCTCGCCGGTCTCGCCCTCGGGGCGGCCCCCGGCCAGGGACTGGGCGGCCTCGCGGAGCCGTTCCAGGACGGTCATCGGGTCGACGTCGGTCTCGTCGAGGAATGACTGGATCTCGCCCTGGAGGTGGTCGCGGAGCCAGGGCACCCCGGTGAACTGGGTGCGGTGGGTCTCCTCGTGGAGCGCGACCCAGAGCCGGAAGTCGTGCGGGTCCACGTCGAGTTCGCGCTCGACGTGGACGATGTTGGGGGCGACCAGCAGGAGCCTGCCGCCGCCGGCCGAGGCGGGCAGCTCGCGGGTGGCGGGGGCGAAGGTCTCGTACTGGCCGAGGACCCGGGAGGCCAGGAACGACAGCAGCATCCCCACCTCGACGCCGGTCACCTTGCCGCCGACCGCGCCGAGCACGGCGCCGCCGGCGGTGCCCGCGCGCCGGTCCTGCATCTTGCCCAGGAGCGGGCCGAGCAGTTCGCGGAAGCCCGCGACGTTGGCCTTGATCCAGCCCGCCCGGTCCACGACCAGGACCGGGGTGTCCTCCGGTTCGGCCCCCTCGGGGATCATCCGGGTGAAGGAGCGGACGTGCTCCTCCGAGGCCCTGGCGTGCCGGCGCAGCTCGGCGACGACCTCTCGGGCCTCCTCCCGGCTGATCTCCGGCCCCGGCCGGACAAGTCGGGTCGCGGTCGCGACCGCGAGGTTCCAGTCGACCATCTGGGCACCACCGATGCTCGTCATGCGTCAACCGTACGTGCTCGGCCCCGTCCGCGGTGCGGTGTCGACCGGCCCGGATTCTGCCGGGGCGGTCCGGGCCGGGCCGCCCGGCGGGGCCTCAACGGGTGCGGGTGGCCAGGCTGGTGGCGAGCGCGTCGAGGGAGGACTGGGCGTCGGACGGGGAGGTGGTGCCCGAGGCCAGGAAGGCGAAGGCGAGCAGCCGGCCCTGTCCGTCGACGACCGTTCCGGCGAGGGTGTTCACACCGGTGAGGGTGCCGGTCTTGGCACGGACCAGGCCGGTTCCCGCGGACTTCCCGGTGTAGCGGTCGCTGAGCGTGCCGGTGAAGCCGGCCACGGGCAGGCCGGTGAGGACGGGGCGCAGTTCGGGGTGGGCCGGGTCGGCGGCGCGGGCGAGGAGGCCGGCCAGCAGCCGGGCGGTGACCTTGTCCTTGCGGTCCAGTCCGCTGCCGTCGGCGAGGACGGCGCCGGTCAGCGGGAGGCGGAGCTTCCCGAGCTGCTCGGTGACGGCCCGTCGGGCACCGGCGAAGTCGGCGGGGCGGCCCGCCTTGATGGCGGTCTGCCGGGCGAGCGCCTCGGCGATGTCGTTGTCGCTGTTGGTCAGGGCCCGTTCGACCAGGGCGGAGAGCGGGGCGGAGAGGTGCTGGGCGACCTGCCGGGACCCGGCGGCCGGGCGGCCGTGCCCCGGCCCGGCCCCGGTGGCGATCCCGGCGTCGTCGAGGAGTTTCGCGAAGGTTTCGGCGGCGTCCTTCGCCGGGTCGTCGCTGCGCGGGGCGGGTCCGCTGTCGGTGTCGTCGAGCCTGCCCTCGTCGATCGTCAGGGCGCTGACCGGGGCGATGTTCTCGTTGGGGCCGATCGGGTGGCGGGCGGGTCCGGAGTAGCGGGAGGTGTCGTACGAGAGGCGGGCCCGGTCGACGCCCTGGTCCTTCAGGGCGCGCGCGGTGCCGGTGGCGAGCGTGCGCAGGGCCGTCCGGTCGAGGGTGGGGTCGCCTCCGCCGACCAGGGTGATCCGGCGGTGGTCGGGGGAGACCAGGACCGTCGTGGCGATGCGGTGGTCGGGGCCGAGCGCGCTCAGTGCGGCGGCCGCGGTGGCGATCTTGACGGTGGAGGCGGGGGTCATGGGCAGGTCGGCGCCCCGGCCGTACAGCCGGGTGCCGTCGGCGGTGTCGATGACGACGGCGGTGTGCCGGGTGCCCAGGGCGGGGGCCTTCAGCAGCGGGTCGAGGGCGGCGCGGAGGTCCGGTGCCGCGCTGTCGGGGGTGTGCCGGGCGTCCGGGGCGGCGTTGTCGAGGGGGGTGAGGGCGGCGAGGACGGCCGGGGCGCTGGGCGCGGGCGCGGGCCCGTCGGGGGTGCCGGTGCCGTGATGTGCGCCACCTGTGTGGTCACGGGCGGCGGCCCAGTCCCGCTCGGCCTTACGCTGACCCGAGTCCCAGGGGCCGGCGGCAAGGACGACGCCGGTCGCGAGCACCACGCCGAGCCCGGCGGACACGGCGGTGAACTGTCGGTCGTTCAGTCCCTTCAACCTGGTCACGGCACCCCGGCGGGTGAGTCGGATCAGCTTGTCCAACGGATTGACCGACGGTCTTTTCACCGGCTCGTCCACCGTTGACCAGCCCCTTTCGCGAGCACACATCTGCGTGGGGGACACTTAATCACCAGTCGTATGTGTTGATCATGGAGGAGCCACCCGTGGAGTTCGACGTCACCATCGAGATCCCGAAGGGTTCGCGGAACAAGTACGAGGTGGACCACGAGACCGGTCGGATCCGCCTGGACCGTCGACTCTTCACCTCGACCAGCTACCCGGCGGACTACGGCTTCGTCGAGAACACCCTCGGCGAGGACGGCGACCCGCTGGACGCGCTGGTCATCCTGGACGAGCCGACCTTCCCCGGCTGCCTCATCAAGTGCCGCGCCATCGGCATGTTCCGGATGACGGACGAGGCCGGCGGCGACGACAAGCTGCTGTGCGTGCCGGCCTCCGACCCCCGGGTGGAGCACCTGCGCGACATCCACCACGTGTCGGAGTTCGACCGCCTGGAGATCCAGCACTTCTTCGAGGTCTACAAGGACCTGGAGCCCGGCAAGTCGGTCGAGGGTGCCGACTGGGTCGGCCGCGCCGAGGCCGAGGCCGAGATCGAGGCCTCCTACAAGCGTCTCGAGGCGCAGGGCGGCGCGCACTGACACCGGCTCGTGGCCGGTGTCCGGCCGCGGCGCGTGAGCCGCGGCGGGCGGGCTCCGGCGGGTGAGCCGACGTACGCGAGCCGAGGTGCGTGAGCCGGTGTACGCGGGCTTCGGGGCGTGAACCGAGGCACGTGACCGAGGCGCGCGACACGGTTCCGCTTGCGGTTCCGTACGGGAACGGGCGGTACTCCTTTTGTGGGAGTGCCGCCCGTTCCGCGTGCCCGCCCGCATGCGGGGCCCACGGGCGTCGCGGGGTCTGCGGGCCGGCTCCCGGCGGGCCTCCGCCCGGCCCCGTCCCGGACCTTCTGGCGTCCGGGGGCTTGGCCGTGGCCATACTGGGCACAAGCGCAGCCGTGGACGCGCAGCAGTGACGAGGAGCGAGGGTCAGTGGTGGCGGAATCGGGCGGTCCGGAGGACCAGAAGCCCCAGTCCGACGAGGCGCGCAGCGCCTTCGTCCCGCCTGCCGGGGTGGAGCAGCGCACGTCCGTGTCCGAGGACGACCATCCGACGTCGGAGTTCGCCATTCCGGCCGGTCTGACGGATGCCCCGGGGGCGGGCACCGGTTCCGCTTCCGGTTCCGGTTCCGGCTCGGGGCAGGGGTCGGGCCCGGACCCGGTCGGCTCCGCCTTCGCCCCGCCGAGCACCTACAGCGCCCAGCACTCGCCGCCCGCCTTCACCCCGGCCCAGGGCATACCGATGATCCGGCTGACCAAGGAGGCTCCCTGGCAGGACCGGATGCGCACGATGCTGCGGATGCCGGTCGCCGAGCGCCCGGCGCCCGAGCAGGCGCAGAGGCCCGACGGCGTGGGGCCCGCGGTGCCGCGCGTGCTCGACCTGACGCTGCGCATCGGGGAGCTGCTGCTGGCGGGCGGCGAGGGCGCCGAGGACGTCGAGGCCGCCATGTTCGCGGTGACCCGCAGCTACGGTCTGGACCGCAGCGAGCCCACCGTCACCTTCACCCTGCTGTCGATCTCGCACCAGCCCTCGCTGGTCGACGACCCGGTGACGGCGAGCCGCACCGTGCGCCGTCGCGGCACCGACTACACCCGGCTGGCCGCGGTCTTCCGGCTCATCGACGACATCACCTCCGAGGACGTCGAGGTCTCGCTGGAGGAGGCATACCGGCGGCTGGCGGAGATCCGCCGCAACCGCCACCCGTACTCCGGCTGGGTGCTGACGCTGGCCGGCGGCGGTCTCGCGGGGGCGGCCTCGGTGCTGGTCGGCGGTGGTCCGCTGGTGTTCCTGGTGGCCGCGGTCGGCGCGATGCTGGGCGACCGGCTCGCCTGGCTCTGCGCCGGGCGGGGGCTGCCGGAGTTCTACCAGTTCGTGGTGGCCGCGATGCCGCCCGCCGCGCTGGGCGTGGCGCTGACCCTCACCCACTGGTCGGACGTACGGCCCTCGGCGGTGATCACCGGTGGGCTGTTCGCGCTGCTGCCGGGGCGGGCCCTGGTGGCGGGTGTGCAGGACGGGCTGACCGGTTTCTACATCACCGCGGCCGCGCGGCTGCTCGAAGTCATGTACCTGTTCATCGGCATCGTCGTCGGCGTGCTGCTCGTGCTGTACCTGGGGCTCCAGCTGGGTGCCCAGTTGAACCCCGAGGCCAGGTTCGTCCCCCACGACCGGCCGGTGGTGCAGATCCTGGCCTCGATGGCGCTCTGTTTCGCCTTCGCGATCCTGCTCCAGCAGGACCGGTCCACGGTGCTCGCGGTGACCCTCAACGGCGCCGTCGCCTGGGTGATCTACGGGGCGATGGCCAGGACCGGCGAGATCTCGCCGGTGCTGGCGACCGCGACGGCGGCCGGTCTGGTGGGCCTGTTCGGGCAGCTTTTCTCGCGCTACCGGTACACCTCGTCGCTGCCGTTCATCACGGCGGCGATCGGTCCGCTGCTGCCCGGTTCGGCCACGTACTTCGGTCTGCTGGCCGTGGCGCAGGGGCGGGTGAACACCGGGCTCGCCTCGCTGTCGACCGCGGTGGCCACCGCGCTGGCCATCGCGATCGGGGTGAACCTGGGGAGCGAGATCTCCCGGCTGTTCATGCGGGTGCCGGGAGCAGTCGGCGGGGCGAACCGCCGCGCGGCCAAGCGGACGCGCGGCTTCTGACCACTCCGCCCCGCGGCCCCGCGCCCCCTGCGTATGGGCCGCGCGGACCGTACGTACGACTCGGGCCGGCCCGCTCGTGTGCTGCGGGTCGGCCCGGTCGGGTGTGACGGCTGCGGGTCAGCGCTTGGCGTGGCGGCCGCGCTGGCCCGGGGCGGGGGCGTTCCCGGCGGCCGGGCCCCGGCCCTCGCCGCCGCCCGCCGCCGCTTCCTTCTTCGACCTGGAGCGGGCCCGCAGGAACTCGATCGCGATCGGCACCACCGAGATGAGCACGATCAGGATGAGGATCGCCTCGATGTTCTGGTGGACGAACTCGATCTTGCCGAGGGCCGCGCCGAGCAGCGTGACGCCGACGCCCCAGAGCACCCCGCCGATGATGTTGAACACGATGAACGAGCGGTAGTTCATCCGGCTCACACCGGCGATGATCGGGGTGAACGTGCGCACGATGGGCACGAAGCGGGCCAGGATCAGCGACTTCGGTCCGTACTTCTCGAAGAAGTCGTGCGCCTTCTCCACGTTCTCCTGCTTGAAGAAGCGGGAGTCCGGGCGGTTGAAGAGCGACGGGCCGACCTTGCGGCCGAAGAGGTACCCCACCTGGTCGCCGATGATCGCCGCCAGCGCCACCAGGACACAGACCAGCCAGAGCGGCGTGTGCAGCTTGCCCGCGGTCACCAGCAGGCCCGTGGTGAACAGCAGGGAGTCTCCGGGCAGGAAGAAACCGATCAGCAGACCGGATTCCGCGAAGACGATGACCAGCACACCGAGCAGTCCGAACTGCCCGATGAGATAGTCCGGGTCCAGCCAGCTCGGTCCGAGCGCAAGCGTATTCAAGGGTCCGGGCTCCTGGATCGATCGATGACGGCTGCGTGGCCGCCCAAAGCTATCAACGCGGGATGACTCCCCCGGGTTCCAGATGGCCCTCACGAGGGCGCGCACCGTCCCGGCCGGAGATGCACTCCGGACCAACCGGGGCAAAGCTTTCCCCAGGAGGTGCCACACGATGGGCATTGAGGATTACGGCGGCGGGCAGACGGCCCAGTCCGACGTCCTGGTCGTCACGACGAACGACGTACCGGGCTACCGGGTGACGCAGGTGATCGGGGAGGTGTTCGGCCTGACGGTTCGCTCCCGACACCTGGGCAGCCAGATCGGCGCCGGGCTGAAGTCCATGATCGGCGGCGAGCTGAAGGGGCTGACCAAGACCCTCGTCGAGACCCGCAACCAGGCGATGGAGCGGCTCGTCGAGCAGGCCAGGGCGCGGGGCGCCAACGCGGTGCTGATGATGCGCTTCGACGTGACCGAGGCGGCCGACGTGGGCACCGAGGTCTGCGCGTACGGCACGGCGGCCGTGATCAGCCGGACGTGACCGGCGGAAGCCGGGCGGGAACCGCGACCGGCGGAAGCGGAGCCGGCCGGCCGCCCTGACCGGGAAGAGCCCGATCGGCGGGGGGGGGGGGGGGGGGGGGGGGGGGGGGGGGGGGGGCCGCCGCCCCCCGCGCGGGGGGGGGGGCGGGGGGGGGGGCGGGGGGGGGGGGGGGGGCGCCCCGGGGGGGGGGGGGGGGGGGGC
>NZ_JBIAQQ010000021.1:0-92490 GCF_042889165.1 Streptomyces sp. NPDC002669 | reverse complement strand
GGGCCCCGCCGCGCGCCCCCCCCCCGCCCGCCGGGCCCCCGCGGGGCGCCCCCCCCCCCCCCCCCCCCCCCCCCCCCCCCCCCCCCCCCCCCCCCCGCGGTCGGCTCACGCCAGGCGTGCGGCGTTGGCCTCGATCGCGTCCCGCAGATGCTCGGCCAGGCCCGGCCGCATCGAGTCGTAGTACGCGCGGAACCGCTCGTCGGACACGTACATCTCGCCGAGCCCCCGGTGCATCTCGGCGGAGCACTCGTAGAACCACTTGCCGATGTGGCGCCGGTGGGCCTCGGCCAGCTCCATCGCCCGCTCACCGGTGGCCGGCTCCCCGGCCTCCATCAGCGCGTCGTACGCGGCGGTCCACTCGGCGACCTCCGCCTGCATCCGCTTCCAGTCGTCCTTGGTGTACCGGGCGGCCCGGCGCTGCGACTCGGCGTACAGGTCGGTGCCGCCCCAGCGGCGTTCGGCCTCCTCGGCGTGCGCCTCGGGGTCCTTGTCCCCGAAGACCTCGAACTTCTCCTCGGGTGTGAGGTTGATGCCCATCTTCCGTGCCTCCATGGCTTTCTCGACGGCGTCGGCCATCTTCCGGAGCTCGGCGATCCGGTCGGTCAGCAACTGGTGCTGGCGGTGCAGATGTTCCTGCGGGTCCGCTTCCGGGTCGTCGAGCAGTACCGCGATCCGGTCGAGCGGGAAGCCCAGCTCCCGGTAGAACAGGATCTGCTGGAGCCGGTCGAGGTCGCCGTCGTCGTAACGGCGGTGACCGGCGTGGCTGCGCCCGCCGGGCGAGAGCAGCCCGATGCCGTCGTAGTGGTGCAGGGTGCGCACCGTGACTCCGGCGAATTCGGCGACCTGTCCCACGGAGTAGTCCATGACTCCCCGCTCCCTTCTCCGTTCCGGGTACGTCCCGATGCTGGGTCCTGACGTCGCGTGAGGTGCAAGCCGGAACGCCGTCGCGTCCGACGGCACCGTCGCATTCGCCATCACCACCGGGGTTATGCGGCTTTTGCGCCGTTATGGTGAGCCGGTGGCCACCGATTCTCCCTCACCCGCCGGGTCCACCCCCGCGCCCGCCGGGCCGGGCCCCGGGCCCACCCCCGCACGCCGGCTGCTGCCCGTCATCGTGCCCGCGCTGGCCGTCGGGGTCGCCTCCGCCCTCGTCCTGCTCGGCGTGAGCCTGCTCGCGGAGAAGCTCCAGGACGTGCTCTGGGAGGCGCTTCCCGACGCGCTCTCCGTCGGCCGGTACTCCACGCCCTGGACGATCGCGGTGCTGACCGCGAGCGGGCTGGTGGCCGGTCTGCTGATCCGGGCGGTGCCCGGTCACGCGGGGCCCGATCCGGCGACCACGGGGCTGGTCGATCCGCCGCTGCCGCCGAGGGTGGTACCGGGGCTGCTGCTCGTCACGGTGCTCACCCTGGCGGGCGGCATCAGCCTCGGTCCGGAGAACCCGATCACGGCCGCCAACATCGCGCTGGCCTTCTGGCTCGGCCGCCGGTTCGTGCCCGGCTCCCCCGCGGAGCTGTGGCTCGCCCTGGCCGCGGCCGGCACCATCGGCGCGCTCTTCGGCACCCCGGTCGCCGCTGCGCTGATCCTCTCGGAGATCCTCGCCTCCCGCCCCGGGCCGGGGGCCCTGTGGGACCGGCTGTTCGGGCCGCTCGCGGCCGGCGCCGCCGGGGCGCTCACCATGACGCTGCTGGAGCACCCCAGCTTCGACCTGTCACTGCCGCCCTACACCCACCCGCACTGGGGCGACCTGCTGTCCGCAGCCGTCATCGCCCTGGCCGGGGCGGGGCTGGGCCTGCTGGCGGTGTACGCCTTCCCGCACGTGCACCGGCTCTTCCGGGCCCTGCGGCACCCCGTCCTTGCCCTGACGGTGGGCGGGCTGCTGCTCGGCCTGCTGGGCGCGCTGGGCGGCCACCTGACCCTGTTCAAGGGGCTCGACGAGGTGAAGACGCTCGCCGCCGACCCGGCGGGCTGGTCGGCCGGGGAGTTCGCCGTCATGGCCGTGGTGAAGACGGCCGCCCTGCTGGTCGCGGCGACCTGCGGCTTCCGGGGCGGACGGATCTTCCCCGCCGTCTTCGTGGGGGTCGCGCTGGGGCTCTGCGCCCACGCCCTCGTCGACCGGGTGCCACCGGCGCTCGCGGTGACCTGCGGGGTACTGGGGGTACTGCTGGCCATCACCCGGCAGGGCTGGCTGAGTCTGTTCACCGCGGCGGTGCTGGTCGGCGACTCGGCCGTGCTCCCGGTCCTGTGCGTCGCCTCGCTGCCGGCCTGGCTGCTGGTGACCGGGCGCCCCCAGATGCAGCTGCGCGAGGACGGTACGCCGCTGGGGTGAGCCCGGCCCCGGCACCGCCGCCCGGCGCGCCCGGCACCCGGTATTTCCGTATCGTCGCCTCCGCGTGCACAAGTTCCGTAAGTCCCTTCGGAGGTCCGGTCATGCCCACGCCCGTCAACGTCGCCGTCATCTACTACTCCGCGACCGGCACCGTCGCCACGATCGCCGGGGCCGTCGCGGAGTACGCCGAGAAGGCCGGGGCACAGGTGCGGCTGCGCAGGGCCGGCGAACTGGCCCCGCAGGCGGCCATCGACTCCAACCCGGCCTGGGCGGCCAACGCGAAGGCCACCGCGGACATCCCCCTGGCCTCGTCCGACGACATGGTCTGGGCGGACGCCGTGATCTTCGGGACGCCGACCCGGTTCGGGAACGTCACCTCCCAGCTCAAGCAGTTCATCGACACCCTCGGGGGGCTCTGGCAGGCGGGCCACCTCGCCGACAAGGTCTACAGCGGCTTCACCTCCACCAGCACCGCGCACGGCGGCCAGGAGTCCACGCTGCTCGCGCTCTACAACACGATCCACCACTTCGGCGGCATCCTGGTCGCCCCCGGCTACACGGACCCGTCGAAGTTCGTCGACGGCAACCCGTACGGGACCTCGCACGTCGCCGGTCAGGGCGACATCCCGGTCGGCGAGCAGACCCTGACCGCCGCCCGGGTCCAGGCCGAACGGGTCGTGCGGATCACCCGGGCCCTCAAGGACGGCCTCACCGCCGAGAGCTGAGAAGGGCCGCCCGCCGATGCCTCTCCACGAAGGTTCCTCCCCCACCGCGGAGCCGTCCGCGAAAAGCCGCAAGCTCGCCCTCAACCCGTTCTTCGGGGAAGCCGACCCGGTCGGCGGCATGGAGCTGGCGCCGCCCCGGCACCGGCTGCCCGACGGGCCCATGCCGCCCTCGATCGCGTACAACCTGGTCCATGACGAGCTGATGCTCGACGGCAACGCGCGGCTCAACCTCGCCACCTTCGTCACCACCTGGATGGAACCCCAGGCCGGGGTGCTGATGAGCGAGTGCAGCGACAAGAACATGATCGACAAGGACGAGTACCCGCGCACCGCCGAGCTGGAGCGGCGCTGCGTGGCGATGCTCGCCGACCTCTGGCACGCCCCCGATCCCACGGCGGCGGTGGGCTGTTCGACGACCGGTTCCAGCGAGGCGTGCATGCTCGCGGGAATGGCACTCAAGCGCCGCTGGGCGGCCAGGAACGCCGACCGCTATCCGGCGACGGCCCGGCCGAACCTGGTCATGGGCGTCAACGTGCAGGTCTGCTGGGAGAAGTTCTGCAACTTCTGGGAGATCGAGGCGCGGCAGGTCCCGATGGAGGGCGACCGCTTCCACCTCGACCCGCAGGCCGCGGCCGACCTCTGCGACGAGAACACCATCGGCGTCATCGGCATCCTCGGCTCCACCTTCGACGGTTCGTACGAGCCGATCGCGGAACTCTGCGCCGCGCTGGACGCCCTCCAGGAACGCACCGGGCTCGACGTTCCCGTCCATGTGGACGGGGCGTCCGGGGCGATGGTGGCGCCGTTCCTCGACGAGGACCTGGTGTGGGACTTCCGGCTGCCGAGGGTGTCCTCCATCAACACCTCCGGGCACAAGTACGGCCTGGTCTACCCGGGCATCGGCTGGGCTCTGTGGCGCTCCCCGGCCGAGCTGCCCGAGGAGCTGGTGTTCCGGGTCAACTACCTGGGCGGCGAAATGCCCACCTTCGCGCTGAACTTCTCCCGGCCCGGCGCCCAGGTGGTGGCGCAGTACTACACCTTCCTGCGGCTGGGGCGGGACGGCTACCGGGCCGTCCAGCAGACCTCCCGGGACGTGGCCCGCGGGCTCGCGGAGCGCATCGAGTCCCTCGGCGACTTCCGCCTCCTCACCCGCGGCGACCAGCTGCCCGTCTTCGCGCTGACGACCGCTCCGGACGTGGAGGCGTACGACGTCTTCGACGTGTCGCGGCGGCTGCGCGAGCACGGCTGGCTGGTGCCCGCGTACACGTTCCCGGCCAACCGGCAGGATCTGGCGGTGCTGCGGGTGGTGTGCCGCAACGGCTTCTCGTCGGACCTCGCCGAACTGCTGGTGGGGGACCTCCGGCGGCTCCTGCCCGACCTGCGCCGCCAGGCGCACCCGCTGAGCCGCGACAAGCAGGTGGCGACGTCCTTCCACCACTGACGCCCGGCGCACGGGGCGCGGGGCACGGACCGGTACGGTCCGGGGGAGCCCTACTCCTCGTCGCCGGGGTCGGGGACGCCCGTCGCGTACGGGTTCTCCTGCCCCTCGGCGAGCACCCCGACGAAGGGCTCGCCCTCCCCCGCGAAGGTGTACGCGCCGCCCTCGATGCGGGCGATCAGGCCGCGCGTCCACTCGGCCCCGGCGTCCGCCGAGTGGATCCACAGGTTCATGATCTCGCCGATGTGGCCGACCGACTCGGGACCGGCCTCCGGCAGGTAGTGGGTGGTGACCGAGTCCCGCCAGGCCGCGAGGCCGGCCACCCGCTCCTCGAGCAGCGCGACCGCCTCGTCCCGCGGCAGGTCGACGATGCCGCCGAGGCCCGCCGACAGCACGTCCGGCCGCTGGTCGTACGAGGTCAGCGCGGCCCGCACCAGCGCCAGGTACTCCTCGTGGCCCGCCTCGGTGAGCTCGTACTCGGTGCGGGGCGGGCCGCCGGCCGCGCTCGGGGCGGTCTCGTGCTCGACCAGCAGGCCCTGCTTCGCCATCTGCTTCAGCGCGTGGTAGATCGATCCGGGCTTGGCGTTGGACCACTCGTGGGCGCCCCAGTACTCCAGATCGTTGCGGACCTGGTAGCCGTGCGCCCGGCCGTGCTGCCGGACGGCACAGAGAACCAGCAGCCGGATCGCGGACATCTCACGCACCCCTTCTGGTCAACTTTGACCAGAGTAACCGCCCGCCTCGGCGACCAGCTCGAACGCGGTACGTCCGTCCAGGGACTCCCGGATGATGTCGGCGTGCCCGGCGTGCCGGGCGTGCTCCTCGACGAGGTGCATCAGCAGCCACCGCATCGAGACCCGTTCGTCCTTCGGGAACCAGGGCGCCTCGGGCAGCGGGAAGGTGTCGTCCATGCTGGGCACCGAGCGGATGAACTTCTCCGTCTCGGACGCGACGCCGTCCCAGAACTCCAGCATCTGCGGCACCGTCTCGTCGCCGACGAGCCGGAAGCTGTCCGCCCAGGTCTCCTGGGTGCGGGCGGCCTCGTTCGGCTGCTGCTGGGCCATCCGCAGCCAGTTCAGCTCGGTCTCGGCGACGTGCTTGAGCAGTCCGGAGAGGGACAGCTCGCTGGCGCTGGGGCGGCTCGCCGCCTGCTCCTCGGTCAGTCCGAGCAGCGCGCGCCGGATGGCGCCGCGCTGGGCCTCGACGAAGGAGAGGAGAACGCCGCGCTCGTCGCCGGGGGTGCCTGCGGGAACGTGAGTGACCATGATGTCCGCCTTGCTGCTCGGTGCCGGTTCTTCCTGACATGGATCAAGCTATGACCCATCGCGGTCAGCTCCTGTCCTAAAGGAGGGAGGGGACGGCAAAAAAATCCGGCCACCCGCGGAAGCGGGCGGCCGGAGGAGGATCGAGGAGCGGGAGGGGACGGTCAGAAGGGGAAGACGGCGCGTTCGTGCCGGATGGAGATCCACCGCTGGGTGGTGAACGCCTCGACGGTCGCCTCGCCGTTCAGCCGGCCGAGCCCGGAGAACTTCTCGCCGCCGAAGGCCACCAGCGGGTCGTCCTGGACGGTGGAGTCGTTGACGTGGAACATCCCGCTGACGACGCGCCGGGCGAACCGCACCCCGCGCTCGACGTCGCGGGTGTGCACGGCGCCGCTCAGCCCGTACGGGGTGTCGTTGGCGATCCGTACGGCGTCGTCCTCGCCGTCGAACGTCATCAGCAGCGCCACCGGGCCGAATATCTCCTGGGCCGGCAGCGGGGAGTCCTCGGGGAGCCCGGCGAGCACGGTCGGTTCCACGAGGTTGCCGCGGGTCCGGCCGCGGACGAGCGCGGTCGCCCCGTCGGCGACCGCCTGGTCGACGAGCGCGGTCAGGGCGTCGGCCCGGAAGGTGTTGATGACCGGGCCGATCCGGGTCTCCGGGTCGCGCGGGTCACCGGTCGTCAGCGCGGCCACCGCGGCGGTGAACTTCTCGGTGAACTCCCGCTCGATCCGGCGGTCCACCAGGATGCGGTTGGCGGCCATGCAGACCTGCCCCTGGTACACGAAGCGGCTGAAGACGGCCGCCTCGACCGCGTAGTCGATGTCCGCGTCCTCCAGCACCACCAGGGCGCTGTTGCCGCTGAGTTCGAGGATCGTCCGCTTGAAGTGCCCGGCCGCGATCGCGCCGACGTGGCGGCCGACCCGGTCCGATCCGGCGAAGGAGATCACCGCGGGCACGGGGTGCTCGATGAACGCGTTCCCGATCTCGGCGACGTCGGTGATCAGGACGTTGAGCAGCCCGGCGGGCAGCCCGGCGTCCTCGAAGATCCGGGCGACCATCCCGCCGCCGACGACCGGGGCGTTCTGGTTGGGCTTGACCACGACCGCGTTGCCGAGCGCGAGGGCCGGCGCGACGGACTTCATCGCCACCAGGAACGGGAAGTTGTAGGGGGTGATCACACCGATGACGCCGACGGGCAGCCGGTGGAGACGGTTCTCCCTGCCGTCCTCCGAGGAGGGCAGGAGGCTGCCCTGCGGGCGCAGCGCCCGGTGGATCGCGTCGCGCAGGAACTCCAGGGCGGCGCGGAACTCGTACTCCGCCTTGACGCGGGTGCCGCCCAGCTCGTCGATGATCGCGTCGACGATCTCGGCGCGCCGTTCCTCGGTGATGCGCAGGGCGCGTTCCAGGACCGCCCGGCGCTCGTACGGATTGGTGGTGGCCCAGCTCCGCTGGGCGCGCTCGGCGGCGCGGTAGGCCAGGTCGACCTCGTGCGCGGTGGCGATGGGGATCTCGGCGAGTTTCTCCCCGTTGTAGGGGTTGAAATCGATGATGTCCCACGATCCGGTGCCGGTCCGCCATTCACCGTCGATGTATTGGTGGGCCAGCTCGTGGAAGAAGGACATACGATCCCTTAACTCATCCGCAGACTTCCGTCGAACCGTCATGGTACTGATGAATCAGATGAGTTGGAGCAGACCGCGGAGCAGATCTCGGCTCTCCTCGGCATCCGGACTGTCCTCGTGCAGCCGCAGCATGGCCTTTTCGTACTGAGCGACTTCTTCGGCCTTGTCCAGATAGAGCGCACTTGTCAGCTGCTCCAAATAGACAATGTCCGACAGATCGGATTCCGGGAATCGCAGCATCGTGAAGGAACCGCCTTCCCCGGCATGTCCGCCGAAACTGAACGGCATCACCTGAAGAGTGACGTTGGGCTGCTCCGACATTTCGATCAGATGCCGCAACTGCCCCCGCATCACTTCCCGGTCGCCGTACGGCCGGCGCAGCGCGGCCTCGTCCAGCACGGCGTGGAAGCTGGGCGCGTTCTCGGAGACGAGGGCCTTCTGGCGTTCCAGCCGCAGCGCCACCCGGCGGTCGACCTCGACGGCGGGGGCGTCGCCCATGCCCCGGGTGACGACCGCGTGCGCGTACGCCTCGGTCTGCAACAGACCGTGGACGAACTGGACTTCGTACACCCGGATGAGCGAGGCCGCCCCCTCCAGCCCGATGTAGGTCTGGAACCACCCGGGCAGCACGTCGCCGTAACTGTGCCACCAGCCCGCCACGTTGGCCTCACGGGCCAGCCCGAGCAGGGCGTCCCGCTCCGCCTCGTCCGTGACGCCGTAGAGCGTGAGCAGGTCCTCGACGTCCCTGGCCTTGAAGCTCACCCGTCCCAACTCCATGCGGCTGATCTTCGATTCGGAGGCCCGGATGGAGTAGCCGGCCGCCTCACGCGTGATGCCGCGCGAGTCGCGCAACCGCCTGAGCTGCGAGCCCAGCAGGATGCGCCGCACCACAGATCCACTCGACTCGCCTGCCGCCACCGGTCCGGTCCTTCCCTTCGCTTCCTGGGCATCAGGGCTCCCCCGATCCCCAAGTGCCGGATTCTGCCACCAAAACGCTTCAGCCCGTACTCATTCGATTACGGAAATGGGAAGACTTCCGTAAAGCTGCAAAAATACGCAGGGGAAGAAATGACCAAGAACCGGCACGGGTTCGGACAGGTCAGGCGCGTGCACGTGCATCTGCCCTTGCATCTGCCCTACGCATTGGGAACGATGGGGCCCGCGCACCTGCGTGCTCGTTCGTGTTGTGCCGCTGTACCCCCCGCAGTACCGATACAGCCGCGAATCCCGGGAGTGCCTCGCATGGGGACGAATGGATCGACGATGCTCGAGCCGTTAAGGCAGGGGCTTCCCCCCATCGATCCCTCAGCCGCCTCCGGGTCAGCCACCTGCACCCTGCCCGCCCGCTACGAAGCCGTGAGCGGTGCGCGGAAGTTCACCCGGACGACGCTGAACGGCTGGGGGCTGGGCGAGCGCTTCGACGACGTCGCACTGGTCGTCTCCGAACTCGTCACGAACGCCCTGCGGCACGCCCTGCCCGGGGACAACGCACCGGATCCCCAGGACCCGCCCGTACGGCTGCACCTGATGCGGTGGAGCTCGCGCCTGGTCTGCGCGGTGCGCGACCCCAGCCAGGAGAGCCCGATCGCCTCCGAGGCGCCGGATTCCGCGGAGTCCGGGCGCGGCCTCTTCCTCGTGGAGTCCTTCAGCGACTCCTGGGGCTGGCACCCGTCCCCCGCGTCGGGCGCCATCGGCCCGGACGGCTCGGCGACGTGCGGCAAGGTGGTCTGGGCGCTGTTCCGGCTCACCGACGGCAGGTGACCGGCTGCCGATCGGCAGCCGGTGACCGGCAACCGGTCGGCGGCCGGTGAGGAATTCGGTGCACGGCGGCCGGGCGACGGCCGCCGGACGACCGCTTACGGGTGACACCCCGACGGCGCACACCTCTGCGGGTGTGCGCCGGGACGGTTCCGGGCGGAATCCCCGCCTCGACGGGCACGGGATTTCCGTGGCGCACTTCCGAGGGGTGCGCTGACGGACACCCCGGCCCGGGGCGGTCAGCCGCCCGCGACCAAGTGGTCGAACTCCCCGTCCTTCACGCCGAGCAGCAACGCCTCTATCTCGGCCGGCGTATAGACCAGGGCCGGCCCGTCGGGGTGGCGCGAATTCCGCATCGCCACATCTCCGTCGGGCAGTTTCGCGAACTCCACGCAGGATCCCTGGGAGTTGCTGTGTCTGCTCTTCTGCCAGACGACTCCGTGAAGCTCTGTGGCCGCCATGCCGTTGTACACGTGGTGCACAGGACGCTCCCCGAGTTGCAAGGTGCAAGTGTCAACTGTCCCGGATCATAGCTCTGTTCAATTTTCCCTGCATGAGCAGATGCATGCGCGGATGCACGTGCACGCGGGGTGTTCCCGCGATTACAGCTTTACTCGCAGGGATAGACGCACGGAACGCCTCTTCGGCTCCGTCTGCCCCGAGATGAACACGCCAACCCGGCGAGGAGCGCTGATAACTTGGCTCGGACTTTCATCGACAAGGGGGAATTACAGATGCACAGAGTCGTACGTGCCGGTGCGGTGCTCGCGACCGGAATCCTCGCCACCGTCGCACTGACCGGTTGCGGCAGCGACAGCGACGCCGAGAAGAGCGACCCGGGCAAGGACTCCGCCGCGGGGCAGGAGACGCCCGGTCGGGGTTCCGGCGACGGCGGGGGCGACGGCGCCTCCGCGGGCGACGCCTCGACGCTGGAGGGCGGCTGGGCCGGAAAGACCAACGGCAAGGCCATCGTCCTGTCCGTGTCCGCGGGCAAGGCGGCGCTCGTCACCGAGGAACGCGCCTGCACGGGCACCGTGCAGGACACGACCGAGGTCGTGATCACGCTGAAGTGCGTCAACGGTGGCACCGACCGCACCTCGGGGTCCGTCGAGTCCAACGACGGCAAGACCGTCGTGATCTCCTGGGACAGCGGGGTCAAGGACACCCTGGCCAAGACCGAGCCGGGCGCCCTGCCGTCGGGCCTGCCCGAGCTGCCGGACATGTCGGACCTGCCGGCGTCCTGACGAACCGGTCGTTCCGGCGGCCCCGACCCGGCCGCCGGAACCGCCGGACCGGTCGGACCCGTCGGATTCCCGACGGGCCGGGCGGTCCCGCACCCGGGCCGTGCGAACGCCTCACTCCGCCCGGCCACCGGGCCGCTCCGAATCCGGCCCGGGGCCGAGGTCGGGATCGGGGCTGGGTTTCGGCCCGGGGCCGAGGTCGGGATCGGGGCCGGGTTTCGGCCCGGGGCCGAGGTCGGGCTCGGACTCGGGCGTCCGCCTGGGCTTCGGCCCGGGGGCGGGCTCCGGTTCCTGCTTCGGCTTCGGCGATCCGTCCAGGCCCCGGGAGAATTCCTCCAGGGCTTCCAGGAGGAGATGGGCCCCCTCCCGTACGAAGGGGTCGTCCGCCCCGCCCTCGTCCGCGCCCTGCCGCGCGTCCCACTCCGCCAGTGCCTCGCGCACCTCGGACCAGTCCGGTACGCGCCGCTCCCGCACCTCCTTCGCGCCCTGCTCGGTGGCCCGGCGCAGCGCTCCGGCGAGACGCGCGGCGTCCGGTACGGGGGTGGCGCCGCCGCCGGGGAGGTGGGCCTCCAGCAGCATCGCGGCCCGGCCGAGTTCGGCGAGCGCGTGCTGGGTGTCGGCGGCGGCGGCGCGGGAGAGACCGCGGTTGCGCACCGGTTCGTGCTGGGCGACCGCCAGCGCCTCCTGCCAGGCGACCCGGGCCTCACGGGTGTCGAGCAGCGCCGAGCGGACGTCGTCGTGGCCGCGTTCGGCCGGTTCGGCGTACTGGTCGACGACCGAGGCGGCGTACCGTCCGTCCGCCTTCAGCCAGTCCCCGAGCCTGCCGCGCAGCCGCGGCGTCTCCCACGCCGGGTAGAGCGCGTACGAGGTCATCGCGAGGAGTCCGCCGGCGAGGGTGAGCACGACCCGTTCCAGCACGGTCTGCGACCAGTCGTCGCCCGCCATGCCGAGCAGGAAGACGACGTACGCGGAGATGCACGCCTGGCCGACCACGTATCCGGTGCGCATCAGCAGGTACATCAGCAGGGCGCAGAGCACGGCGAGCGTCGCGGCCGGGCCCGTGCCCGGCCGGACGGCCTGGACGATCCCCGTGGCGAGCGACACCCCGACGATCGTGCCGCCGAACCGGGCCACGGAGCGCCCGTACGTCTGGGAGAACTCCGGCCGCATCACCATGACGGCCGCCATGGGTGCCCAGTAGCCGTGCCCGAACGGCAGCGCGGTGCCGATGAGGTAGCCGACGGCCGCGACGACGGAGACCCGGACGGCGTGCCGCAGGATCGGTGAACCGGGGCGCAGTTCGGCACGCATCGCCCGCACCACGACGGGGACCAGCCGCAGGAGGGTGGGGCGGCGGCGGTGCGGGGCGGCGGGCGGGGTGCCGTCCGCGGTGGCCTTGATGGACTCGGCGGCCCGGTCCGCCTCGGCCTTCTCCTCCTTCGTCCCCTCGCCGTCGGCCGTCTCGATGACGTCGGAGAGCAGCGCGCCGAGCCGGTCGGCGGCCCGGCGCGGCGGGCCGGTGAGCAGCGTTCCGGTGTCCGGGGTCCGCAGCGCGGCCACGGCGGCCGGGGACAGTTCGACCGGGTCGCCGTGGCGGATCGCGCGGGCCGCCGAGTCGAGCACCGATCCGGCGGCGGCCAGGAGTTCGCGGACCCGGTCCCGCTCGGGCCCCTCGGACGGCACGCCCAGCGACGGGTCGGCGAGCGAGGCGAGGACCGGCCGGATGCGTTCGGCGATGCCCCGGGAGCCCCGCAGTTCGGGCGGGCGGCGGCGGGCCTGGCGCGGGGTGACCGCCGCCGCGTTGCGGGCCGTCATCAGCGGCACCGGGTCGAAGGGGGCGACCGGGTCGTGGCGCAGCCGCCGGGCGTAGTCGGCCTCGGCGGCCAGCGCGTCGGCGAGGGCGTCGCGCTGGGCGCCCCATCTCCGTACCGGGAACAGGACGATCAGCGTCGCCTGCACGACCCCGCCGACCAGGATCATCACGGCGTGCACGGCCGAGTCCGCGACGGAGGTCGGCAGGGTGACCGTGACCAGCATGATCGCCACGTTGGAGGCCGCGATGAGGCCGCCGGTCGGGCCCGCCGCCCAGGCCAGGCCCGCGACGAAGGTCCAGATCACCAGCAGGGCCAGGAAGAGCAGCAGCCGGGAGCCGGTGAGGTAGCCGAGGAACGTGGACACGGCGAGGCTCGCCCCGGAGACCAGCGCGAGCACCGGCCGGGGGCGCCAGCTGCGCTGGAACGTGGCGATCGCCGCCTGGAACGCGCCGAACGCGGAACTCGCGGCGACCACGGGGCCGAAGAGCGCGAGGGAGATCCCGATGACGAGGGCGAGACCGGCCGCGCCGCGGATCGCGATGAGCGGTTCGAGCCGTTGCCGCTCGATCTTCAGCCCCGAGCGGGCGGTCTCCTTCAGCGCCCGGAGCCAGCTCATGCCCAGAGCCTAACCGGAATTCCCGTTTTGCCCCGAGTCGGGAGAGGCCGAATCCCCCCGGGCCCTGGAAAACGCCCGGGCCTCCACAGCCCGTGGCCGGCAGTCAGTGGTCGGCAGTCAGTGGTCAGCCTTTTCCGCGTCGGCCGCGCAGTTCGGGGCCGGGCCCGCCCATGCGTGCCCGGTCCGCGGCGGCCGTGCCGTGGTTCCAGCCGTCCAGGTCCGTGACGCCCCTGACCCGGGTGGTCGTGGTTCGGGGGAACATCCGCTCGGCGGTGTCCGTGACCGCCATGTCGCGGGCGGCCAGCACCGGGAGCAGCTGCGGATCGTCCCCTCCCCCGTCCGCCGCGCCGGAACCGGTCCCCGCCTCGGCCTCGGCGGCCGCGGTGACGCGGGCGGTGTCGGCGGCGAGCCGGCTGCCCAGGCGCTGGGCGTACGCCATCAGGAAGGACTGCCGGAACGTCTTGGTCCGCTTGCGTCCGCCGGCCCGCTGGCCCGCCTCCGCCTTCGTCATCGCCACCGTGCCCTGGACCAGCAGGGAGGTGTACAGCAGCTCCACGGCGTCCAGGTCCGGTTCGAAGCCGACCACCGTGGAGAAGCCGAGGTCGCTGTTCCACACCGCACGGCAGCGGTTCGCGGAGGCGACCGCGTCGAGCAGGATCGCCTTCGCCGTCTCGTACGGCGCGTCCACCCCGACCCGGCACGCCCCGGGCGCCTCCTCGCTGTGCGTACGGGCGGCGAGCAGGGCCTCGTCGATGGAGTGCCGGGCCATCAGCTCCTGCGCCTTGGTGGTCAGGGCCTCCGCCTCCTCGGGGAAGCCGGTCGCCTCGGCCTTGGCAAGCAGGGCCCGGATCCGGGTCAGCATCCGGGGTTCGTCGTGCGCGGGTGGCAGGCGGAGCCCGTGCGGGGCGGCACCGGGCGGCGGCCCGACCGGCTCGATGGCGGGGAGCCGGAGCAGCAGCCGGTACAGCCCGAGGACGGCGGACCCGTAGGAGAAACGGTCCGGCCGGTTACGGGGCGGGGCGTCCGGGAGCGCGTCGAGCTGGGCGCGCCAGCGCGGCGGCAGCGACGCGTACCGCCCGGTCTCCGAGCCGATCAGCCCGGCGGCGATCCCGGCCGCGGTCTCGTCGAGTTCGCGGCGGACGGTGCGTACGACGTCGGCGGGCTGCCAGCCGCGCTCCCAGGCCCGGCGGACGAACTCCTCGCCGCGCCGGAACAGTTCCGCGTCGGCCGTCGGATCGGCGGCGAGCAGCGAGGCACCGGTGTCGAGTCCGGCGTCGCCGTCCGAGTAGAGGGCCGCCGCGAATGCCTGGTCGATCACCGGTTCCATGAGGTCAGGGTAGGCAGGGCGGAACGGCGGGGTGGGGCTGGCCCCACCCCGCGGACGGGCCCTGGTGGTCGTGATCGCGGGACGCCGAAACGGTTCGATCGCAGGTATGACCTCCCCGCACCCGTCCACCGCGTCCGCCATGTCCACCGCGTCCGCCATGTCCACCGCATCCGGCGCCGACGCCGTGCGGCTTCGTTCCCTGCGCCGGGCCTACGACCGGGTCGACGCCCTCGACGGCGTCGACCTCACCGTCCGCCCCGGCACCTTCACCGCCGTCATGGGCCCGTCCGGCTCCGGCAAGTCCACGTTGCTGCACTGCGCGGCCGGACTGGACCGGCCGACGTCCGGCACCGTCGAGGTGGGCGGGACGGAGCTGACCGGGCTGAGCGAGCGCCGGCTGACGCTGCTGCGCCGGGACCGGATCGGCTTCGTCTTCCAGTCGTTCAACCTCGTCCCCTCGCTGACCGCCGCGCAGAACGTCGCGCTGCCGCTGCGTCTCGCGGGCCGCCGTCCGTCCCGCGCCGAGGTGCGGGAGGCCCTGGCCCGGGTCGGCCTGGCGGACCGGGCGGGGCACCGGCCCACCGAGCTGTCCGGCGGTCAGCAGCAGCGGGTGGCCCTGGCCCGGGCGCTGATCACCCGGCCCGCGGTGCTCTTCGGCGACGAACCGACCGGCGCGCTGGACACCGCGACGAGCCGGGGGGTGATGGAGATGCTGCGGGAACTGGTGGACCTGGAGGGGCAGACGATCGTGATGGTGACCCACGACCCGGTGGCCGCGGCGTACGCGGACCGGGTGGTCTTCCTGGTCGACGGGCGGGTGGCGGACGACCTGGCCGCCCCCGGCGCCGAGCGGATCGCGGCCCGGCTGGCGGCGGGAGGGGCCCGGACCACGGCGAAAAACGAACGCGCCGGGCAGGGCGACAGACCCGGCGCCCGCGACGGCGGACACCGCGCCGGACACCGCGACAACACCGGCACCCTGGCCCCGGAGGCGTCGTGCTGACCGTCGCCCTCGCCTCCCTGCGCACCCGCTGGACCACCCTCATCGGCACCTTCGTCGCGCTCGCGCTGGGCGTGGGGCTGATCGCGACCATGGGCCTCGGGCTCGCCTCCACCCTCGACCCCCCGGACCGGGCGCCGCAGCGGTTCGCCGGATCGCCGGTGGTCGTGATGGGCGTCGACACCCTGACCGTACGGGTGCGGCGCGGGCCTTCCACAACCGAGGTCGGCCACCGGCTCGCTCATCCACACCCTGTGGATACCGAACTCCTGCGCGAACTCCGGACGCTCGGTCCGGTGACCCGGGACGACGGCCCGGAGCTCGTCGGGCCGCCCTCCGCCGCCGGTCGGGGCGCGACGCGCGGCCCGGACGCCGTGGGGGTGGACGCGCCCGCCGCCGAGGTGCGCCGCGTCGTCGGCGACCGCGCCCAGGTCCTCACCGGGGACGACCGGCGCCGCGCCGACCCGGACACGGAGCGGGACGCCGAGGGGCTGGTGACCGTGAACGCCCTGCTCGGCACGGCCGGGGGCGTCACCGCCTTCGTCTCGGTCTTCGTCGTCGCGTCGACGTTCGCCTTCTCGGTGGCCCTGCGCCGCCGCGAGTTCGGGCTGCTGCGCACGGCGGGGGCGACGCCCGGCCAGTTGCGGCGACTGCTGCTGACGGAGGCCGCCGTGATCGGCGTGCTCGCCTCCGCCGCCGGGTGCGCGCTGGGCCGCCCGGCCGCGCCGGTGCTGGCCGAGCTGTTGGTGGCCGAGGGCATGGCACCGTCCTGGTTCGCGATCCGCCCGATCGCCTGGCCGCTCCACGTCGCCTTCTGGACCGGGTCGGCCGTGGCGCTCGCGGGGGTCTGGGCGGCCTCGCGGCGGGCGGGCCGGACCGGCACGGCGGAAGCGCTGCGCGAGGCCGACGTCGATACCGGCCTGCTCCCGCCGGTCCGCCGCCTGCTCGGCGTCGTCCTGCTCGCGGGGGCCGCGTTCCTGATGACGAAGTCCCTGGTCACCGACCCGTCCGTGCTGCTGAAGCGGAAGACGTACATCACTGGGCCGATGGTCCTGATCACGGCCGTCGCGCTGCTCGCGCCGCTGCTGGTGCGTCCGCTGGCCCGGCTGGTCCGGCTGCCCGGGGCGACCGGGACGCTGGTGTCCGCGAACACGTCGGCGGCGTTGCGGCGCACGGCCGCGATCGTCGCCCCGGTGCTGGTGACCGTGGGGCTGGCCGGTTCGGTGGCCGGTTCGGCCGCGGCGGTGTCGGCGGCGCGGGCGGCGGAGGCGCGCGAGCACACCCGGGCCGATCTGGTCGTGACGGGACGGGACCTGAGGCCCCGCCCGGTGCCGGGCGCGACGCTCTCCGCCTCGGCCCCCACCGCCGTCCACGTACGGGAGGAGGGCTCCGCCCTCGTCACGTCCGAGGCCCGCGCGGTGGACGACCCGAAGGCCCTCGCGGCGGTCGGCCGGCTGCCGGTGGTGGCGGGCGACCTCCGGGATCTGGACGACCGCTCGATCGTGGTGAACGAGGAGTGGGAGCAGCACACGGTGGGCTCGACGGTACGGGTGTGGCTGGGCGACGGACGGCCGGCGAAGCTGCGCGTCGTGGCGGTGCTGGCGCTCGGTACGGGCAACAACGGGGCCTATGTGACCGGGGCGAACGCTCCTGCGGCCGGGATCGACCGGATCGACGTGCGCCTCTCGCCGGGCGCCGACCGGGCCGCCGTCACCGCGCGGCTGCGCGAGACGGGCGGCACGGTGCGCCCGGTGGAGCGGTGGCCGGCCGCGACGCATCCCCGCACCTCCGCGCAGACCCGGTTCGGCCTGGCCGTGGTCCTGGGCATCGCGCTGGTCTACACGGTGATCGCCCTGGCCAACACGCTGCTGATGGCGGGGTCCGTGCGGGCCCGGGAGCTGGACGCGCTCCGGCTGGCCGGCGCCACCCGGCCGCGGGTCCTCGCGGTGGTGGCCGGGGAGACCCTCTCCGCGGTCGGGCTCGGGGCGCTGCTCGGCCTGGCCGTGACCGCGGTGAACCTGGCGGGCCCGGCCGCCGCGCTGGCCTCGCTGTCCGCGCCGGTCGAGGTGGCGGTGCCGTGGTCGCTGATGGGCGGTGCGGCGGGGGTGTGCGCGGTGGTCGCGGTGGGGGCGGCGCTGCTGCCGGGGGCGGTGCGCCGCGCGCGCTGCCGGTGACCGGGTTCGGTGGCCCGGACGGACCGGGCCGCCGAACCCGGCCGGGCACCGTGTGTGGTCCATCCAGCGGCACCTGCTGACGGCGCGTCCGCTTTCCCCTTTCCTCACGTTTTAACGTGCTTTCCGTCCCATCCCAGAGGCCGCCGACGGAGGCGATCGAGGAATGACCGGAGACCGACAGCAGGACACGAGCAAGAACCCGGACAGAAAGGCGGACACGGGCGCACGGGTGATCGCCTCGCGACGGCGCGTACTGGCCGCCGCCGCGCTCGCCCCGGTGCTGACCGCGGCCGGCACGACCGGGGCGGCCGGAACGCCCCGCACCGCCACGGCGGCCGGGCACGGCGAACGGATCGAGCCCGTACGGACCACCCCGGCGGACTGGGCGGACGTGGCGCGGGTGCTGGGCCGCCCCGGCAACATGCTGCGCGACATGGCGTACCACACGGGCTTCCCCCGGCGGGACCTGCTGGTGGTCTCCGGGGGCGTCGTCGTCACCCCGGGGCTCGCGCTGGGCACGCACGTGGCCTTCGTCCGGTACGCCGACGGCAGCACGATGCTGATGGGCGACGTGGTGGTCACCGAGAAGGAACTCCAGCAGGTCACCGACGCCTGGCAGGCGCACGGGATCGAGCAGACCGCGCTGCACAAGCACCTGCTCTCCCAGACCCCCGACCTCTGGTGGACCCACCTCCACGCGCACGGCCACGACGCGGTGGCCCTGGCCCGCGGGCTGCGCGCGGGGCTCGACCGCACCGCCACCCCGCCCGCCCGGCCGCCCCGCCCGCAGGCGCCGATCGACCTGGACACCGCCGCGATGGACGCCGCGCTGGGCGCGAGGGGCACCGCCGACGACGGGATCTACAAGATCCTCTTCGTCCGTCGCGAGACCGTCGTGGACGGCCACCTGGTCCTGCCGCCGGGCCTGGGGTCGACCAGCGCGTTCAACTTCCAGCCGCTGGGCGGCGGCCGGGCCGCGCTCAGCGGCGACTGCGCCATGCTCGCCGACGAGGTCCCGCACGTGCTGAAGGCCCTGCGGCGCGGCGGGATCGAACTCGTCGAGCTGCACAACCACCACCTGGCGGAGAGCCCCCGTCTGTTCTTCACCCACTTCTGGGCCGTGGGCGACGGCGTCGCGCTCGCACGGGCACTGCGCCCGGCGGTGGACGCCACCGACGTCGTACCGAACGTCTGACCCCGACCGCACGGACCGGAGGAACCCGCCGGGCCCCGACGAGTGCGTACCGGGCCCGGACGAGTGCGTGCCCCCCGGTCGCCGGACCGTATTGCGCCGGTCCAGCGACCAGGGCCGCCGTTCTGTTCTGCATATGGACCAATCGGCCGGGAGCAGCGCGTTTCCGCGCCGACGACCGGGCACCCATGTCCCGTCCGGCCCGCACCCCGCACGGACGGAGCCCGGCCTCCCCACCCCACGAACCGACCGTCAGATCCTCACCTGGAGCTCCGCATGGAACCAGCCGCCGACGCCCGGCACTGCCCGTTCGACTACGCCGAAGCACTCGAATTCGACCCGGTGCTCAGGGAATTGATGAACGAGGGACCGGTGTCCCGCATCCGTCTCCCGCACGGTGACGGCGATGCGTGGCTCGTCACCGGCTACGACGACGTGCGCACGGTGACCACCGACCGGCGCTTCAGCCGCACCGCCGTCATCGGCCGGAACTTCCCGCGCATGACCCCCGAACCGATCGTCCAGGCCGAGGCGATCAACGTGATGGACCCGCCGGGCAGCAGCCGGCTGCGCAGCCTGATCTCCAAGGGCTTCGCGCCCCGCCACATGGAGCGCATGCGGGTGCGCACCCAGCACGTCGTCGACGAGTTGCTGGACCGGATGGAGGAGCAGGGCGCCCCGGCCGACCTGTTCGAGCACCTGGCGGCCCCGCTGCCGCTGACCACGATCTGCGAGGTCCTCGACATTCCCGAGGCGGACCGCGCGCAACTGCGCGCCCACGCCCGGACCATGATGGACACCACCGTCGAGAACAAGGAAGCGGCGATCCGCTCCAAGGCCGATCTCCGCTCCTACTTCGCCACGTTGACGGCGCAGCGCCGGGCGGACCCGGGCGACGATCTGATCAGCGCGCTGGCCACCGCCCGTGACGGGGACGAGATCCTCAACGACCAGGAACTGACCGTCATGGCCATGGTCCTGCTCATCACCGGCCAGGACACCACCACGTACGAGATCGGGAACATCGCCTACACCCTGCTCACCAGGCCGGACGAGCTCGCCATGGTGCGCGATCAGCCCGACATGCTCCCGCAGGCCATCGAGGAGCTGCTGCGTTTCATCCCCTTCCGCAAGGGGGTCGGCATTCCCCGGGTCGCCACCGAGGACGTGGAGCTGAGCGGGGTGCGCATCCGGGAGGGGGACATCGTGCACGTCTCCTATCTGACGGCCAACCGCGACGGCCGGAAGTTCGACCGCCCCGACGAGCTGGACCTGGAACGCAACGGGCCGTCCCACATGACCTTCGGCTGGGGCGGACACCACTGTCTCGGCGCGCCGCTCGCGACCACGGAGCTCCAGGTCGCCATCGGAACGCTGCTGGAGCGCTTCCCCGCCCTGAAACTGGCGGTACCGGCCGAGGACGTGCGCTGGAACAAGACGTCCATCTGGCGCTATCCCCTCGAACTCCCCGTCACCTGGTGACCGGAAAGGCCCTGTCCGCCCGGCGGCCGGAGGTGCTCCGGCGCCCCCGATGACCGCACGCGCCCCGGACCGCCTTGCGTGTCTTCGTACGTCGTACGTGTACGGCGTGCGAAGGCGCGCACGGCCGGGACCGGGTCGTACCCGGCCGACGGGAGGCCGTCATCGATGATGCGTCCGCGAAGAACGGGCGGCAACCGGAACGGGCCCGCCCCGCGGTCCCCGCCGTCCCGACATGCGACCCCGATCCTCCTGCCGTAGCGTGAACCCGACGGCCACCCATTCCGGGGCGGAGCAGCGTCCGCCCACGAACGGCTAGAACTCAGTCTTCGACGGTCGGCCCGTCCGCGCCCGTTCCAGGGGTACCTGCACGGCGCCGGAATCCACCAGTGCTCCATCCCGCGCGACCGCGTATGCCGACGCGATGCCGCGCGCACAAAGCCGTGGTGGCCGCCTCCGGCCGATGAACACCCCCAAAACCTTCGGGCCCGGCCGTGTGGACCACGCCCGCTAGGAGGAGTTCCATGGCGGTTCTCTGCAAGCCGGCCATCGCGGTTCCCGAGTACGTCATCACCAACGAGGAAACCCTCGATCTGGCCCGGCGGCTGCACGGCGACCACCCGCAGATCGATCTGGTCCTCCGGCTGATCGAACACACCGGGGTACAGAAACGACATCTGATCCAGCCGATCGAGAAGGTGTTGCAGCACCCTGGGTTCGACGCCCGCAGCGTCACCTACGAGGAACACACCAAGGCCCGGGTGCCGGCGGTGGTGCGCCGGGCGCTCGACCACGCCGAACTGGAGCCGGACCAGATCGACTTGATCGTCTACGTCTCCTGCACCGGCTTCATGATGCCGCCGGCCACCTCGTGGCTCATCGGCGAGATGGGCTTCCGCCCGGAGACCCGGCAGCTGCCGATCGCCCAGCTCGGCTGCGCGGCGGGCGGCGCGGCGGTGAACCGGGCCCATGACTACTGCACGGCCTACCCCGACGCCAACGTGCTGATCGTGGCCTGCGAGTTCTGCTCGCTGTGCTACCAGCCCACCGACCTGGGCGTGGGATCGCTGCTGTCCAACGGGCTGTTCGGCGACGGCATAGCCGCCGTCGTGCTGCGGGGCAGCGGCGGCACGGGAGTACGGCTGGAGCGCAACGGCTCCTTCATCATTCCGGCCACCGAGGACTGGATCTCCTACGCGGTCCGCTCCACCGGATTCCACTTCCAGCTCGACAAGCGGGTGCCCGGCACCATGGAACCCCTCGCGCCGGCGCTGGAGGCGGTCGCCGAGGAACACCAGTGGAACGCGGGGAAGATGGACTTCTACATCATCCACGCGGGCGGCCCGCGCATCCTGGACGACCTGAGCCACTTCCTGGACGTGCCGCCCGAGGCGTTCCGCTTCAGCCGCGCCACGCTCACCGAGTACGGCAACATCGCCAGCGCCGTGGTGCTGGACGCCCTCGGCCGCATGTTCGACGAGGCTTCGGCCCTCGACGGCCACCGCGGTCTGATGGCCGGCTTCGGCCCCGGCATCACCGCCGAGATCTCGCTGGGCACCTGGACGAGCGAGTCCGAGACCTGACCGGTACCCGCGTACCCGCCGCCACTGCCCTCCCCGGCCCCGGGACCGGGGAGGGCTCCCCTCCCCGCCCCGCGCGCCCGGACGGCGTTGTCAGTGCCGGGTGCCAGACTCGACGGCATGACCGAACGTTGGGCTCTGGCCATGACGGAGACCGGTGGTGCGCTCCTCGCCCCGCTGGACCCCGCCGGCCTGCCCGCCGCCCCGGTCGTGGCCGAGCCCGACCTCGTGGCCGCGGTCCGCTCCCGCCCCCACGTCGCGCGCTGGGTCTGGCGGTCCACCGCCGAGGTCTACCCGCGCCTGCTCGCGGCCGGCGTCCCCGTGGACCGCTGCTACGACATCGAGGTCGCCGAGTCCCTCCTCCTCGCCCACGAGGGCCGCCTCGGCGAACCCCGCTCCGCGGCCGCCGCCCACGCCCGCCTGCGCAACGCCCCCGTACCCCCCGATCCCCCGCCCCGCACCGCGGAGCCCGGCTCGCAGTCCTCCCTCTTCGAACCCCGCACCGGCACCGAGCTGCCCTTCGACGACCTGCTCCAGGTGTACGCCGACCAGCTCCGCCGCCATGACGCCGCCGAGCACCCCGCCCGGATGCGCCTGCTCACGGCCGCCGAGTCGGCCGGCATGCTGGTCGCCGCCGAGATGAACCGGGCGGGTCTGCCCTGGCGCGCCGACGTCCACCGGGACGTGCTGGACGAGCTGCTCGGCGAGCGGTACGCGGGCGGCGGCGAGCCCCGCAGACTGGCCGAGCTGGCCGACGAGGTCTCGGCCGCCTTCGGCAGACGGGTCCGCCCCGACCTCCCCGCCGACGTGGTGAAGGCGTTCGCGCAGGCCGGCATCAAGGTCAGGTCCACCCGGCGCTGGGAGCTGGAGGAGCTGGACCACCCGGCGGTGGAGCCCCTCGTCCGGTACAAGAAGCTGTACCGGATCTGGACGGCGCACGGCTGGAGCTGGCTCCAGGACTGGGTGCGCGACGGCCGCTTCCGTCCCGAGTACCTCCCGGGCGGCACGGTCAGCGGCCGCTGGACGACCAACGGCGGCGGGGCGCTCCAGATCCCCAAGGTGCTGCGGCGGGCGGTCGTCGCCGACGAGGGCTGGCGCCTGGTCGTCGCGGACGCCGACCAGATGGAGCCCCGGGTGCTCGCCGCGATCTCCCGCGACCGCGGCCTGATGGAGGTCGCGGGCCACGACGGCGACCTGTACACGTCCCTGTCCGACCGGGCCTTCCGGGGCGACCGCGAGCACGCCAAGCTCGCCCTGCTCGGCGCGGTCTACGGCCAGACCTCGGGCGACGGGCTGAAGAACCTCGCCGCCCTTCGCCGCAGGTTCCCGCTGGCCGTGGCCTATGTCGACGAGGCGGCGAAGGCGGGCGAGGAGGGCCGCCTCGTCCGGACGTGGCTGGGCCGGACCAGCCCTCCCGCGGCCGGGAGCGGGGAGGACGGGGAGGCCGGTCTCCCGCAGGAGGGCATCGCCCCGGCCTCCGCCGACGAGGAGGGGTTCACCCCCGGCTACGCGTCGACGAACGCCCGCGCACGGGGCCGTTTCACCCGCAACTTCGTGGTGCAGGGCAGCGCCGCGGACTGGGCGCTGCTGCTCCTGGCCGCCCTGCGCCAGTCGCTCCGCACCGCCGGGCTCCGGGCCGAGCTGGTCTTCTTCCAGCACGACGAGGTGATCGTGCACTGCCCGCAGGAGGAGGCGGAGGCGGTGGTGGCGGCGATCCGGGCGGCCGGTGATCTGGCCGGTCGGACCGCGTTCGGCGGGACGCCGGTGCGTTTCCCGTTCACGACGGCGGTGGTGGAACGCTACTCGGACGCGAAGTAGCCCCGGCGCGAAGCAGCCCCCACCCGGCGGCACCCGCCGCCCGCCCCGGACCGCTCACCCCCCGGAGCCGGAATCGGCCCCTCCGCCGCTTCTCCGCCCGCTGTCGTCGATGTCGTCGAACGTGGCCAGGCCGTGGTCGTAACGCACGGGACGCAGATGCTGGTGCCGGTGGCGGGCATTGAGCAGATGGATGACGTACGCCGCGAGCGCGATCATCGCGAGGACGACCACGACGGTGACCAGAGTGTCCATGTGGTTCCGGCCCCCTTCGATGCGCAGGCCGACAGAACCGGCTCACCGGGAGCCGTACACATCCAGGCTACTCCGCGGCCCCGCGACCGCCCCCGGAAGAGACCGGAGGAGACCGGAGGGGAAAGGAAGGAGGGTCCGGGCCGATGGTGCCGTCGGCCCGGACCCTGCACGGTGCGCACCCCCCGCGAGGCAAGTCCCGGGGTGCGCACCGCGCGGCGGCGGTACGTCTGCGCCGTGCTGCGCGTCTACCCGCGTTCCCACAGGGCGGGGACGTTCGGCGGTTCCCAGCCGGCCATGGCCGAGTGCGCCTGCAGACAGCGGTACGTGACCCCGCCGTACGTGACGCGGTCTCCCGCGTTGTAGGAGCTGCCGACCGCCCAGGTGGTGGAGCCGGGCGGGTCGGTGGGCGGGTCGGTGGGCGGAACGCTCGGGCCCTCGACGTCGAGGACGAAGTCGAAGGACCCCTCCTTCCCGGAGCCGACGTCCCGGACGTTCATCAGGAGCGCCGGGTCGAAGAGCATGTCGGTGTTGTTGCGCGGCTCTCCGGGGAAGTAGAGCTGGGTGGTCAGGATGCCCGAGCCGGGCGCCTGGGCCTTCACGTGGATGTGCCGCGTACGGCCCGGGTAGAGCCCCGCCACGATCGTGGTCAGCTTGAAGGCCCCCGACTTGTCGGTGAACTGGTGGCCGCGGAAGGCGTATCCGCTCATGTCGTAGGCGCCGTTGGTGTCGGCCTGCCAGAAGTCCAGGAGCACTCCGGGGATGGGCTTGCAGCCCCGCCCGAAGACGTAGCCGCTCACGGTCAGCCGGACACCGGGGGTGCTGTCGGTGATCAGGCTCGTGCGGAGCGGGGAGTTGGGCTTGAAGTAGGGCCCCTCCATCTGCTCGTGGGTCGGGCCGTCGCCGTCGTCGCAGTTCGGCGTGGGGGCCGGCGGTTGGCCGCCGGCACCGGTGTCCCGGGCCAGCGCGACGCCGCCGCCCGCGAGCAGCGGGACGGTACCGGCGACCAGGGCGGCCTTGAGCAGGGTCTTGCGGCTGATCCCGCGGGGGTCGCCGGAACCTTCGGGCACTTCTGGAGTCATGGCTGATTCCTCGGTATGGGGGAAGGACACGGGCATGACGTGAGGTGGAGCGGTGTGCGGTGCGCGCCGCCCGGCAGGGAGGCCGGAGCGTTGGCCGGGCGGCGCGGTCATCGGCGCCGCGGAACCGGTGCCGGTACCGGAAGGGGCACCGGCGCCGGATTCCGCGAGGGGTGCTGGGAGGGGTGTCAGACCCGCTGCCAGAGGGCCGGCACGTTCGGCGGCGTCCAGCCGGGCTGCGCCAGGTGCGCCTGGAGGCAGCGGAAGCTTTCGGAGCCGTACGTCACGACGTCGCCCGCCGTGTACGACGTGCCTTCCTTCCAGGTGCCGCCCGGGGCCGGCGGGTCCGTCGGGTCCGGCGGGTCGGTCGGGGTGCCGTTGGTGACCAGGGTGAGCCCGTACGCCTGGAGCGCCGGGTTCAGCGGCTGGAAGTACGTCGTACCGCCCTGGGAGCAGTTGCCGGAGCCGCCGGAGGTGACGCCCTGCGCCTGGCTGCCGGAGATGAACGAACCACCGGAGTCACCGGGTTCGGCGCACACGTTGGTGCGGGTGACCCCGGAGACGGTGCCCTCCTGGTAGGTGACGCTGGTGTTGCGCTGCTGGACCGTTCCGCAGTGCCAGCCGGTCGTCGAACCGGAGCGGCAGACCGACGAACCCTCCAGTGCCTCGGTGGACCCGGTGACCGTCACGTCGCCGTTGCCGTAGCCGTTCACCAGGGCGCGCGGCGTCCAGTTGCTGTTGGTGGCGACCCAGGAGTAGTCGCGGCCGGGGAACGTGGAGCCCTGGAACGAGCCCTGCGCCTGCTGGTTGTAGCCGCTGGTGCTGACCCCGGGCGTTCCGCAGTGGCCGGCGCTGACGAAGCCGGACTGGGTGCCGCGCTTCACGGGGAAGCCGATGGAGCAGCGCCCCGAGCCGTTCATGTAGTACGCGTCACCGCCCCGCAGGTCCGCGAAGGTGCGCGGCTGCTCCGTGGACCGGTTCACCTTCACCAGTTCGCGCGACACCCCGGCGGCGGCCAGGAAGGCATCGGCGGCCGAGCTGTCGGCGGCCTGCACGACGACCCGGTTGGTGGCCACGTCGACGTACCAGACGGGCACGGCCGCGGGAGCGTCGCGCAGCGCCACCCGGTCCAACTTCGCCTTGGCGGAGTCGAGTTCGGCCAGGGTGTGGGCGACGACGACGGGCTCGGCCCCGGCCTTGCGGATCTCGGCGGTGTCCGCCGCGTCGGTGGTGGCGACGGTCAGGGCCGCGTCGTCACCGCTGACCCGGGCACCGGCGAAGTCCGCCCCGAGGGCGCGCTTCAGCCCCGCGGCGACGGCCGTCGCACGGGTTTCGTGGCCGATCCTGCTGCGCGCCTCGGCGTCCGTGAGGCCGAGATCGCGCCGCATGGCCTCCAGCAGACCGGGCGAGAGCTGTTCGGAACCCGCGGCGGTGGGGGTACGGGGGGCGGGGTCGGCGGACGCGGTGCCGGTCAGGCCGGCGAGCGCGAGCGCACCGACGGCCACGGTGGCGGTACACGCGGCCAGGGCGCGTCTGCGGAGCATGGATCTCTCCACGGAACTCTCCTTGACTTCGGGGGAATTGCCGCCAAGGTAGCCGTGGACACGTCACTGCCAGGAGATCCCGTTCTCCCCCTCACTTCGCGTTATGGGGTGGGCGTGCGCAGGGGTGGGGGGGGGGGGGGGGGGGGGGGGGGGGGGGGGGGGGGGGGGGGGGGGGGGCGGCGGCGGGGGCCCCCCCCCCCCCCCCCCCCCCCCCCCCCCCCCCCCCCCCAACCCCATGAATCCCCCGTGCCCCCGCCGTTTCCCCCGTCCCGCCCCTGCCCCTCCGGTTACCGCTTACCGCCCCGCGGGCCGGGCCGGCAGCGTGTAGACGTGCTGGGGCGTCACGATCCGGGTGATCGCCTCGCCGAAGAGGGTGCTCGGCTCCGAACCCCGGTCATCGGTGTCCGTGTTGAGGAGGACGACCAGCGTCGTCCTCGTTTCCGGCAGATACACGACCAGCGATTCGTAGCCCGGCAGCGAACCGTTGTGGCCGATCCAGCCGTGGACGTCGAAGACCCCCAGGCCGTAACCGGTGCCCGGCAGCTCGCTGGGTCCCGTCTTCAGCCGCTCGGCCTGGGTGGCGGGGGTGAGCAGCGTGCCGGTGGCGAGGACCCGGGCCCAGATGCGCATGTCGCGCTGGTCGGAGACGGCTCCCCCGGCGGCCCAGGCCCAGGAGGGGTTCCAGTCCGTCGCGTTCCGCGTCCGACCGTTCGCCGTCTGGTCGGTGTAGCCCTGGGCGTGCGGGGCCGGGAACTCCGCGCCGCGCGGCAGGAACGTGTGGGACATGCCCGCCGGTCCGAAGACGTTCCGTTCGAGGTACTCCGCCAGCGGCAGCCCGCTCACCTTCTCCACCACGAGCCCCAGCAGGATCGCGTTGGTGTTGCTGTACTCGAACTTCTCGCCCGGCCGGAACTGCACCGGATGCCCGAAGGAGTACGCCAGCAGCTCCTGCGGGGTGAACGGCTGGTGGGGGTCGCTCGTCAGTGCCTCGAAGAAGCCCGGGTCCATGGAGTAGTTGAAGAGTCCGCTGCGCATCCCCGCCAGTTCGCGCAGGGTGATCCGGTCCCCGTCGGGCACGCCCTTCACGTACGTGCCGATCGGGTCGTCCAGCCCGACCGCGCCCCGGTCGACGAGGGTGAGCAGGGCCGTCACCGTGAACGTCTTGGTCACGCTGCCGACCCGCATGTTCAGTCCGGTCGTCATGGGTGCGCCCGATGCCTTGTCGGCGACGCCGAAGGCCCGGACGTAGCTGCCCCTGCCGGGCGTCCACAGCCCGACCGTGACGCCCGGCACCCCCGCCTCGCGCATGACCTGCCGCACCGCCCGGTCCAGCTGCCGGCTCACGGCGGGCGTGAGCTCGGGGAACCCGGGGGCGGGCGAGGGGCCGGGCGGGTCGGTCCGGGCCGGGGAGACAGCCGCGAAGGACGCCGGAGCAGCCACTGACCGGGCATTTCCCGCTGCCGACGGAACGATCAGCAGTCCGGCCGCAGCCGCGGCCACGACCCCGTCGCGCAGGCGGATGTTCGAGCGGGTCATGGGCCGACTCCCGTCACGGGGGAACAAGGCTCCACGAAAAGCCTAGGACCGTGCGCCCGCCCCGGCGACCTCGACGAACGCCCGCGGGGCCGCTCGCCCCGGAAACCCGGGTGAGCGGCCCCGCCCGGGGTCAGTCCGTGCCCGGCTGCCAGATCGTGCTGCTCAGGTCCGAGCCGCGGACCAGCTGGACGCGCCGGGGGTCGATGCGGATCACGTGGTACTCGGGATCGTCCGGGCCGCCCCGCCAGTAGTGGATCGGGTCGTAGCCCACGCCCGGTGGACCGCCCCGGGTGTAGAGCTCCCAGGCGTGGCGCCGGTCGGCGTCGGTCTCGGCCCAGGTGGAGAGGGCGTCGACGTGGACGGTGTTCTGGCGGGGGTTCCAGTAGGAGTACGTCGTGTGCGGGCTGTGGGCCAGGTGCGCCGTCTTCACGGGCGTCCGGTACGCCGCCAGCCAGCCGACCGGCCGGCCGTCGACGACCTCCCAGACCGGGAGCAGGACCCGGGCACGGGGCCGGTTCTTCCGGTCGACGGTGATCATCGTGGCGTACTTGATGTCGCGCACGTAGGCGAAGAAGGTGTCCTGGAGGTCGGCGAAGCTGTCGACCCGGGTGGCGGCCATGGGTAACTCCTTCGTGATGCGGGTGAAGTGTCAGCGGGAGGAGGGGAGTTCGGAGGCGGGGAGGCCGGACGCGCGGTCGTCGGCCGGCGGCTCGCCCCCGGCGACCACCCGGTCGGCCCCGGCCCGGCGGGAGCGCACTCCGAAGCCGCTGATCAGCGCCGCGGCCAGGGCCGCGACCAGCGGCACCCAGAGCGCGGCCCGGTAGCCGTCGAGGAGCGCGGCCGGTGCGTCCGACACGGTGGCGGAGACGTTGACGGCCGCGGCGGCCGAGAGGCCGAGTGCCGCGCCGAACTGGAACGAGGTGTAGAGCAGCCCGCCGGCCAGCCCCTGTTCCTCCTCGTCGACGCCTTCGGTGGCGACGATGGTGAGCGGGCCGTAGGTCAGGGCGAAGGCGAGGCCCAGCAGGAGCAGGCTCGGGAGCATGACCGGGTAGGTCCAGTCCGCGCCGACCGGCAGGAAGAGCCCGTACGACAGGGAGGCGAGGACCAGGCCGCCGAGGATCAGCCTGGCGTTGCCGAAGCGGTCGACCAGCTTGGGCACGAGGACCGGCGAGAGGATCGCGTCGATGCCGATGACGATCATCGCGAAGCTGGTCTGGAGGGTGGACCAGCCGCGCAGTTCCTGGAGGTAGAGGACGACGAGGAACTGGAAGCCGAAGAAGCCCGCCGCGAAGAGCAGCCCGACGGCGTTGGCGCGCACCAGGGCGGTGTTGCGGAAGATGCCCGGACGGACCAGGGGGGCCGCCGAGCGGCGTTCGATCACGATGAACGCGGCGAGGGCGGCGAGGCCCGCGCCGAGGGTGGCGAGGGTCTGGACGAGCGGGGCGTGAGCGGCCCGCTCGACGCCGAGGACCAGGAGCATGATGGCCGCGGTGACGGCCAGGCCGCCGGCCAGGTCGAGGCTCTGACCGCTGCGGTCGGTCCGCGGTGCCCTGGGCACGAGGGCGAGCGCGGCGACCAGGATCAGGGCCGAGAGCACGACCGGGGCGAAGAACACCCAGCGCCAGTCGACCGAGGTGAGCAGACCGCCCACGACCAGACCGATCGAGAAGCCGCCCGCCGCGGTGCCGGAGTAGAAGAGCAGCGCCTTGTTCCGCCGCGGGCCCTCCTCGAAGCCGGTGGTGATGATGGACAGCCCGGCCGGAGTCATGAAGGCCGCCGCGACCCCGGTGACGAACCGGGCCGCGACCAGCATCCAGCCCTCCGTGGCGAGTCCGCCGAGTCCGGAGAAGACCAGGAAGACCGAGAGCCAGAGGATGAACATCCGGCGCCGCCCGAAGAGGTCGGCCGCTCGCCCGCCGACCAGCATGAAGCCGCCGTAGCCGAGGACGTACGCGCTCATGACCCACTGCAACGAGCCGGTGGACAGACCGAGGTCGGCGCGGATGGAGGGCAGGGCCACGTTGAGCATGGCCACGTCGATGCCTTCGAGGAAGATCGCACCGCACAGGACGAGCAGCACGCCCCAGTCGCGGGCGCTCAGCGGGGCGGCCTCCGGTTGCTTCTGCGTTCGCATGCCGGTTCAACTCCTGGTTCATCCGAGGAAGAGGTAAGGGGGAATCACCGCTGCGCCGACGGGACTTCGGGTCTTCGGACCTTCGGGCCATCGGGGCTTCGTCGGGCGGCTCGTCCACCATCCGCCGGGCTCGGGAACGGAACAACGGCGAAGATCTCAACGTTCGTTCAACCAGGCTTACCGATCCGGCTCACCTGGGGGAAGCCGATGGAACGCGACGAGGTCGAGTGCTTTCTGCTGCTCGCCGAGGAACTGCACTTCGGCCGCACCGCCGACCGGATGCGGCTCTCCCGGGCCCGGGTGAGCCAACTGGTGCAGCGGCTCGAACGGCGCGTCGGTGCCCCGCTGTTCGTACGCACCAGCCGCCGCGTCGCCCTCACCTCGCTGGGCAGACAGCTGCACGCTGACCTCGAACCGGCCCACCGCGCGATGCAGGCCGCCCTCGACCGCGCCGCCGCCACCGCGCGCGGCATCGACACCGTGCTGCACGTCGGGTTCTCCAACCCGCTGACCGGCGAGATCGTGATGAAGGTGACGGAGTCGCTGCGGGTCAGCCACCCCCAACTCGCCGTGGAGATCTGCGAGGTACCACTGTCCGATCCGTACGGGCAGCTGCGCAACGGCGAGTTCGACGTCCAGCTCCAGGAGTTCCCGGTCCGCGAGGAGGACCTGGGCGGCGGCCCGCCGCTGATCACCGAGGAACGCGTCCTCGCCGTGGCCTCCTCGCACCCCCTCGCCACGCGCGACTCGGTGTCCATGGAGGACCTCGCCGACGTACCGCTGCTCACGGTCGAGGGCGAACTGCCGGACTACTGGCTGGAACACCACGTCCCCACCCGCACCCCGGCGGGCCGGCCGATCGGCCGGGGCCCCGCCGTGACCCACATGCAGGAGGCCCTGATGCTGGTCGCGGGCGGAAAGGGCGCCCTGCTCACCGCCGCGCACACGGCGACGTACCACGCACGCCCGGGGATCGCCTACCTCCCCTTCGTCGACGCGGAACCGGTCGGGTACGGCCTGGTCTGGCGCACCGGCGACACCACCGGCGCGGTGGATGCCTTCGCCGGCGCGGCCCGCCGAGTGGCCCGGGAAGTGGCCCAGGGGGACCCGCGGATCACGACACGGGTCTGACGACTGCCTGCCGACAACGAAAAAGACCAGGCCGGACGATGTCCGGCCTGGTCTTCCACTGAGCCGCCTTCGGGATTCGAACCCGAGACCTACGCATTACGAGTGCGTTGCTCTGGCCAACTGAGCTAAGGCGGCACGCCCTGTCGCACCATGGTGCGATCAGCAGCGTCGCCAAGTCTACACAGTTTCCGGGAGTGCTCCGCACCACCTTCGTTCTGAGGCGTCCTCGCAGGTCAGCAGGGGGCTGGCAGGGTCAGGAGCATTTCTTGCCGTCGTTCGGCGGGGTGCCTTCCAGGAGGTAGGTGTTGATCGCCGTGTCGATGCAGTCGCTGCCGCGGCCGTACGCCGTGTGGCCGTCGCCGCGGTAGGTGAGCAGGGTGCCGGAGGAGAGCTGGCCGGCCAGGGACTCGGCCCACTTGTACGGGGTGGCCGGGTCGCGGGTGGTGCCGACCACGACGATCGGGGCCGCGCCCTTCGCCTCGATGCGGTGGGGGGTGCCGGTGGACGGGGTCGGCCAGTGGGCGCAGTTCAGGGCGGCCCAGGCGAAGGCACGGCCGAAGACCGGGGACGTCTTCTCGAAATCGGGGACCGCCCGCTCGACGGCCTCGGCGTCGGTGAAGGCGGGCGGGAGGTCCAGGCAGTTCACGGCGGCGTTGGCGAACATGAGGTTCGCGTACGTGCCGTTCGGCCGGCGTTCGTAGTAGCTGTCCGACAGCGAGAGCAGACCGGAGCCGTCGCCGTCCTGGGCCGCCGCGAGGGCCTCGCGGAGCTGGGGCCAGGCCGATTCGTCGTACATCGCGGCGATGACCCCCGTGGTGCCGAGGGACTCGGTGAGCCGGCGGGAGTCGCCGGTGTCGATCGGGTGGGCGTCGAGGTCGGCGAAGATCTTCTTCATGCGGGCGGCCGCGTCGGCGGTGGAGGTGGTGCCGAGCGGGCAGTCCGCCTTCTTCACGCAGTCGGCGGCGAAGGACTGGAAGGCGGTCTCGAAGCCCGCCGTCTGGTCTCGGTTCATCTCGACGGAGGGGAGCGACGGGTCCATCGCGCCGTCCAGGACCAGGCGGCCGACCCGGCCGGGGAAGAGCCCGGCGTACGTCGCGCCGAGGAAGGTGCCGTACGACGCCCCCACGTAGTGCAGCTTCTCGTCGCCGAGGAGGGCCCGCAGCATGTCCATGTCGCGGGCGGTCTCGACGGTGGAGACGTGCGGGAGGATCGTGCCGGAACGCTTCTCGCAGCCGCTCGCGAACCGCTCGTAGGCGCTGCTCAGCCCGGTGGTCTCGGCCGCGTCGTCCGGGGTCTGGTCGACCTGGGTGTAGGTGTCCATCTGCGGGCCGGTGAGGCATTCGACGGGTTCGCTGCGGGCCACTCCGCGCGGGTCGACGGCGACCATGTCGTAGCGGGCCCGGACCGGGGCCGGGTAGCCGATCGCCGCGTAGCCCTGGAGGTAGTCGATGGCGGAGCCGCCGGGGCCGCCCGGGTTCACCAGGAGGGAGCCGATCCGCTTGCCGGGTCCGGTGGCCTTCTTGCGGGAGACGGCCAGGTCGATCTCGTCGCCGTCCGGCTTCGCGTAGTCCAGCGGCGCCTTCATCGTCGCGCACTGGAAGCCCTCGACGCCGCAGTCCCGCCACTTCAGCGACTGCCCGTAGTACCGCTCCAGCCCGTCCGGCACGGGTGGTACGGACGCCGTCGCCGGCGCGGACGACGAGGCGTTCGTCGGACTCCCGCCGGTACAGCCGGAGACGAGGAGGCCGGCCGCGCCGAGTGCGGCGGCGAGAATGCGGAGCGAGCGCCTGGTGTCCATCCCCGGAGCGTAGTCGCCGAGTGGCGGACCGCCCCGCCACCTGCCCGTACGGGTGAAAAGCGGTGAAAAGCGACAGTGGGTGGAAGCGGGTGCCGGTAAGCGGACCGCCGGGGCACGGGCGGGTGACGGTACGCGGGCGCCGGGCACCGTACGCGTTACCCGGGCGGCGGGCGCCGTCGCGGCACGCCGGGTTCCGGTGCGCGGGCGGCGGGGACGGGTCAGCCCGCGCGGAGGGCCATCGTCATCGCCTCCACCGCGAGCAGCGGTGCCACATTGCGGTCCAGCGCCCGGCGGCAGGCGATCACCGCCTCTATCCGGCGCAGGGTGCGCTCGGGGGTGGAGGAACGGGCGACTTGGTCGAGGGCGTCCTCCACGTCCGTGTTGGCGAGGGCGATCCGCGAGCCCAGCTGGATGGCCAGCACGTCACGGTAGAAGCCGGTCAGATCCGTGAGCGCGAGGTCGAGGCTGTCGCGCTGGGTACGGGTCTTGCGGCGCTTCTGCCGGTCCTCCAGCTCCTTCATCACCCCGGCCGTGCCGCGCGGCAGCCGTCCTCCGGCCGCGGCCCCGAGCGCGGCCTTCATCTCCTCCGTCTCCTTGGCGTCGACCTCCTCCGAGACCTGCTTGGCGTCGTCGGTCGCGGTGTCGATCAGCTCCTGCGCGGCCTTGAGGCACCCCCCGATGTCCTCGACCCGCAGCGGGAGCTTGAGCACGGCGGCGCGGCGCGAGCGGGCCCGCTCGTCGGTGGCGAGGCGACGGGCCCGGTCGATGTGCCCCTGGGTGGCCCGCGCGGCGGACGCGGCCCGCTCCGGGTCGATGCCGTCGCGCCGGATCAGGACGTCGGCCACCGCGTCGACCGGGGGCGTGCGCAGCGTGAGGTGGCGGCACCGGGAACGGATGGTGGGCAGCACGTCCTCCAGGGAGGGCGCGCAGAGCAGCCACACCGTGCGGGGCGCGGGCTCCTCGACCGCCTTCAGCAGGACGTTCCCCGCGCCCTCGGTGAGCCGGTCGGCGTCCTCCAGGACGATGACCTGCCAGCGGCCGACGGCCGGCGAGAGCTGGGCGCGGCGGACCAGCTCGCGGGTCTCCTTCACACCGATGGAGAGCAGATCCGTACGGACCACCTCGACGTCGGCGTGCGTGCCGATCAGGCTGGTGTGGCAGCCGTCGCAGAAACCGCATCCCGGCGCGCCGCCCAGGGCACGGTCGGGGCTGGTGCACTGGAGGGCGGCGGCGAAGGCGCGGGCCGCGGTGGAGCGGCCGGAGCCCGGCGGTCCGGTGAACAGCCAGGCGTGGGTCATCTTCGACCCCGGGGGCACCTGCTCCCCCACCCCGGCCGCGGTGACCAGCGCATCGGCGTCCCGGGCGGCGGCCGCGAGCTGCTCCTGCACACGGTCCTGCCCGACCAGGTCGTCCCATACGGTCATGGGTCACCGCCCTTCCGATGGTGTGCGCCGCGCGGCTGTCGTGCAGTGCGGCCGCGCGGCCGTGGTGTCGCCGTCCGCCCGTCCGGGGCCGCCGCCCGGCGCGGCGGTCTGCGGTCCGGCTTCCATGATCCGGCATCCATTGTGGGGGACGGGTCTGACAATCCCGGCAGAGAGCCGCCCCCGGCCACCCGTCCCGCCCCTGCGAGCCGCCGGCCCCGGACCGGCCGTGCCCCCTGCGGACCGTACGCCCGGACCGGCCCGCGCGGGGCCGGTGCCCCAGACCGTACGCCCGGGCCGGCCCCACCCCCTGCGGACCGTACGCCCCGGACGGGCGGGTGGGGCAGCCCGACGGTCTCATCCGTCACGACTGCCCCACCCGGTCGTCCCGTCACCGTGCCGGCCGTTGCTCCGGTCGTCCCGTCGCCGTCCCGGCCGTTTCGTCAGCGGCGCGGGCGGCGGCCCCTGCCGGAGCGGCCCTGGTCCCCGTCGTCGAGGTCGCCGCGGTCGCCCAGCAGCTCGTCCGCCAGCGTCGGCAGATCGTCCAGCGGGGTCTCCTCGGCCCAGTCGGGGCGGGGGCGCCGGCTGCGTTCCCCGTCCTCCCACCGGCCCTGCGCCGACTGCGGGTCGCCGATCTGCGGGAGCTCGCGGGTGCGCTCGTTCTCACCCTCCGGGGCGGAGCCCGCCGGGCGCTCGTCGCGGAAGATGCCCCGCGGCACCCGGTCCTCCGGCCGTGCCGACCGCGTCTCGCGCGCCTGCGCGGCGTCCCGGACCGGCGGAAGGACCGCCGTCTCGTCCGCGGCGCCCGGTGCACCGGGCCGGTCCTCGATCTTCGGGAGCATCGCCGTCTCGGCCTCGTCGGAACGCGTGGACGGAGTGGCCGGCGAGGGCACCTGCTGCGTCACGTCGTTCGGGTTGACGATCGGCGTCGGGACCGTGATCTCGTTCTCCGGCACGGAGGCGGCCGCGGCGGCCTCCGCCCTGGCCCGTTCCGCCGCCTCGGCGGCCTCGGCCTCGGCCTGCCTGCGCGCCTCCTCGGCCCTCAGCAGCGCCTCCTCGGCCTTGCGCTGCTTCTCCAGCCGCAGCGCCTCGGCCTCCTTGCGCTGCCGCGCCTCCTCCTCGGCCTGGCGGCGCAGCCGGGCCTGTTCGGCCTCCCGGGCCGCCTCCTCGGCCTCGCGGCGGACCCGCTCCTCCTCGGCCACGCGACGGGCTTCCTCGGCCCGCTGCCGGGCCTCCTCCGCCTGACGTTCGGCCTCGCGGCGGCGCGCCTCCTCCAGCTCGCGGGCCTTGCGCTCCTCCTCCTCGGCACGGAGCTTGGCCAGCTGCGCCTGCCGCTCGCGCTCCAGCCGCTCCTCCTCGGCCTTGCGCGCCGCCTCTTCCTCGGCCTTGCGCCTGGCCTCCTCCTCGGCCGCCCGGCGCGCCTCCTCCTGGGCCTTGATCTCGGCCTCGGAGAGCGGGAGGAGCTGGTCGAGCCGGTGGCGTACGACCGTGGTGACGTCCTCCGGGTCCTGGCCCGCGTCCACCACCAGGTAGCGGGTCGGGTCGGCCGCGGCCAGCGTCAGGAAACCGGACCGCACCCGGGCGTGGAACTCCGGCGGCTCGGACTCCAGCCGGTCGGGCGCCTCGGTGAACCGTTCCCGCGCCGTCTCCGGGTCCACGTCCAGCAGCACCGTCAGGTGCGGTACGAGTCCGCCCGTCGCCCAGCGCGAGATCCGGGCGATCTCGGTCGGGGACAGGTCGCGGCCGGCGCCCTGGTAGGCGACGGACGAGTCGATGTAGCGGTCGGAGATGACGATCGCGCCGCGCTCCAGCGCCGGGCGGACGAGCGAGTCGATGTGCTCGGCCCGGTCGGCGGCGTACAGCAGTGCCTCGGCCCGGTTGGAGAGCCCGGCCGACGACACGTCGAGCAGGATCGAGCGCAGCCGCTTGCCGACCGGGGTCGCCCCCGGCTCCCGGGTGACGACGACCTCGTGGCCCTTGGCCCGGATCCACTCGGCGAGCGCCTCGACCTGGGTGGACTTGCCGGCGCCGTCGCCGCCCTCCAGGGCGATGAAGAAGCCGTTCGCGGCGGGGGCGACGGCCGGGTCGCCGCCGCGCAGCGCCTCGCGCAGGTCGCGGCGCAGCGGCACGCCGGAGCGGTCGTCCGTCTTCGCGAGCACGATCGCGGCGACGGGCAGCAGCAGCGCGCCGATCAGCATCAGGGTGAAGGCCGCACCGCCGTGGGCGAAGACGAAGTCCCCGGCGGTCAGCCGGTGGGTGCCGATCGCGGCGGCCAGCAGCGGACCGCCGAGCGCGCCGAGCGCGATGAGGACCCGTGCGACGGCCTGGAGGTGTTCGGTGGTCCTGGCCCGGCGGGTCTCCTCGGTCTCCTGGTCGACCAGGACGTGACCGGTGTGGGCGGCGACCCCGGCCGCGTACCCGGCGAGCACCGCGATCATCAGCACGGTCGCCGTGTCCGGCACGAGGCCCATCGCGAGGAGCGCGATGCCGGTGGTGGCGGTGGCCAGTGCGAGCAGCCGGCGCCGCGACAGGGTCGGCAGGACCTTCCCCGCGGTGCGGATGCCGGCGCCGGTGGCCCCGGTCAGGCCGAGGATCAGCAGGGCGAAGGTGGCGGGTCCGCCGCCCAGGTCGGCGGCGTGCAGCACGGCGACGGCGGCAGCGGCGGCGATGGCCCCGGCGACCGTGGCCGAGGCGGCGACGACCAGCGGGACGGCCCCGGTACGGCCCTTGTCGGGTCCGTTGCCGGTCGACGGGCGGCGCAGGCCCTCCAGCGGCGAGCGCGGGCGGGGCGTCTGCGTGCCGGGCAGCTCCAGGAAGTACAGGACGGAGATCGAGGCGGAGAAGAGCCCGGCGGCGATGTACGAACCGAGGGCCGCCTGGTGGATCGAGAACCACTCCAGGCCCGAGCCCAGCAGGTTGCCGATGAGCGTGGCGACCAGCAGGGCGGCCGCGGCCACGGGGATCGCGGCGAAGTCGGTGCGGATGGAGAGCCGGCGCAGTGCGTCGAGGTGGTCGGGCAGCGGGCGCACGGCGGCGCCCTCGATGGGCGGGGCGGGCAGCAGCGCGGGGGCCGCGCCGTCCTTGGCGACCGTCCACAGGCGTTCGGCCGCGCCGGTCAGGAAGACGGTGATGAGGATCATCATGAGCGCCCGGTCGGGCATCCAGTCGATCCACAGGGGTGCGACGACCAGCAGCGCGAGCCGCAGCCCGTCCGTGCCGATCATCAGCCACCGCCGGTCCAGCGGTCCGCCGGGCGCGGTGAGCGTCGTCAACGGCCCCAGGAGTACGGCTCCGAAAAGGAGGGTGGCAAGGATCCGGGCCCCGAACACCGCGGCGACGGCGAAGGCCGCCCCCCGGTACCCGGCCCCGAATGAGCCCTCCAGGACCGCCGCTTGCAGCGACATCAGCACCAGCACGAGAAGGGCGAGTGCATCGCCGATACCACCGACGAGCTGGGCGCTCCACAACCGCTTCAGCGGGGGAACACGCAACAGGGCTCGTACGGCGCGCTCGCGTGAGTCTGCGGCAAGTGTGTCGGAGGTGGGGCTCACGACCGTTGGCTGCTCGGCTCGCGTCATCCGCCCAGCCTATCCGGAGCCGTGGGGTCCCCGGAGGCCCCGTCCGAACATATGGGCGCCCGAGCAGTTCCGGCGCCCGCGGTTCACCCGGCGCACCCCGCCCCCGGCCTGTGCTTTCCGTTGCTTTCCGGCCGCCCGGACCGATGTGCGCGAGTGCCGGTGCGGACGCCGAAGGGGGCCGGGTCTCCCCGGCCCCCCATTGACGTACCCGCTCCGCGGAACCGGCCGCCGGGTCCGCGGTGTCCGACGCGTACGGCCGGACCCCGAAGCCCTGGGCCTCGGGCTCAGTCCTCCACGGACGCCGCGGCCGTCGTCGCCTTCTTGGCGGCCGTCGCCTTCTTGGCGGCCGTCGCCTTCTTGGCCGTCGTGGTCTTCTTCGCGGCGGTGGTCTTCTTCGCCGCCGTCTTCTTGGCGGCCGCCGTGGTCTTCTTGGCGGTCGTCTTCTTCGCGGCCGTCGCCTTCTTGGCCGGGGCCTTCTTCGCCGTCTTCTTCTTGGCGGGCCCCTTGGCGCGCTTCTCGGCGAGCAGCTCGTAGCCGCGCTCCGGCGTGATGTCCTCGACGCTGTCGGCGGTCCGCAGCGTCGCGTTCGTCTCGCCGTCGGTGACGTACGCGCCGAAGCGGCCGTCCTTGACCACGACCGGGGCCCCGCTCACCGGGTCCGTGCCCAGTTCCTTCAGCGGCGGCTTGGCGGCGGCCCGGCCGCGCTGCTTGGGCTGCGCGTAGATCGCGAGGGCCTCTTCGAGCGTGATGTCGAAGAGCTGGTCCTCGCTGGTGAGCGACCGCGAGTCCGTGCCCTTCTTCAGGTACGGGCCGTAGCGACCGTTCTGCGCGGTGATCTCGACGCCCTCGGCGTCCTCGCCGACGACGCGCGGCAGCGACATCAGCCGGAGCGCGTCGGCCAGCGTCACCGTGTCCAGGGACATGGACTTGAAGAGCGAGGCGGTCCGCGGCTTCACCGCGTTCTTGCCGGTCTTCGGGGTGCCCTCGGGCAGCACCTCGGTGACGTACGGGCCGTAACGGCCGTCCTTCGCGATGATCTGGTGCCCGGTGACCGGGTCCGTGCCGAGCTCGAAGTCGCCGCTGGGCTTGGCCAGCAGCTCCTCCGCGTACTCCACGGACAGCTCGTCGGGCGCCAGGTCCTCCGGCACGTCCGCGCGCTGGTGGCCCTCGGCGTCCTTCTCGCCGCGCTCGATGTACGGCCCGTAGCGGCCGACCCGCAGCTTGATGTCGTTGCCGACGGGGAAGGAGGAGATCTCGCGCGCGTCGATCGCGCCGAGGTCGGTGACGAGCTCCTTCAGACCGCCGAGGTGGTCTCCGTCGCCGTTGCCCGCGTCGGAGGCCGCGCCCGCGCCGGCCGTGTCGTCACCGGCGCCGAAGTAGAAACGCTTCAGCCACGGGACGGCCTGGGCCTCGCCCCGCGCGATGCGGTCGAGGTCGTCCTCCATCTTCGCGGTGAAGTCGTAGTCGACGAGCCGGCCGAAGTGCTTCTCCAGCAGGTTGACGACGGCGAAGGAGAGGAACGACGGGACGAGCGCCGTGCCCTTCTTGAAGACGTAGCCGCGGTCCAGGATCGTGCCGATGATCGACGCGTACGTCGACGGGCGGCCGATCTCGCGCTCCTCAAGCTCCTTGACCAGCGAGGCCTCGGTGTAGCGGGCCGGCGGCTTGGTGGCGTGGCCGTCGGCCGAGATCTCCTCGGCGGACAGCGCGTCGCCCTCGGCGACCTGCGGCAGGCGCCGCTCGCGGTCGTCGAGCTCGGCGTTCGGGTCGTCGGCGCCCTCGACGTACGCCTTCATGAAGCCGTGGAAGGTGATCGTCTTGCCGGACGCGGAGAACTCGGCGTCCCGGCCGTCGCCCGCCCGGCCGCCGATCTTGACGGTGACGGAATTGCCGACCGCGTCCTTCATCTGGGAGGCGACGGTCCGCTTCCAGATCAGCTCGTACAGCCGGAACTGGTCGCCGGTGAGGCCGGTCTCCGCGGGGGTGCGGAAGCGGTCGCCGGAGGGGCGGATCGCCTCGTGCGCCTCCTGCGCGTTCTTGACCTTCCCGGCGTACGTGCGCGGCTTGTCCGGGAGGTAGCCGGCGCCGTACAGCTGCGTGACCTGCGCCCGGGCGGCGGTGACCGCGGTGTCCGAGAGGGTCGTGGAGTCGGTACGCATATAGGTGATGAAGCCGTTCTCGTACAGCTTCTGCGCGACCTGCATGGTGGCCTTGGCGCCGAAGCCCAGCTTCCGGCTCGCCTCCTGCTGGAGGGTCGTCGTCCGGAACGGGGCGTACGGGGAACGGCGGTACGGCTTCGACTCGACGGACCGCACGGTGAACGCGGTGTCGGCGAGCGCGGCGGCCAGGGCCCGGGCGTTCGCCTCGTCCAGGTGCAGCACCTGGCCGGAGCCGGGCTTCAGCTGCCCGTCCGGGCCGAAGTCACGGCCCTGGGCGATGCGGCGGCCGTCCACCGCGCTGAGGCGGGCGGTGAGGGTCGACGGGTCGGAGGCGTCACCGGCGCGGCCGGTGGCGAAGGTTCCGGTGAGGTCCCAGTACTCGGCGGAGCGGAAGGCGATGCGCTCGCGCTCCCGCTCGACGACGAGCCGGGTCGCCACGGACTGGACGCGGCCTGCCGACAGGCGCGGCATGACCTTCTTCCACAGGACCGGCGAGACCTCGTAGCCGTAGAGCCGGTCGAGGATGCGGCGGGTCTCCTGGGCGTCGACCATGCGCTGGTTGAGCTCGCGCGGGTTGGCGACGGCGGCCCGGATCGCGTCCTTGGTGATCTCGTGGAAGACCATCCGGTGGACCGGGACCTTGGGCTTCAGGACTTCCTGCAGGTGCCACGCGATGGCTTCGCCCTCGCGGTCCTCATCGGTGGCGAGGAAGAGTTCGTCGGACTCGGCAAGGAGCTGCTTCAGCTTCCTGACCTGGGCCTTCTTGTCCGCGTTGACGACGTAGACGGGCTGGAAGTCGTGCTCGACGTCGACGCCGAGCCGGCGGACCTCACCGGTGTACTCGTCCGGGACCTCTGCGGCGCCGTTCGGCAGGTCGCGGATGTGCCCGACGCTCGCCTCGACCACGTATCCGGGGCCGAGGTAGCCCTTGATCGTCTTCGCCTTGGCAGGCGACTCGACGATGACGAGTCGGCGGCCGCCCTGTGCGGTCTCGCTGGTCGGGGACAACTTCGCTCTTCTCTCCGGTCGACGCTCGGTGGGCATCCGGACAGCGCGATGACGCTGCCTACGGTGCTGTCGCTGCGGAGTGTGACGGTACAACCCGCCCCCGTGTCAAACGGCAAAAGCCCGCAACGGCCACTCGAACGGTAACCCGACTTCCGCCATTCCTGCCGCCCGGACCGCCCCGTCTCCCGTGCGCACGGTCACTGCCTGCGGGTTTCGGAGCGCGGTGACGGCGTTACGGGCACCGGGGGCGAGATGCGGACGACCCGGGCGTGTTCCCCGCCACGGTCCGTCGCGCCCCGCCCCCGTGCCCCGCGCTTTCCGTCCGGCGCCGGACGGGAGTGGATCGGGAGTGATCCGTGGAACGGGAGCGGCTCGGTGGAAAGCAGGAGTGGATCAGTGGCCGGTGGATCAGACGCGAGTGAAGCACCACACACCGAGAACGAGAAAGAGTACGCCGAACACGGTGGCGAGAGCGGCGGAAGCCACGGGGCTCACGCCGTGCGCGACCGGCGCACGATGCAGCACGCGCGCCCCCGTCCACAGCAGCAGTGCGGCTCCGAACAGGGCGAACGCCGTTCCGGCGAAGATCGCGGGTCCGCTCTCCATGTCCGTCCGCCTCCCTGTCCCGTGGCCGGGCCCCGCATCCGGGTCCCGCTGTCCGGTCGGAGGGTGTGCCGTCCGGCCAGGGGGAGGCTGCCACTCCTGGGCGTCGCCGACGCGAACCCCGGGTGAATGACGGGATTCGCCGCTCCGGCCCACACCACCGGACCACCCGGGCCACCCTGGTACGCGCGTCCGGGCCGCCCCCGTACGCGACGCCGGGTCGCCCCGTCCGCACCGCCGCGCCGCGCACCGTCGCGGGATCAACCGGAATCCGCACCCCCAGCGATCTGCCCCGTCAGCGACGGGCGCGGGCCCGCCACCGCGGGGCGGCCGGTCGTCCACGAGGACACGGAGCCGCGCATACGGCCACATGGGCCCGAGCGGGAACGGAGCCCGCCGGTCCGCCGACCGCGACGGCCCGGCCGTCCGGCGGTCCCCCGGTCCGGCGCCCCGGCCCCGACGACCGGAAACCGGAACCGGAGTCACGCGCTCATACCGCCGACGGCGGCACCGGCTCCAGGAAGCCCTCCTCCACCAGCAGCCGGATCGCCTGCGGGGTCCGGTCGCGCAGCAGCACCGGATCCTCGTTCATCAACTGGGCGATCGCGTCCAGGATCCGGCCCGCCGGCAGCGTCCCGTCGCACACGCCCGCGAAGCCCGCACCGACGGCGTCGACCTTCGTCGCGCGCCGCATGCCCCGGTTCTGACGGAGCACCACGTGCTCGGGGTCCTCCGCGCCCGGCAGCCCCACCTGTTCCTGCACCACCTCGGCGGCCAGGGTGAAGTGCCCGGCCAGGAGCGCGGCGTCGTCCTGCTCGCGGAGGTAGTCCTGGCGGGCGAAGTGGGCCTCGACGGCCGGTCCGAGCGGCTGCTCCACCGCGTGCGGCCACTCCTCGATCACGATGGACGGATTCCCGGCGGCGGCCGCGGCGGACCGGCGCAGGGTGATCCAGCCGAAGCCGACGCCCTTGGTCTTGCGGGCCTCGAACTCGTCCAGCCAGGCGTCGTACCGCGCGGCGTACTCGGCGGGGTCCGTACGGTGGTCGCCGCCGTCGCGCAGCCACAGCTCCGCGTACTGCGTGACGTCCTGGACCTCGCGCTGCACGATCCAGGCGTCGCAGCCGTGCGGGACCCAGGAGCTCACCCGGCTCTGCCACTCCTCGCCCTCGACGTGCTGCCAGTTGGCCAGGAAGTGGGCGTACCCGCCCTCGTTCAGCCGGTCGCCGGTCTGCCGCACCAGGGTCCGGCACAGGTCGTCGCCGCCCATCCCGCCGTCGCGGTAGGTGAGCCGGGCACCGGGCGAGATGACGAACGGCGGGTTGGAGACGATCAGGTCGTACGTCTCCGTGCCCACCGGTTCGTAGAGGGAGCCCTCGCGCAGCTCGGCCGGGGCGGCGCCGGACAGCGCGAGCGTCAGCCGGGTGAACTCCAGTGCCCGGGGGTTGACGTCGGTGGCCGTGACCCGGGTGGCGTGCTGCGAGGCGTGCAGCGCCTGGATGCCCGAGCCCGTGCCGACGTCGAGCGCGGAGGCGACAGGCGTACGGACGGTGATTCCGGCGAGCGTGGTGGACGCCCCGCCGACGCCGAGGACCACCCCCTCCTCGCGCGAGCCGATGCCGCCCGCGCCGCCGACCGCGCAGCCCAGGTCCGAGACGATGTACCAGTCCTGCCCCTCGGGGCCGCCGTACGGCCGCACGTCGACCGCGGCCCGCACCTCGTCGCCGGCACGGGTCACCCAGCCGTCCTCGACGCACTCGGCCAACGGCAGCGCCGCACGGGCCCGCTCGTACGGCACCGGGTGCTGGAGCAGGAAGAGCCGGACCAGCGTGTCGAGCGGGGAGCCGCCCCGGGTGGCCCGCAGCGCCGGGACCGTCTCGCTGCGGGCGAGCGCGGCGTAGGCGGGCGCGCCGAGCAGGTCGAGGAGCCCGTCGGCGGTGAAGTCGGCGGCGAGCAGGGCTTCGCGGAGCAGGGGCGAACGGTCGGGCGCGGGGAGGCTGGTCGTACTCACCCACCCATTGTGGCCGCTACCGCCGACAACGGCAGCGGCCCGGCGCCCATCGGGGCCGCCGGGCCGTCCGCACAGCCGGTTCCGCGTCCCGCGCCTCCCGTCCGGCGCCGGGTCACGCCTTCTTGCTGGGCGATCCGGACGGGGACGTGGGGGTGGACGGCTCGGTGGTGGCCTTCGGTGTCGAGGCCGTCGGCTTCTGGCAGCCCTTCTGCTTGGCCATCGCGGTGCCGACCTCGCCGGACTGGAGCTTCTTCAACGACTCGTCACCACTGGTGCTGATCTTGTTCAGTTCGTCCGCGATGCCCTTGAGCCCGTCGGCGAACTTCGCCTGGTCCTTCGTCTCCAGGGCGTCGACCTTCTTCTGCAGGTTCGCGTACGCCGCGGAGGAGGCGTTGAGTTCCTTCACGGCCTCCTTCTGCGTGGTCTCGCCGCCGTCGACCGGCGGCGGACCGGCCGACTCGACGGCCGCGCCCAGCGCCTTGTACGCCTGCGAGATCTGCTGGAAGGCAGCCGAGTCGGTGCGCTGCACGTCGGCGGGCTTGCTGTTGTCGGCGGTCTGCTGCTGGATGGCGGCGTTCGCGTTCGCGATCTTCTGGAGCTGGGGGTGGACCTGGTCGCAGACCTGCTTGGCCCAGGCGTTCACCTTCTCGCTCTTGTCGTCGTCGCTGCTGCAGCCCGACAGCGCAATCACCAGTACCGCACCGCCGGACAGTGCGGCCGCTAGCTTCTTGTTCACCGGATTGGTCCCTTCCAAGGCTCTCGGCCCCGGAACTTACACGGCGGGCGCCCTCCTCCCGCGAGCCGGACGTCCGGTGGATGGCCTTTTGCAGCCATTTGCACCAAGGGAAATGAGGGAGATACAACTCACCCACACAGCCCCCGGAACTCAGGAACGCCTGAACGAGCAGCCACTCGAACGGGGTATGGATTCGACGGCCCGAACCGGCCTGCGACACCCCCGCCACGATGCGTCCGGGCGAACCATCGGGCAGAGGCAGAGGCGGAGGAACGGACGGAAGGGCGGGCGGAAAAGCGGAGGAGGAGGTGGGCGGAGGAGCGGACGGCACATCAGGACGCACCCCCCGCCCGCCCATTGGTCCGGGCCCCGGCGGACGCCTCCGGCCCGCCCTCCTCCTTCACAGCCCCCTTCTCACCTTCGCAGCCGCCCTACGGGACGACCGCCTGCCCCTGCGGCCCCGAGGACCGGTCCCCGCTGCCGGGGCCCTCACCGTCCCCCACGGCGATCCCGCGCCGCTTGGAGACGTAGACCGCCCCGACGACGACCGCGACGGCGATCGCCGCCACCAGGGCCCGCACACCGGCGCTCGCGTCCGGCCCGTAGCTGAACTGCACCACCGCCGGGGCGATGAGCAGCGCGACCAGGTTCATCACCTTGAGCAGGGGGTTGATCGCCGGGCCCGCCGTGTCCTTGAACGGGTCGCCGACCGTGTCGCCGATGACGGTCGCGGCATGGGCCTCGCTGCCCTTGCCGCCGTGATGACCGTCCTCGACGAGTTTCTTGGCGTTGTCCCACGCCCCGCCGGAGTTGGCGAGGAAGACCGCCATCAGGGTGCCCGTCCCGATGGCGCCCGCGAGGTACGAGCCGAGCGCCCCGACGCCGAGCGTGAACCCGACGGCGATCGGCGCCAGGACGGCGAGCAGGCCGGGCGTGGCGAGTTCGCGCAGGGCGTCCTTGGTGCAGATGTCGACGACGCGCCCGTACTCGGGCCGCTCACCGCGGTCCATGATCCCCGGGTGCTCGCGGAACTGCCGCCGCACCTCGTAGACCACCGCTCCGGCGGACCGCGCCACCGCGTTGATCGCGAGCCCGGAGAAGAGGAAGACGACCGCGGCGCCGAGGATCAGGCCCACCAGGTTGTTCGGCTGCGAGATGTCCAGGCTGAGCGTCATCTCACCCGCCCCGGCCCCCACGTCGTCGACCGCCGTGGCGATCGCGTCGCGGTACGAGCCGAAGAGCGCCGACGCCGCCAGGACCGCGGTGGCGATGGCGATGCCCTTCGTGATGGCCTTCGTGGTGTTGCCGACGGCGTCGAGGTCGGTGAGGACCTGCGCACCGGCCCCCGTGACGTCGCCCGACATCTCGGCGATGCCCTGCGCGTTGTCCGAGACCGGCCCGAAGGTGTCCATGGCGACGATGACGCCGACGGTGGTGAGCAACCCGGTCCCGGCCAGGGCCACCGCGAAGAGCGCCAGCATGATCGACGTACCGCCGAGCAGGAACGCCCCGTAGACGCCGAGTCCGATCAGCAGCGCCGTGTAGACGGCGGACTCCAGCCCGATGGAGATGCCGGCGAGCACGACGGTGGCCGGTCCGGTCAGCGAGGACTTGCCGATGTCCTGGACGGGGCGCCGGCCGGTCTCGGTGAAGTAACCGGTCAGCTGCTGGATCAGGGCCGCCAGCACGATGCCGATGGCGACGGCGACCAGGGCGAGGAGCCTCGGGTCACCGCCGTGCGAGGTGATCGCGCTGTCGCCGACGCCGTCCAGCTCCGCGTACGAGGAGGGCAGGTAGACGAAGACGGCCACGGCCACCAGCACCAGTGAGATCACTGCGGAGACGAAGAAGCCGCGGTTGATGGCGGTCATTCCGCTGCGGTCGGCGCGGCGCGGGGCGACCGCGAAGATCCCGATCATCGCGGTGATCACCCCGATCGCCGGGACGATCAGCGGGAAGGCCAGCCCCGAGTCGCCGAAGGCGGCCTTGCCCAGGATCAGCGCGGCGACGAGCGTCACGGCGTACGACTCGAAGAGGTCGGCCGCCATGCCCGCGCAGTCACCGACGTTGTCGCCCACGTTGTCGGCGATGGTGGCCGCGTTGCGCGGGTCGTCCTCCGGGATGCCCTGCTCGACCTTGCCCACGAGGTCGGCGCCGACGTCCGCCGCCTTGGTGAAGATCCCGCCCCCGACCCTCATGAACATGGCGATCAGCGCGGCCCCGAGGCCGAAGCCCTCCAGCACCTTCGGGGCGTCGGCGGCATAGACGAGCACGACGCAGGAGGCGCCGAGCAGACCGAGCCCCACGGTGATCATGCCGACCACACCACCGGTACGAAAAGCGATCTTCATCGCCTTGTGCGAAACGGCGGTGAGATCTTTTTCCGGTTCTCCCTCCGCAGGCGTCGCCTCACGCGCAGCAGCAGCCACACGGACATTACTGCGCACGGCGAGCCGCATACCGATGTATCCGGTGGCCGCCGAGAAAAGCGCACCGATGAGGAAGAACAACGAGCGTCCCGCACGCTGCGACCAGTTGTCGGCCGGCAGCAGCAACAGAAGGAAGAAGACCACGACGGCAAAGATGCCCACGGTACGCAGCTGCCGGGCCAGATAGGCGTTCGCACCTTCCTGGACGGCGGCCGCGATCTCTTTCATGCGCTCGGTTCCCTCGCCCGCCGCCAGCACCTGGCGCACCAGCAACCGGGCCACCACCAGGGCGGCGACGGCCACGACCGCGACGACGACCACGATCACCCGATTGCTGTCGGTGAGCACCGCGGCGGCCAGGGAATCGGGTCGGCCAGAGGGGCCGGAGAATGCGGAATCCTGCGCCAGTCCTGCCAGTGGGGTGTTGAAGATCTCCGCCATACGTCCTCCTTGATGCTCAGCGCTCAAGTCGTGGACGAATTGTAAGGAGCGGGAGCCGATCAAAACAGTGCGCGGTAAATCTGATTACCCGCAACCGGCCGGTCGTTAAATGACCGGGACACGAGATCGACCTGAATGCAGTAATGGGGCAGACTCATTTCCCGGGATTGCCGATCACATGGAAATGAATAAAGGCCCTGCTCAGCAGGGCCTCAAATGGCGGATCGAGAAACGAGAAATGGGCCGGAAGAGGGGTGGAGCCACGTCCTGGCGGGCGGGGCCGCCCCCGGCGGAGACGGTGGTACCCCGGAGCGGGCCCCCGGGAACCTCAGCGGGGTGCCTCTCGCACCTTCCGCGTCCCCCGCGCCCTCTGTGTCTTCCGCACCCTCCGCATCCCCCGCGGCTTCCCTGGCTCCCGTGACTCCCGTGGCTTCAAGGAAGGGCGTCCACGGGGGCCTTCGGCCAGGTCATGCGGATCACTCCGCCGTTGATCCCCGACCGGACCTCCACGTCGTCGACGAGGCCGCTGATGACCGCGAGACCCATCTGGTCCTCGCCGTCCGCGTCGCTCTCGTGGTCCGGCTCGTCGAGCCCCGCGCCGGGCGTGGCGCCGCGGCCCTCGGACGCTCCGGCCCGCCCGCCGAGGGTGGGCTCGGCACCCGGCCCCGGCACCTCGTCGCCGACTTCCACGGCGAAGGACTTCTCCTCCTCGATCAGGGCGACGGTGACGGGAGCGGTGATGCCATGGCTGCGGTGCAGCCCGACGGCGCGGCTGCACGCCTCACCGACGGCGAGTCTGACCTCGTCGAGCACGGCTTCGTCGATGCCCGCCCGGCGTGCCACGGCGGCGGCCACGAGGCGGGCCGTCCTGACGTGTTCGGGCTGGGCGCTGAAGCGGAGTTCAACGGTGGCCATGCGATCCCCCTCAGACGTACGGGCATGCATCCCAGGGTCCCGGGCCCGCTGCCCGGCGCCCCTGCTCTTCTTCCGGAACCTGCAGGAACGGACTTCTTTCCGGAACCTGCAGCGATCGACGACCGACCTGTCCGTCGGCCTCCGGGCGAACCGGACCGCCGACGTACGGCCACCGGCCGACGACAGACATCCACCGACGACAGACGCCCACGGACGCCCGCCCGGTGACCGACCCGCTTCCGGGCCGACCGGGCACCGAACGTGCAGCCCGGCCGACAGGCCGCCACCGACCATCACACACCGGTCCGCGCCGACCCACAAACCCCGGGGCGGAAGACCGGCCACCACCTGCCGAACGGCAAACCGCCGACTGCCCGACATCCGCCCGACCACCGGTCGGCCGGGAGTCGGCCTGTACCCCGGCCGGGCGATGACCCGACCGGCGGACAGCCGCACCGACCATCGGCGACACGATCACCCGTCCGACCGAAAGACACCCCGGCCGCCCGACGGACAGCCGGGCCGTTCGACGAACCCCGGCCAACGGCCGCCCCGGCAGCTCCGGACGACCTGGCCGACCGCCCGGGCGCCGAAAGCCGGTCCGGAATGCCTCGGCCGTCGCCCGGACACCCGGTCCGTACCGAGGCACCGGATCATCCGGCTCCTTCGGCCGTTCAGGGCTCCCGGCGCCGGTTTCCCGGCCACCACTCGCCCGCACCCGGCCGGATGAGCCGCACTCCGACCGCCCGGCAGGGAAGCCGCACGATCGCCCGGTGGCCCGTACACGGCAACCGGCCGCCCGACGGCGAAGCCCGTCCGCGTCGCCCGGTCCGCCCGCCGGAAACCGGCACCCCGACCGTGCGCCGATCCGGTGCCGGACCGGCCCCTCGGCCGGCCCGAACGGTGGAACCGGACGTCAGTCGGTGGCCGCGACGGCCTCGTCGACCGTGGTGTGGATCGGGAACACCTTGGTCAGACCAGTGATCCGGAAGATCTTGAGAATGCGCTCCTGGTTGCAGACCAGGCGCAGCGAGCCCTCATGGGCCCGGACACGCTTCAGGCCGCCCACCAGCACGCCGAGACCGGTGGAGTCGAGGAAGTCGACGCCTTCCATGTCGACAACCAGGTGGTAGCTGCCGTCATTCACCAACTCGACCAACTGCTCGCGCAGCTTGGGCGCGGTATACACATCAATCTCGCCACCGACCTCGACGACCGTACGGTCGCCACCAGGGCCGGACACATTGCGAGTCGACAAGGACAGGTCCACGGATCCTCCAGCACCTTGCTATCGAGCGGTCGCCCCTCGGTCTCCCCGGCGGAGCCGGGGAACGGATCGCCAGCCGCGATGGCATTCAATCACTTACCAGCAGGCATGCACGACGCCTTGGGGCCATTGTCCGTCACGCCAGTGACACACTCGGTGCCGATGGCCAAGAATCACCGCCCCAGCCGACCACCCGGGAACAAGGACTCCAGCCCCTCTCCCGACATGGTCCTCGACCGACTCGCCGCAGTGGCGGGCCGGTCCGCGCGCATCACTCATACGGAGCACTTGCCCCCGCGCACGGGAACCCATGCCATCTGGCCCGATCGCATCCGGCCGGAAGTAGTCGTCGCGATCCGGAAGGCCGGAATCGACCATCCGTGGGCGCACCAGGCGGCGGCCGCCAAGCACGCCCTGGACGGCGAATCCGTGGTCATCGCCACCGGCACCGCGTCCGGCAAGTCGCTCGCCTACCTCGCCCCGGTCCTCAGCACCCTGCTCGACGGTTCCGAGGCCCCGAACGGCCGCGGCTCCACCGCCCTGTACCTGGCCCCCACCAAGGCCCTGGCCGCCGACCAGAGGCGGGCGGTGAAGGAACTCGCGGCGCCGCTCGGCAACGCCGTCAGACCCGCGGTCTACGACGGCGACACCCCGGTCGAAGAACGCGAATGGGTGCGCCAGTACGCCAACTACGTCCTGACCAACCCCGACATGCTGCACCGCGGCATACTCCCCTCCCACCCCCGTTGGTCCTCCTTCCTCCGTGCCCTGCGCTTCGTCGTCATCGACGAGTGCCACACCTACCGCGGCGTCTTCGGCTCCCACGTCGCCCAGGTGGTGCGCCGCCTCCGCCGTCTGTGCGCCCGCTACGGCGCGGACCCGGTCTTCCTCCTCGCCTCCGCCACGGCGGCGGAACCCTCCGTCGCCGCGGGCCGCCTCACCGGCCTCCGGGTCACGGAGATCGCCGACGACGCCTCGCCCCGCGGCGAACTCGTCTTCGCCCTGTGGGAGCCGCCCCTGACCGAGCTGCACGGCGAGAAGGGCGCGCCCGTACGCCGCACCGCCACCGCCGAGACCGCCGACCTCCTCACCGATCTGACCGTCCAGGGCGTCCGCTCGGTCGCCTTCGTACGCTCCCGGCGCGGCGCCGAACTGATCTCCGTCATCGCCAAGGAGCGCCTCGCCGAGGTGGACCGCTCCCTGCCGGACCGGGTCGCCGCCTACCGCGGGGGCTACCTCCCCGAAGAGCGCCGCGCCCTGGAACGCGCCCTGCACTCCGGGCAGCTGCTCGGCCTGGCCGCCACCACCGCCCTGGAACTCGGCGTGGACGTCTCCGGGCTGGACGCCGTCCTCATCGCCGGCTACCCCGGCACCAGGGCGTCGCTGTGGCAGCAGGCCGGCCGGGCCGGGCGCGCCGGCCAGGGCGCCCTGGCCGTCCTGGTGGCCCGCGACGACCCGCTGGACACCTTCCTCGTCCACCACCCCGAGGCGCTGTTCCAGCAGCCGGTGGAGTCCACCGTCCTCGACCCGGACAACCCGTACGTCCTCGCCCCCCATCTGTGCGCCGCCGCGGCCGAGCTCCCCCTCACCCGTACCGACCTGGACCTCTTCGGCCCCGCCGTGGCCGAACTGCTGCCGCAGCTGGAAGCGGCGAAGCTGCTGCGCAGACGGGCGACGGGCTGGCACTGGACCCGCCGCGAGCGCGCCGTCGATCTCACCGACATCCGCGGCGAGGGCGGGCGCCCCGTCCAGATCGTCGAGGAGGGCACCGGCCGGCTCCTGGGCACCGTCGACGAATCGGCCGCGCACACCGCGGTCCACGAAGGCGCCGTCCACCTCCACCAGGGGCGCACCTACCTGGTCCGGAAGCTGGACCTGGAGGACTCCGTGGCCCTCGTCGAGGAGGCCGTCCCGCCGTACTCGACCACCGCGCGCGACACCACCTCCATCGCCGTCCTGGAGACCGACACCGAGATCCCCTGGGGTGACGGACGGCTCTGTTACGGCTCCGTCGAGGTGACCAACCAGGTCGTCTCCTTCCTGCGTCGCAAACTGATCACCGGCGAGGTCCTCGGCGAGACCAAACTGGACCTGCCGCCCCGCACCCTGCGCACCCGGGCCGTGTGGTGGACGGTCACCGAGGACCAGCTCGACGCCGCCCGGATCAATCCGGAGATCCTGGGCGGAGCCCTGCACGCCGCGGAGCACGCGTCGATCGGGATGCTTCCGCTCTTCGCCACCTGTGACCGGTGGGACATCGGTGGGGTCTCCGTACCGCTGCATCCGGACACCCTGCTGCCCACGGTCTTCGTGTACGACGGCCACCCGGGCGGCGCCGGATTCGCCGAACGGGCCTTCCACACCGCCCGGGCCTGGCTGACCGCGACCCGCCGGGCCATCGCGTCCTGCGAGTGCGAGGCGGGCTGCCCCTCCTGCATCCAGTCCCCCAAGTGCGGCAACGGCAACGAACCGCTGCACAAGCGTGGCGCCGTGCGTCTCCTCACGGAACTCCTCCGCTCCGCCCTGCACCCCCCCGAGGAACCGGGCCCCCCGGAGGCGGCCCCTTCGAATCCGGACTCTTCAAATCCGGGCTCTTCGAAACCAGACCCGGGGCAGGATCCAGACCCGGAGCCGAGTCCGGGGCCGCAACCGAGTCCAGACCCAGGGCCGGGGCCTTCGGGGTCGGGGCGGCGGCGGTCGGAGGACCGGCCCGGGACCTGATCTCCGACTCGTACGGCCCGAACCCCACCCGGGCCGTCACATCGGCGATCTCCCCGTCCACCACGCACCGCACCAGCACCGCCCCCTGCGCCTCGGCCACCTTCCCGGCGGTTCCGCAGGCCGTCCCGGAGCCCTGCAGGGCCCGGTCCGCCGCTGCCAGGGCCGCCAGGTCCGCCGCACCGCCGGCCCGGTGCCGGACGACCACCACCTGCCCGATCGCCAGCACCACCGCGAACACCGCGCACAACGTGGCCGTGGTCATCGCCACCCACACCGTCGCCAGCCCCCTGTCCCCGTCCGCCGCCCCTCCTCCGCCCCCACTGCTCCTGGCGCCGCCCCCCGCCCGTTCCCGTACACCGGTCACTGCTCCACCCCCACCGTGTCCTCGGCCAGTGCCGCCGCTTCCGCGTGGAGCGTCAGAGCCAGCGGGCCGGGGCCCGGGGCCGAAGCCTCGACCCGCACCCGCCACAGCTCCCCGGTTCGCTCCATCGCGACTTCGGCCCCCTCGGGGGCCGCCGACCGGGCGACGTCCAGCGCCTGTGCCTCCGGTTCGGAACGGGCCGCGGCCCTTGCCCCGGCTCTCGCCGCGTCCACGCACCGGATCTGGGCGGAGGCCGCCATCAGCGCCCAGACCAGCGTCAGGGCGAACACCACCAGCACCGGAACCGCCATGGCCGCTTCGGCTGTCACCGCGCCCCGGTCCCGTCCCTCCCCGGCTCTTCCGTCCGCGCTCCGAAAACGGCACCCGGCAGGCCGTCGCCCGCGGCCGCGCTCAGAACTTCGCATCGAGCGCTTCCTTCAGCAGTGACTGCAGTGCGGACATGACCGGCTGGCTGGTGACCACCTTGTAGAGCACCGCCGCGAACGCGCAGGCCGCGATCGTTCCCACCGCGTATTCGGATGTCGTCATGCCGTTGTCCGCCCGGGCCCGGCGTGCCACGCCACGTACCCAGTCCCTGATTCGCCGTGCCATTTCAACCCCCGCTGATTGCTCGTCCTCGTAGGAAAAATTCAGGTGCCCGAACTTTTGGGTCACCCGGCGTGAAGCAGTCCGGTCGCCAGCCCCATCACCACCGGGGCCACGCCCACCGTCAGGAAGGCGGGCAGAAAGCAGAGTCCGACCGGGCCGGTGATCAGTACGCCCGCACGTTGTGCGCGGGCCACGGCGGCGCTCGCCCGTTCCGCCCGCATCGCCTCGGCCAGCCTCGCCACCGGTTCGGCCGCCGGCGCCCCGGTCGAACCCGCCCGGTACAGGCAGCGGGCCAGCGTGTCCGCACCCGGGATCTCGCCGAACCTCCCCCAGGCCGCCGCTGGTTCGCCTCCGAGGCGGATCTCCGCGGCCGCCTGCGCCAGGCTCGTACCGACCGGCCCGCCGAGGGACTCCCCCACCGCTTCGGCCGCCTCCCCCGGCCCGGCACCGGCAGAGACGCAGGCCGCCAGCAGGTCGGCCGCCAGCGGGAGTTGGCGCGCGGCCCACGCCTGCTCCTCCTTCCCGTCCCCCTGCTCGTGTCCCTTGCGGGCCCGCTGCCATCGCCGGGCGCCGTAACCTCCCGCCAGTCCTGCCGCGCACCCCAGCGGGCCACCGATCAGCGCCCAGCCCGCCACCACGGCCGCCAGCGGCGCGATCCATTCCTTCGCCCGGTCGCCGGACACCGTGCGCCCGCGTCGGCGTCTCTCCGGAGGAACCGCCAGCAGCACCGCGCCCCGACGGCGCCCTGCCCGCCTCCGCCGCGTTCCTGCCAGGGCCAGGGCCGCCGCGCCGAGAACCGCGCACACCGCCGCCAACCCGGGCCCACCGGTGATGCCGCTCATGCCGCCTCCCCCGCCCGTACGATCCGACCGGCCCACCAGAGCCCCGCGGCCTCCAGCAACGCGCCCACCACCACACAGGCCAGCCCGACCGGGGTGTGGAGCAGCACCCGCAGCGGGTCGGCCCCGAGCGCCGCTCCCAGGCCCAGCCCCAGCACCGGCAGCAGGGCCAGTACGGCGACCGTCGACCAGGCGCCCGCCAGCTGGGCCCGTAACTCCTCCCGTCTGCGCCGTTCGGCCCGCAACGCGCCTTCCAGCCGGTCCAGGCCCGCCGCGAGCCCGGCCCCGCCGTCCACCGCCACCCGCCAGCAGGCCGCCACCCCGGCGAGCCCGTCCAGACCGGGTTCCCGCGCCGCCTGCCCGAGTGCCGCCGGCACATCACCACCGAACCGGGCCGCCGCCGACACACCGGCCTCCGCCGCCCCCAGCGCCCCCGTTTCCCGGACCGCGGCCAGCAGCGCCTGCCCCGGCTCGCGCCCGGCCCGCAGCTCGCCCACGACCGCGCCGCACAGCGCCACCACCGCCGCCTCGCGGCGCTCGCGCTCCTGTCTCCGGGTCCGCCCGCGCAACCGCCGACTCACCAGCGGCACCGCCGCCGCCCCGGCGAACAGCGGCAGCACGGACTCCCCCAGCACGGCGACGAGCAGCGCCACCGGAAGGCAGAGCCATTCCCTCCGCTCCCGCAAACGCCCCAGCAGCCGGGTCCCGGCCCGTTCCCACCACACGCGCAGCGGCGAGCGGACCGGTCCGTCGACGAACAGCACCCGTGCCCTCTGCCGCCCGTGGTCCCGCGCCACCACCAGCCAGGCCGCCGCTCCGGCGCACAGAGCGGCCGCGCAGGCCACGCTCGCCGCCGCCCCCGCCGGTGCACCGCCACCGCTCACGGCGCGCCTCCGATCAGCGAGCGCAGCCGTTCCCAGCCCCGTTCCCGTACGAAACCGTCGGTGCCCCAGCGCAGGGCGGGCACGGTCACCACCAGCCCCGCCGTGTCCCGCTCCAGAACGTGCACCTCGGCGATCCGCCGCTGCCCGGCCCGGTCGCGCACGAGGTGGACCACCACCGACAGGGCTGCCGCCAGCTGGCTGTGGAGCGCCACCCGTTCCAGTCCCGCCGCCGTCCCCAGCGCTTCGAGACGGGCCGGCACGTGCTCGGCCGCATTGGCATGGACCGTTCCGCAACCACCTTCATGCCCCGTGTTGAGGGCGGCCAGGAGCTCCGTGACCTCGGCGCCCCGGACCTCTCCGACCACCAGTCGGTCGGGCCGCATGCGCAGCGCCTGCCGTACCAGGTCCCGGAGCGTCACCCGCCCCGCTCCTTCCTGGTTGGCGGGGCGCGACTCCAGACGCACCACATGCGGATGGTCCGGCCGCAGCTCCGCCGAGTCCTCGGCGAGCACGATCCGCTCGTGTTCCCCGACCGCGCCCAGCAGGCTCGACAGAAGGGTCGTCTTCCCCGCCCCCGTCCCTCCGCTGATCAGGTAGGAGACGCGGGCCTCCACCAGGGCCCGCAGCACCCGGTCACCGCCCTGCGGCACGGTCCCCGCCGCGACCAGTTCCGTCAGTGAGAAGGCCCTGGGCCGCACCACCCGCAGCGACAGGCACGTCGAGCCGACCGACACCGGTGGCAGCACGGCATGCATGCGGGTGCCGTCCGGCAGCCGGGCGTCCACCCAGGGGCGGGCGTCGTCCAGCCGCCGCCCCGCCACGGCTGCCAGCCGCTGCGCCAGCCTGCGCACCGCGGCGGCGTCCGCGAAGGTCACCCCGGTCAGTTCGAGCCCACCGCCCCGGTCCACCCACACCCGGTCCGGAGTGGAGACCAGCACGTCCGTCACCATCGGATCGGCGAGCAGCGGTTCCAGCACCCCGGTCCCGACCAGTTCGCCGCGCAACTCCTCGGCCGAGCCGAGCACTTCGGCATCCCCGAGCAGCCGCCCCTGGGCCCGTAACGCGGCCGCCACCCCGGCCGGGGTCGGTGCCGCGCCGCTCTGCGCCAGCCGCTGCCGTACGGCGTCGAGCAGCGTCTCCGTCATGACGTGCCTCCGCCTGCTCGTCCCCCCGCGCCCTCCGCGGCGAGCGCCCGCTCCCAGAACGCCGCGCAGAACCTGGCCAGTGGGCCGCGAGCACTTCCGCCCGGCGGGGAGCCACTGTCCTGATCAGCCAACAGCCCGGTATCGAGCGGTAGTTCACCGACGAGCGGCAGCCCCAGCGCCTGCGCCACCCACCGCTCGTCGAGACCTGCCGCGTACGGGCCGCGGGCCACGACCCGCAGGTCGTCCAGGACCATCCCGGCCATCGACGCCACCCGCTTCGCCGCCGCGACCGCGCGGAGCTCCCCCGGTACCACCAGCAGCCCCAGGTCCAGCTGGGCGAGTGCCTCGGCCACCGACTCGTCGACCCGGCGGGGCAGATCGACGACGACCACTCCGCCGAGCCTGCGGGCGGCGGCCAGCACGGCCTGCATGGCCCGGGGCGGGACGGCCACCCAGTCGTCACGGCCCCAGCTGAGCACCCTCAGCCCGTGCAACGCGGGCAGCGACTCCTCCAGCGCGCCTCCGCCGACCCGCCCCTTCGAATGGGCGAAATCCGGCCATCGCATCCCTTCGGCCCGTTCGCCCCCGAGCAGCACGTCGATGCCTCCGCCGAGCGGGTCGCCGTCGATCAGCATCGTCCGTCGGCCCGCCCTGGCGGCGGTCACCGCAAGGGCGCAGGCCAGTGTGGACGCGCCGGATCCGCCCCGCCCGCCGATCACCCCCACGGTGAGCGCCGACCGGCCCACGCCTTCCACCGCATTGGCGATCTGATCGACCAGCCACCCCTCCGAATCGGGCAGCCTCAGTACGTATTCGGCACCGATCTCCACCGCGCGGCGCCAGACGTCCGGGTCGTCCTGCTCCCGGCCGACAAGCATCACGCCTTGCCTGCGCGCCGCCCCGCGGCACCGCCGGGCAGCGTCATCGCCCACGAGAACCATCGGGGACTGTTCCCAACTGCCCCTGTTCTCGGGCAGCGAGTGATGGACTTCCGGTTCCGCTCCGGCTGCCGCGCACAGCCGCAGCAGATCATCGAGCAGTTCCACATCCTCGGTCACGATCAGCGGCCCGCCCCGCCGCGCTCCGGCGGCCGGCGGATGATCCCACGCGATGGACCCGGCCAAGATCTCCACTTCCTTCCCACTGCACTCTCATCGCGGTTCGCGGTGATCCCGGATCGTTCCGGGGCCGGCGATTCCGCAATCCGCGGACTTCGCGGCGGGAATCACCGTGCAGCGCTTCGGGAAAAGATGTGGATCTTGCTCAAAAGCTGGGGACAACTCCACCCTTGTGAATAACTTCGTCATCCATACCGGCGACTTTCGCAGCGCACCCCTTCCGCTACACACCGTGACGGGTCAAAGTGATGGGAGGCAGCGCGAGAGGTGGCCGCCATGGCCGAAACGGAGGCAGAATGCTTGATTCCGAATGGAAAAAACGCGCCCGGACATGCGACGACCCCCGCCGGGGGGGAGAGCGGGGGTCGTCCCCACGGCCGACTCGGGGGGGGGAGGAGCCGGACCGGGTTAGCACGGTCGCGAACGATCCGTGACTTCCATGGTGTACCCGAGAGCCCTCTCAGGCAAACCCACGCGCCGGAGTTTACGCCGAATGGTCGGCCCCTATGCTCTGCCTTGTGGAAAACCGCTTCTTGCCGCGCACAGCAGCCTTCTTTGACCTGGACAAGACGGTCATTGCGAAGTCTTCGACACTAGCCTTCAGCAAGTCCTTCTACCAAGGCGGACTGATCAACCGCCGTGCCGTACTGCGCACTGCGTACGCACAGTTCGTGTTCCTTGCCGGGGGCGCAGATCACGATCAGATGGAACGGATGCGGGAATATCTCTCCGCACTCTGCAAGGGCTGGAACGTCCAGCAGGTGAGAGAAATCGTCGCCGAGACCCTGCACGATCTGATCGACCCCATCATCTACGACGAAGCGGCGACGCTCATCGAGGAGCATCACACCGCCGGGCGCGACGTGGTGATCGTCTCGACCTCGGGCGCCGAGGTCGTCGAGCCCATCGGCGAGATGCTCGGCGCCGACCGGGTCGTCGCTACCCGAATGGTGGTCGGCGACGACGGCTGCTTCACCGGTGAGGTGGAGTACTACGCGTACGGCCCGACCAAGGCCGAGGCGATCAGGAACCTCGCGGTGTCGGAGGGGTACGACCTCTCACGCTGCTACGCCTACAGCGACTCCGCCACCGACGTGCCGATGCTGGAGTCGGTCGGCCATCCGCACGCGGTCAACCCGGACCGCGCGCTACGGCGCGAAGCAACCCTTCGCGAGTGGCCGATTCTCGTCTTCAACCGGCCGGTCCGCCTCAAGCAGCGCCTGCCCGCGTTCTCGATGCCGCCGCGTCCGGCACTGGTCGCCGCGGCGGTTGGCGCGGCCGCCGTCACGGCGGGGCTGGTCTGGTACACCTCCCGCCGCCGGGGCGCCACGGCCCCGGCCTGACACCCCCGACGGGACGGGCCCGGCACGCATACCACTACCACCGACTCCCGCCATCGAGCTCTGCGGCCGGGCACCCCGCAGGCCGGCCACAGGAGCCGGCACACCGACCGGACGCGCCGGGTGATCCGCATTCCGGGCCACCCGGCGCGAATTACCCGACTCGCCCGTAATTGAACCTAAAAGTAAAGAAGTGTGGCCAGCACTACCGTTCGCACCACCTCTGGAGTACAAAGGACTCAACGGCCCGCGAGACCAAGGACATCCGAGAGGATTACCAGTAACGCAGAGAAGGCCCCACGGACCGAAGCATGAAAGCCGAGCACCCACGCGACGTCGACCCGTCGATTACGGGCCAGCCGCACCAGGGACCGGGCAAAGAACCCGACCTGATGGGCACATATCGAGGACGCATGGTAACTGGGTAGACATGCCAGCGGCGGTACCGAGGACGGTACCGCCGCAACCCTTTTCCGGGACGGTGAAGTCGGCGCGACGAAGCCGGTCCCGGAAGTTACCGTCGTGAAGTCGCTTCGACGCTTTTGCCCCGGCGGAGTCATGGCATCGAACCCGGCTCGGCGAAGTGACCGCCCCGGAACCACCCCGATGGGGTTATCCATTCCGTGGCACCCCGCCCCTCGAACCCGCAACCCTCATGAACCCATGAAGCCGTGAGCCCACGGCCTCACGAGCCCACCGGTTCGAGGCCCACGGAGCCGGGCCCTGCGGGCTCACGGCGCCCCTCCACTCCGGCGCCCCGTTCTACGCCGCGCCCCGCTGCAACGCCTCGCACACCGCCGTCGACTCCCGAACGCCCAGCTCCACGGAGCGCCCGCAGTGGGTGATCCAGGCCGCCATCCCGTCCGGCGTACCCGACAGATAGCCCTCGAATGCCGCGAGGTACGCCGCCCGCCCCTGTTCGGCGTGGCCCACCTCGGCCGGGCAGATCGACTTGGGGTCGAGCCCGCTCCCGATCAGCACGATCCGTTCGGCGGTCCGCGCGACGAGACCGTTGTGCGAGCCGAAGGGCCGCAGGGCCAGCAGTTCACCGTGCACGACCGCCGCCGTCACCAGGGCGGGCGCCGAAGTGCCGGAGAGAATCAGTCCGGAGAGCCCCTCCAGCCGTCCGGCCACCTCGTCGGCGCCCGGAAGCGGCGCTTCGACCAGCGGCTCGTCCACGGGCTCGCCCGCCAGCCTCGGTCGGCCGATCGAGTCCTCGGGCTCCACCCCGCCGGCGGCGACCAGGTGCAATCGGGCCAGCACCCGAAGCGGCGACTGCCGCCAGATGGAAAGGAGTTGACCCGCTTCGGCGGTCAGCCTCAGGGCCGCGCCGATCACCCGCGCCTCGCCGTCACCGCTGAAGTCGGTGCGTCGGCGCACTTCTTCCAGGTTCCAGTCGGCGCCCGACAGCGCCGCCGAGCCGCGAGCGCCGCGCAGGGCCGCTTCGGCGGTGACCTCGTTGCTGCGGCGCCGCATGATGCGGTGACCGTAGACCCGGTCGACGGCCTTGCGTACGGAGTCCACCGCGTCGGCGACCCCCGGCAAGGAGCCCAGGGCGGCAAGCGGATCAGAGGCAGTCGTACTCATAAGTAGCGAGGCTACGCGCCCCCTGCGTCGATACCGCCCGGGAGTGGCCTTCTTCACGAAGTGTGACAGCGGAAAGCAATTGCACCGCTACCCTAGGTGAACATGAAGATCGCTTTCGTAGGGAAGGGCGGCAGCGGCAAGACCACGTTGTCCTCGCTCTTCATCCGCCACCTCGCCGCCAATGAAGCCCACGTCGTCGCGGTGGACGCCGATATCAACCAGCACCTCGGGGCCGCGCTCGGCCTGGACGACCAGGAGGCCGCGGCGCTGCCCGCCATGGGCGCCCACCTGCCCCTGATCAAGGAGTACCTGCGCGGCAGCAATCCCCGCATCGCCTCCGCCGAAACGATGATCAAGACGACTCCGCCCGGTGAGGGGTCGCGGCTGTTGCGGATCCGCGAGGACAACCCGATCTACGACGCGTGCGCCCGCACGGTGCGGCTCGACGACGGGGAGATCCGGTTGATGGCCACCGGGCCGTTCACCGAGTCGGATCTGGGGGTCGCCTGCTACCACTCCAAGGTCGGCGCGGTCGAGCTCTGCCTCAACCATCTCGTCGACGGTCCCGACGAGTACGTCGTCGTCGACATGACGGCGGGGTCGGACTCCTTCGCCTCGGGGATGTTCACCCGCTTCGACATGACGTTCCTGGTCGCCGAACCGACCCGCAAGGGTGTCTCCGTCTACCGCCAGTACAAGGAGTACGCGCGGGACTTCGGGGTTGCGCTGAAGGTGATCGGCAACAAGGTGCAGGGCGAGGACGACCTGGACTTCCTGCGCGCCGAGGTGGGCGACGACCTGCTGGTCAGCGTCGGGCACTCCGACTGGGTACGGGCCATGGAGAAGGGGCGCCCCTCCCGCTTCGAACTGCTGGAGGCCGACAACCGGATGGCGTTGCAGGCCCTGCAGAACGCGGCGGACGACTCGTACGGGCAGCGGGACTGGGAGCGTTACACGCGGCAGATGGTGCACTTCCACCTGAAGAACGCGGAGAGCTGGGGCAACGAGAAGACGGGGGCCGATCTGGCCGCCCAGGTCGACCCCGCCTTCGTTCTCGACGAGCGGTACGCACAGGACGGTGCCGCCCAGCCCGCCTGAACCACCGGTTCCCCGGGCCGCCGCTCCCCGGACCGACGGGCCGGCCGACTCCCGGCCGGCCCCTGTCGGCTCCCCCGTCGGCTCTCCCCCGAGGTCTTGTCGTGAGCCGTGGCGCCTCCGGGTGCCCGCTCGGGCGCCGGCCGGGATCGGTGTTCCGTCCCATCCGGCGCCCCACGCACGGCCCCGGATACACCCGGCGTACGGGGCGCCGGGGCCGTTGAAGTCCGCGCGGTCCGGTCGGCCCGTCGGCGGGTTCGCTCAGCTCTCGTCCGGGCGGGCTTCCGTACGGGCCGCACCGGCCGCACCGGCCGCGCCGTCGGCCTTGGAGGCCGACGTTCCGCCGAGGAAAGCGGCCCAGCCGTGCTCGGGCGCCTGACCGACACCGAGCGTGCCGAGCTTCTCCAGCGTGGCCGGGTCCTGCGCGTCCAGCCAGTCGGCCAGTTGCCGGAAGGAAACGCAGCGCACCTCTTCCTTGGTGCAGACGGCCGCGATGGTCTCCTCGACGGCACGCATGTAGGTGCCGCCGTTCCACGACTCGAAGTGGTTGCCGATGATCAGCGGGGCGCGGCTGCCGTTGTAGGAGCGGTCGAACGCCTGGAGCAGACCGTCACGCATCTGGTTGCCCCAGTACTCGTGCTGGTCCGGATCCCCCTGTGTCGTACCGGACTGGTTGAACATGAAGTTGTAGTCCATCGAGAGGGTCTCGAACTCGCGGCCCGGCACGGGGACGAGTTGCATCGACAGGTCCCAGATGCCGTCCTTCTTCTTCGGCCAGACCTGGTTGTTGACCCCACTGGAGTCGTAGCGGAAGCCCATCGTCCGCGCTGCCGCCACCATGTTCTTCTGCCCTTCCAGGCAAGGGGTGCGGCCGCCGACGAGTTCCTTGTCGTAGTCGAAGGGGAGCGGCTTCTCCTCCTTGAGGCCGGGCACGTTGCTCTTCCAGCTCTTCACGAAGGACTTGGCCTGGCTGATCTCGCTCTTCCACTGCTCGACGGACCAGGTGCCGACACCGCCTTCCGGGCCGCAGAAGTGACCGTTGAAGTGGGTGCCGATCTCGTCCCCGTCCTCCCAGGCACCGCGCACCTGAGTGATGGTGTTCCGGATTCCCTCGGGGTCGTTGAAGCCGATGTCGGAGCTGCCGGCGTTGTGCTTCGGCGGGTCGTAGAGCTCCCGCTTGTCCTCCGGCAGCAGGTACACGCCGCTGAGGAAGTACGTCATGTTCGCGTGGTACTTCTTGCCCACCTCACGGAAGTGCGAGAACAGCTTCTGACTGTCCTCGCCCGCGCCGTCCCAGGAGAACACAACGAACTGCGGGGGCTTCTGACCGGGTGCCAGGCGTTCGGGCACGGGCTGCTTCGGCTGGCTGCCGGTGAAAGCGGTGGACCCGTCGCCGATGAGCCGGAACATGCTCTTGGGCGGGGTCTTGGGGGCCTTCTTCTTCACCCCGGCGGCCTTCTCCGCTCCCGGGGCGCGCTTCGCGGCTCCCGGCCCGGCGGCGCCGACGTCCGGGCCGGAGGAACAGCCGGCCGCTCCCGCGGTCAGCGCAACGACCGTGACGCCCAGAGCGACCCGCCGGGCGGCCCTCCCCGTGGCGGCCTTCTTCGTGACGGCTCTCCTCGTGGCGACCTTCTTCGTGGCGGCCATCATCCGCCCACCCTCTTCCTTGCAAGTTTTTGCACTGAAAGTGCCGACGCGGCGCGGCCAAGGTCGCATGTGGCCCCATAAAAATCAGCACGACAGGCCATATGAAAAGCTACTTATTCACCCGAACGGGTGCGTAAATCGTCTATTTGATCCCAACCATGGACACGAATCTTTACTCTCCATTACGATCCGTTTACCGAGAGTTGAGAAATCCCGCCGCTGCACGCCGTGACCCACGGCCGCGTCCCACATTCCGCGACCGCGCTGCCCCGGAGGAGACGGGAACATGTCTGCTTGCGTCCCCACTCGTCATAACCGCACGTCCCGCAGTTCGCGCCCACCGCGCGCCTCGGGAGTCAAGCGACCACACAGCCCGCCGCAACCGCCTGCCAAAAGGCGATTCCACATCGCGGGCGCCGATCTGTCCGCCTCGATCACTGTCTTCCTGCTCGCCGTCCCCATGTCGCTCGGCCTTGCCGTCGCCATGGACGCCCCGCTCCAGGCCGGGCTCATCTCCGCCGCCATCGGCGGCATCGTCGCCGGACTGCTCGGCGGCACCCCCCTCCAAGTCAGCGGCCCGTCCGCCGGACTGACCGTGGTGACAGCCGAGTTGATCCACCTCTACGGCTGGCGCACCACCTGCGCGATCACCATCGGCGCCGGACTGCTGCAGATCCTGCTGGGTTCGATCCGGGCGGCACGCAGCGCCCTCGCCGTCAGCCCCGCCATCGTCCACGGCACCCTCGCCGGAATCGGCGTGGCCATCGCGCTCGCCCAGTTGCACATCGTGCTCGGCGGCTCGCCGCAGAGCTCGGCAGTGGCCAATGTGCTTTCCCTGCCGGACCAGTTGAGCCGCGTCGCCCCCGCCGCTCCGTTGATCGGCGCGCTGACCATCGCCGTCCTGGTCCTGTGGCCGAGACTTCCGGGACGGAGCGGCCGAGCGGTACGGAGAATCCCGGCCGCTCTCGCCGCCGTGGTGACCGCCACGGCGGTGGCCGCGGTCGCCGCACCCGGGATCGCCCGGGTCGACCTGCCCTCCTGGCGCTCGCACGTCTTCCCGGAGATGCCGCACGGGCCCGTAATGGCCCTGGCCACCGCGGTGTTCACGGTGATGCTGGTGGCCAGCCTGGAGTCGTTGCTCGCCGCGGTCGCCGTGGACAAGCTGTCGGCCGGCCGCGCCGCCGGACGAACGGCCTCCCGGCCCGGCGCCGGCTCACCGACGGCGCCCACACCCGCGGAAGCTGTGGCTCCGGCATCGGACCGGGGTGCGTCGCCCGACTCGACCGGCCTTCCCGTGCCGCCCCTCAAACGTTCCGACCTCGACCGCGAACTACGGGCCCAGGGCATCGCCAACATGCTGTCCGGGCTGGTGGGCGGGCTGGCGGTGTCCGGCGGCGCGGTGCGCAGTTCGGCGAATGTGCGCGCCGGGGCCACGGGGCGCGCCTCCACCGTGCTGCACGGGGTCTGGATGCTGCTCGCCACCGTGCTGCTCGTCACCGTGCTGGAGTGGATTCCGCTGGCGGCGCTTGCCGCGCTGGTGATGATGGTCGGCATCCAGATGGTGAACATCGCCCACATCCGCAATGTCCATAAGCACCGCGAGTTCCTGGTGTACGGGGCGACGATCACCGGTGTCCTGCTTTTCGGGGTGCTCAAGGGAGTGGCGATCGGCATCGCCGTGGCCGTGGCCGTGGCGCTGCACCGGTTGGGCCGGACCCGGATCACAGTGACCGACCAGGGCGGACAGCATCTGGTCGTCGTACGAGGGCAGTTGACGTTCCTCGCGGTGCCCCGGCTCAGTCGGACGCTCGGTCAGCTGCCCCAGGGCGGCGACGCCGTCGTCGAGCTGGACGGCTTCTTCATGGACCATGCGGCGTACGAGACGATCCAGGACTGGAGCAATGCCCAGACCGCCCACGGCGGCAGGGTCGTGTTCACCGGGAGGTCCGGGGGCCGGATCGCCGAGCCGGCCTCGGCGGCGCACTCCTGTTGCCGCCCATGGACACCGTGGCGCAACCATCACTGCCACGACGAGCCCGACCGCGTGCCCGCACTCCACCATGACACCGGCGGGCCCTTCACCGAGACCCCCTTCGCCGGTGTTCCTTTCGCCGGGGCACTCTCCGGCTCGGGCCCCGGCCCCACCCTCGGTACGGCCCCTGTGCACGATGTCGGCACGGGCTGGGACACCTCCCCCGGCAATGCGCTCGACAGCGCCCCGGTCCCCGTCGAACCCGCTGGCCACGTCACAGCCGACGCCCCGTACGGCCTCCGCAGCCGAACAGCCGGCTTTTCTCTCGACGCGTCCACTGGCTCACCCACCGTTCCGTCCGCCGCCCCGGCGTTCGCCCCGGGCACCCCACACACCACCGCACCCAGCACCCCGCCCGACGGCGCTCCGACCGGCAGGGCCCCGATCGACGGCGCCTCGCCCCGTGACGTCTCGACCGATGACGTGCGGGCCGACGGCACCCCGTCCGACGGTGCCCCGACCGGCGAGGGCCAGGACGACGGTGCCTCAGCCGACGGCACTCCGGTCGGTGGCACATCGCGCAGAACGGGGGGCGACCGGCTGGTCAGCGGTCTGAGTTCGTTCCAGCGCAATACCGCCCCGTTGGTGCGCGGGGAGCTGGCCCGGCTGGCCCTTGAGGGACAGCGCCCGTCCCAGCTCTTCATCACCTGCGCCGATTCCCGGCTGGTCACCAGCATGATCACGGCGAGCGGCCCGGGAGACCTGTTCACCGTGCGGAACATCGGCAACCTGGTGCCCCTGCCGGGCACCGAGTCGGGGGACGATTCGGTGGGCGCCGCGATCGAGTACGCGGTGGACGTGCTGAAGGTCGAGTCCATCACCGTCTGCGGGCACTCCGGCTGCGGTGCGATGCAGGCCCTACTCGGCGGCGAACCCGACCGGGACACCCCGCCCACGGCGCTGTGGCGGTGGCTGAGACACGGCCTGCCGAGCCTCCGCAGGATGGCGTCCCGGGATCACGCCTGGGCCCGGATCTCCGGGCGGCTTCCGACCGATGCGCTCGAACAGTTGTGCCTCACCAATGTGGTCCAGCAGTTGGACCATTTGCGGTCCCACGAAGCGGTGGCCCGGCGGCTCACCGACGGAACACTCCAGTTGCACGGGATGTACTTCCACGTGGGCGAGGCGCAGGCGTATCTGCTGACCGAGGAGGCAAGCAGCGGGCTGGCCCTGGACGAGGTCTTCGACCCCGTGGGCCCCGAGGCCACCGACTCCCGCAGACCCGTGTGCTCCGCCGCGCCGATCACCATCCCGCCCCTCGCCGTCCCACCGGTCGCCGCCTCGTCCGCCGCCGCGTCACCCGCCGTCCCGGGCGGTCCTTCCGGTGCCGGTCCGGGCGCGCTGGAACACACCGGCGCCTGAACCGGATTCGCCCTCGGTCCGTGAGACCTTGTGGTCCCGCCTCCGCGCAGCTCCGCGTCGTTCTGCACCGCATGACCCCGCAATGCCCGGCTCCGCTCCGCATTGCACGATCATGCGCCGCATTGCTCGCACCGCACGCGGAGGCGGGACGGTCTCCATACACGAGACACAGGTCTAAACCAATTCCCGGCAGGCACTTGTCACCCGGCCCCCGGCCTGATGAGCTATGCCCGGGACACAACGGACACCCTGGGAATGGGAGATGTCGTGAGCAACGAAAGCCTGGCCAACCTGCTCAAGGAGGAGCGGCGGTTCGCACCGCCTGCCGATCTGGCCGCCAATGCCAACGTCAAAGCGGAGGCGTACGAGCAGGCCGAAGCGGACCGGCTGGGCTTCTGGGCCGAGCAGGCCCGCCGCCTGACCTGGGCCACGGAGCCGACCGAGACACTCGACTGGAGCAACCCGCCCTTCGCGAAGTGGTTCGCGGACGGCAAGCTCAACGTCGCGTACAACTGCGTGGACCGTCACGTCGAGGCCGGCAACGGCGACCGTATCGCCATCCACTTCGAGGGCGAGCCCGGCGACGGCCGCACCATCACCTACGCCCAGCTCAAGGACGAGGTCTCCCGCGCGGCCAACGCGCTCACCGAACTCGGCGTCGGCAAGGGCGACCGGGTCGCGGTCTACCTGCCGATGATCCCCGAGGCGGCCATCGCGATGCTGGCCTGCGCCCGCATCGGCGCCGCCCACTCGGTGGTCTTCGGCGGCTTCTCCGCCGACGCCATCGCCGCCCGCATCCAGGACGCGGACGCCAAGGTCGTCATCACCGCCGACGGCGGCTACCGCCGTGGCAAGCCGTCCGCGCTCAAGCCCGCCGTGGACGACGCGGTCTCCCGCATCGACGGTGTCGAGCACGTCCTCGTGGTGCGGCGCACCGGCCAGGACACCGCGTGGACCGAGGGCCGCGACGTCTGGTGGCACGAGATCACCGCCCGGCAGTCCGCCGAGCACACCCCCGAGGCATTCGAGGCGGAGCAGCCGCTCTTCATCCTCTACACCTCCGGCACCACGGGTAAGCCGAAGGGCATCCTGCACACCTCCGGCGGCTACCTCACGCAGGCGGCCTACACCCACAGCGCGGTCTTCGACCTCAAGCCGGAGTCCGACGTCTTCTGGTGCACCGCCGACATCGGCTGGGTGACCGGCCACTCGTACATCGTCTACGGCCCGCTGGCCAACGGCGCGACCCAGGTCATGTACGAGGGCACGCCCGACACCCCGCACCAGGGGCGGTTCTGGGAGATCGTCCAGAAGTACGGCGTCACGATCCTCTACACCGCGCCGACCGCGATCCGGACGTTCATGAAGTGGGGTGACGACATCCCCGCCAAGTTCGACCTGAGCAGCCTCCGGGTCCTCGGTTCGGTCGGTGAGCCGATCAACCCCGAGGCGTGGATGTGGTACCGCAAGCACATCGGCGCCGACAAGTGCCCGATCGTGGACACGTGGTGGCAGACCGAGACCGGCGCCATGATGATCGCCCCGCTGCCGGGCGTGACGGCCACCAAGCCGGGCAGCGCCCAGCGCGCCCTGCCCGGGATCTCGGCCACCGTCGTCGACGACGAGGCCAACGAGGTTCCGAACGGCGGGGGCGGCTACCTCGTCCTCACCGAGCCGTGGCCGTCGATGCTCCGCACCATCTGGGGCGACGACCAGCGCTTCATCGACACCTACTGGTCGCGTTTCGAGGGCAAGTACTTCGCGGGCGACGGGGCCAAGAAGGACGAGGACGGCGACATCTGGCTGCTCGGCCGGGTCGACGACGTGATGCTCGTGTCCGGGCACAACATCTCGACCACCGAGGTCGAGTCGGCGCTCGTGTCGCACCCGTCGGTCGCCGAGGCCGCCGTGGTCGGTGCCGCCGACGAGACGACCGGCCAGGCCATCGTCGCCTTCGTGATACTGCGCGGCACGGCCGAGGCCTCCGACGAGCTCGTCGCCGAGCTGCGCAACCACGTCGGGGCCACGCTCGGCCCGATCGCCAAGCCGAAGCGGATCCTGCCCGTCGCCGAGCTGCCGAAGACCCGCTCCGGCAAGATCATGCGCCGCCTGCTGCGCGACGTCGCCGAGAACCGCGAGCTGGGTGACGTCACGACGCTCACCGACTCCTCGGTGATGGACCTCATCCAGAACCAGCTGCCGTCCACCTCCTCCGAGGACTGACAGCGGCGAAGGACCACCGGCGACAGGCGTCCGTACCCGCCTTCACCTGCGGTTTTGTACGTCCCCGAGGGGCGTCCGGCAACGCGCTGGACGCCCCTCGGGCGCTTGCGGTGAAGATCACCGCCGTCCGGGGCGAAGATCACCGCATAGGGTGCCGCGCGCACCCCGGGTAAAGTGGTTACTGCGTAAACAGAGCAGAGCGAGCAGGAAAAACAGAAACAAAACGCATAGAGAAACCCCAGGGTGTGCCGGGAAGTCTGGTCGGCAAGTGAATCAGCCATGCCATCGCTGCCGTACCGACCCGGAGGTCCTCACTCGTGGCCGCGCCCGCCCCCGCACCCCCCTCGCCCCGCCGCACCCTGTTCGGCCGCCTGTCCCTGCCCGAGCGGAACTACCTCACGGACGCCCTGCGCACCGAGACCGTCGGCGGCGTCATCCTGCTCGTCGCCGCGATAGCCGCCCTGTTGTGGGCGAACGCCTTCGGTTCCAGCTATGAGGCCGTCAGCGACCTCCACTTCGGACCGGCGTCGCTGGGCCTCAACCTCTCCGTGGAGCACTGGGCTGCGGACGGACTGCTCGCGATCTTCTTCTTCGTCGCGGGTGTCGAGCTCAAGCGGGAACTGGTCGCAGGCGAACTGCGCGACCCGAAGGCGGCCGCTCTCCCGGTCGTCGCCGCGCTGTGCGGAATGGCGGTTCCGGCCCTCGTCTACACGCTGGTGAACGTGATCGGCGGGGGCTCGACGGACGGCTGGGCCGTACCCACCGCCACCGACATCGCCTTCGCGCTCGCCGTGCTCGCGGTCATCGGCACCTCGCTGCCGAACGCGCTGCGCGCCTTCCTGCTGACCCTCGCCGTGGTCGACGACCTCTTCGCGATCCTGATCATCGCGGTCTTCTTCACCGAGCAGATCAACTTCCTGGCCCTCGGCGGTGCCTTCGTCGGTCTCGCGGTCTTCTACCTGCTGCTGCGCAAGAACGTGCGCGGCTGGTACGTCTACGTACCGCTCGCCCTGGTCATCTGGGGCCTGATGTACAACAGCGGCATCCACGCCACGATCGCCGGTGTCGCCATGGGCCTGATGCTCCGCTGTGCCCGGCGGGAGGGCGAGAGCGAGTCCCCCGGCGAGCACATCGAGCACCTCGTCCGCCCGCTGTCGGCCGGTTTCGCCGTTCCGATGTTCGCGCTCTTCTCGGCCGGTGTCTCCCTCTCCGGCAGCGCGCCGGCGAACGTCTTCGGCCGGCCCGAGACGCTCGGCGTCGTCCTGGGGCTCGTCGTCGGCAAGACGCTGGGCATCTTCGGCGGTACGTGGCTGGCCACCCGGTTCACCAAGGCGGAGCTGAACAAGGAGCTGGCCTGGGCGGACGTCTTCGCGGTCGCGTCGCTCGCCGGGATCGGCTTCACCGTCTCGCTGCTCATCGGCGAGCTGGCCTTCGCCGGTGACAAGGAAACGATCAACGAGATCAAGGCCGCGGTGCTGATCGGTTCGCTGATGGCCGCGGTGTTCTCCGCCGTACTGCTCAAGCTCCGGGTCCGCAGGTACCGGGCACTGCACGAGGCGGAGGAGCTCGACGAGGACGAGGACGGGGTGCCCGACATCTACGAACAGGGCGACCCGGAGTATCACCTGCGGATGGCCGCGATACACGAGAGGAAGGCGGCCGAACACCGCCGCCTTGCCGAACTGGCGGGGGCAGCGCGCAACGAGCCGGACAGTCCGGCATGATCTGACACCAGATGTGTTGAGCAGCAGGACTGGAGAGGGAGTCAGGGATGAGCGACCCCGGCAACAACGCGGGCGGTGCCGACCGCAGTCTCGGACAACTGGTCGCCGCGGCGACGGCCGAGATGTCCGCACTGGTGCACGACGAGATCGCCCTGGCCAAGGCGGAGGTACGACAGGACGTCAAGCGCGGCGTCATCGGCAGTGTGGCGTTCATCATCGCGGGCGTGCTGGTGCTGTTCGCGATCCCGGTGCTGAGTTTCGCGGCGGCGTACGGCATCCACAACCTGGGGCTCGGGCTGGCCTGGTCGTTCCTGATCGTGGGCAGCGCCTTCGTGATCCTGGGCCTGCTGCTCGCGCTGTTCGCCGTCGCCAAGTTCAAGAAGGTGAAGCCGCCGCAGAAGTCCATCGCCTCGGCGAAGCAGACGGCGGCCGTGCTGCAGGGCGTCAAGCCGCATCCGCGTCCGGAGGTCGCGACGGGAACGAGCCGCCCGGCCGCCGTCGGCAGCACGCTGGCCGACCGGGCCATGGAGAAGGCGCCGGTCCAGGACAAGGCGTCCTCTGTGGCACGCTCGTCCACATGACGGTCCCCGATTCCAGCGCATTCGGCCCACTGAGCCCCGTGGGCCCAGTAGGTCCGGAAGATTCAGCCGGCCCGGCGAGTCCGGTCGGCCGTCCCGGCCCGCACGGTTCCTTCAGCCCGGACGGCTCCTCGGACTCGGGCCCGGACCTGAGCCCGGGTTCGGAGCCGGGTCCGGGCAGCTCTTCGGCCTCGGAGCCCGGCCCGGAGGGCGTCACGAGGCCCGTGGACAGCGGTCCGACGCCCGCGGGCGGGCCGGGTTCGTCCGGATCGACCCGGCGGCCGGTCTCCCTCTCCTCGTCCGGCGCGGACGCCCCACCCACCGCTCCCGGGCCGGTCCTGCCCGGTGGCCCCGTGCGGATCGACGGCCCGTGGACCCACCGGGACGTGGCGGCCAACGGCGCCCGCTTCCACATCGCCGAGCTCGGCGAGGGGCCGCTGGTACTGCTGCTGCACGGCTTCCCGCAGTTCTGGTGGACCTGGCGCCACCAGCTCACCGCACTCGCCGACGCCGGTTTCCGTGCCGTCGCGATGGACCTGCGCGGCGTCGGCGGCAGCGACCGCACGCCGCGGGGGTACGACCCCGCCAACCTGGCGCTCGACGTCACCGGCGTGATCCGCTCGCTCGGCGAACCGGACGCGGCGCTGGTCGGCCACGACATGGGCGGCTACCTCGCCTGGACGGCCGCGGTGATGCGGCCGAAGCTGGTGCGCCGCCTCGTGGTCTCATCGATGCCGCACCCGCGCCGCTGGCGCTCCTCGATGCTCTCCGACTTCGCCCAGACCAGGGCGGGTTCGCACATCTGGGGCTTCCAGCGCCCCTGGGTGCCGGAGCGTCAGCTCGTCGCGGACGACGCGGCGTTGGTCGGCCGGCTGATCCACGACTGGGCGGGCCCCCGCACCCCGGAGTTCCCCGACGACGCGACGGTGGACGTCTACCGGCACGCGATGTGCATCCCGTCGACGGCGCACTGCTCGATAGAGCCCTACCGCTGGATGGTGCGCTCCCTGGCCCGTCCGGACGGGATCCAGTTCAACCGCCGGATGAAGCGACCGGTACGGGTGCCCACGTTGCACCTGCACGGTTCACTCGATCCGGCGATCCGGACGCGCAGCGCGGCGGGATCCGGCGAGTACGTCGAAGCGCCGTACCGTTGGCGACTTTTCGACGGTCTGGGGCACTTCCCGCACGAGGAGGACCCGGTCGGGTTCTCGGCCGAACTCATCAACTGGCTCAAGGATTCCGAGCCCGATCGGTAACGTTGTGCGCACAGTTGTCCGATGGACAGCCAATTGCCCGGCGCATAGGCCAATTGGCTGACGGATGGGCGGTTACCGACCATGAGGCACGGGCAGACGTCCGGGTATGGGCTGGACGCACGACTTCGGTGACGCAGCACGCAACCGCCGCTCGACCGCCACGGCTGGTCCGAGCACTCATGAGGGGGACGGCCCCCGGGGCCGGGTGCACGATATGCATGTTCTGCATGATCCCCGGCTCGGAATCCCGCGCATTCTGCGCCGCAGGGCCCGTTGGGTCTCGGCGCGGTTGCGCCATCCACGCGGATGATCCGCGCCCCGTCTCGTCTGTCCGAGTGAACGGTCACCGGACAGGCTGGACGGGGCGTCTCCGCGAAACTTCACCGCCTGGGCTCTTCACCCGCCTGAGCACCTCGCCGCCTGGCCGCTTCACCGCGACGTGGCTCCTGCGAGGTGGCTCCTGCGGCGCTGCTTCCGCGGCGTCGCCGACGCGGGCCTCGCCGTGGCGGGCGGCTACAGGGCGCACCCCTGGCTGTCGACCTGCTGGTTGGCGGAGCGGCCGCGCTCGATGTCCTGGCGGATCTCGTCGGCCGTCAGCGCGTAACCGGTGTCGGGGTCGTCGAGCGACTTCGCGAAGACGACTCCGTACACCCTGCCGTCGGGCGTCAGCAGGGGACCGCCGGAGTTGCCCTGACGGACGGTCGCGTAGAGCGAGTACACGTCGCGGCGGACGGTGCCCCGGCGGTAGATGTCCGGGCCGTCGGCGTCTATGCGGCCCCGGACGCGCGCGGCCCGGACGTCGTACGAGCCGTTCTCCGGGAAGCCCGCGACGATGGCGTCGTTCCCCGTGCGGGCGTCGCCGTCGTCGCCGGTGAACTTCAGCGGCTTCGCGTCGAGGTCCGGCACGTCGAGCACGGCGATGTCCCGCCGCCAGTCGTACAGGACGACCTTGGCGTCGTACAGCCGGCCCTGGCCGCCGATCTGGACGGTCGGCTCGTCGACGCCGCCGACGACGTGGGCGTTGGTCATCACCCGGCGGTCGGAGAAGACGAAGCCGGTGCCTTCGAGGACCTTGCCGCAGCTCGGGGCCGTGCCGACGACCTTGACGATGGACTTCTTGGCGCGGGCCGCGACGGGGCTGTCCATCAGTGCCGGGTCCGGGGGCCGGACCTCGGTGATCGGCTCGTTGGCGAACGGGCTGAAGACCTGCGGGAAGCCGTTCTGCGCCAGGACGGAGGAGAAGTCCGTGAACCAGGTGGACGCCTGCGCGGGCATCACCCGGGAGACCCCGAGCAGGACCGAGGAGCTGCGGACCTCCTTGCCCAGCGTCGGCAGCGAGGTGCCGGCCAGCGCGGAGCCGATCAGCCAGGCGACCAGCAGCATCGCGACGACGTTGACCAGGGCGCCGCCGGTCGCGTCGAGGGCGCGCGCCGGCGACCACGTGATGTACCGGCGGAGTTTGTTGCCGAGGTGGGTGGTGAACGCCTGCCCCACCGAGGCACAGACGATCACGATGACGACGGCCACGACGGCCGCCGAGGACGAGACCTCGGAGCCGTCCGTCAGCTGGTCCCACAGGACCGGCAGCAGGTAGACGGCGACGAGGCCGCCGCCCAGGAACCCGATCACCGACAGGATGCCGACGACGAACCCCTGTCTGTAGCCGATGACCGCGAACCACACGGCGGCGGCCAGCAGCAGGATGTCCAGCACGTTCACCGTCTATAGCCTCGCAGATTCGTCACCGGGCCCGTTCCTTCGGCTGGGTCCGGACGGGGCCGGACGGGTCAGCACGGGAGTCAGCCTGTCATGCGCGCCAGTCGAGCGGCACCTGCCTGGCGGTGTCCCAGGGACGCTCCCAGCCCGCGAAGTGCAGGATCCGGTCGATCACCCCGGCGGTGAAACCCCAGACCAAGGCGGATTCGACCAGAAATGCCGGGCCCCGGTGACCGCTCGGATGGACCGCGGTCGCGCGGTTCGCCGGATCCGTGAGATCCGCCACGGGAACGGTGAAGACGCGGGCCGTCTCCCCCGGATCGACGACGCCGACCGGGCTCGGCGAGTGCCACCAGCCGAGGACCGGCGTCACGACGAAGCCGCTCACCGGGATGTAGAGCCGGGGCAGCACGCCGAAGAGCTGGACCCCGCGCGGATCGAGGCCGGTCTCCTCCTGGGCCTCCCGCAGCGCGGCTCTGAGCGGCCCCGTCGTCGCCGGATCGCCGTCCTCCGGGTCCAGGGAGCCGCCCGGGAAGGACGGCTGTCCCGCGTGGGAGCGCAGGCTTCCGGACCGCTCCATGAGGAGCAGTTCGGGGCCGCGCCCGCCCTCGCCGAAGAGCACGAGCACGGCGGACTGCCGGCCGGCCCCGCTCTCGGGCGGCAGGAAGCGGCTGAGCTGGTCGGGCTCGACGGTCCGCGCGGCGTCGGCCACCGGGTCGAGCCAGGCGGGCAGACCATCGGCCGTGACGGTGACCCCGGTGTCGCGGCCGGCACCGCGCCCGGTGTCGCGGCCGGCACCGGGCGCGGTGTGGGCGGGACCGGTCGTCGTGGCGGCCGCGGGACCGTTCGGGGAACGGTTTCCCGCGGCGGGTACGGCGGATACGGCTGGTCCGGTCGTCGTTTCCTTGCTCTGTTCGTGCGTCCTCATGGGCACCCCTCGTCTCACAACGCCTGTGGTCACTCGTTTCGTTCCGCAGCGGCGCCGTGACGGGCGCCGCGTATCAGCCGGCCCCCGGAGCCTGCGCGGGCCTGCCCGGGTAGTCCGCCGGTGGGCTCAGCCGCTGGCCCGGCCGACCGCCCATCTCGTACTTCAGCAGCTTCCTGGCCTTCTCCGGGTCGGTCTCGCCCTCCCCGTACGCGGGACAGAGCGGGGCGATCGGACAGGCACCGCAGGCGGGCTTGCGGGCGTGGCAGATGCGGCGGCCGTGGAAGATGACACGGTGCGAGAGCATCGTCCACTCGCTCCTGGGGAAGATCGCGCAGATCTCCGCCTCGACCTTCTCCGGGTCCTCCTGCTCCGTCCACTTCCAACGGCGTACGAGACGCCCGAAATGGGTGTCCACAGTGATTCCCGGAACACCAAAAGCATTGCCCAGAACAACGTTGGCGGTCTTGCGGCCGACACCCGGAAGCGTGACGAGGTCGGCGAGCCTGCCCGGCACCTCGCCGCCGAATTCGTCCCGGAGCACCGCGGAGAGTCCTATCAGCGACTTGGCCTTGGCCCGGAAGAAACCGGTCGGCCGGATGATCTCCTCCAGCTCCTCCGGGACGGCCGCGGCCATGTCCTCGGGGGTGGGGTAGGCGGCGAAGAGCGCGGGAGTGGTCTGGTTGACCCTCAGATCGGTGGTCTGGGCGGACAGCACCGTGGCGACGAGCAGCTCGAAGGGGTTCCTGAAGTCCAGCTCGGGATGGGCGTAGGGGTAGAGCTCGGCGAGCTCACGGTTGATCCTGCGGGCCCGGCGGACCATCGCCAGGTGCGATTCCGGCTTCCGGCCGGCCCGCTTGGCGGCGGGCTTCGGCGCCGACTCCCCCGCAGGGCCCGCCGACTCCTCCCCTGGGCCTTTTGTCGCTTTTCCCGGGCGGATCACGCCCCGTTCCGGACGATTCACACCCTGTTCGCCCACAGCGGAATCACGGCCTTCCGACACCCCATCAGCCCCCTTGGCCTGCGCTCTCACCGGCGATTTGGACACCCGACCAGCCTAGAGCCACGCACCGGCATCCGCCCCGGTCACCGCACATCCGCCCCCGATCGGCCCCCTGCCGCACGATTGAGCACGTCCGTGCGTCAAACTGGTTTGTGATTGATCGCACTGTTTTACCGTCCGGCATGATGGGGACCACGGTTCCCGGAACAGGCCGACAAGGAGAGAACTCGTGGACGACGTTCTGCGGCGCGCCCCGCTTTTCGCGGCGCTCGATGATGAGCAGGCCGCGGAGCTCCGCGCCTCGATGAGTGAGGTGACCCTCGCACGCGGCGACGCGCTCTTCCACGAGGGCGACCCGGGCGACCGCCTCTACGTGGTCACCGAGGGCAAGGTGAAGCTCCACCGCACCTCGCCCGACGGGCGCGAGAACATGCTGGCGGTCCTCGGCCCCGGCGAGCTGATCGGTGAGCTGTCCCTCTTCGACCCGGGCCCCCGCACCGCCACCGCGACCGCGCTGACCGAGGTCAAGCTCCTCGGCCTCGGGCACGGCGACCTCCAGCCCTGGCTGAACGCCCGCCCCGAGGTGGCCGCGGCCCTGCTGCGCGCCATCGCCCGCCGCCTGCGCAAGACCAACGACCAGATGTCCGACCTGGTCTTCTCGGACGTCCCGGGCCGTGTCGCCCGCGCCCTCCTCGACCTGTCGCGCCGCTTCGGCGTCCAGTCGGAGGAAGGCATCCACGTCGTCCACGACCTGACCCAGGAAGAGCTGGCCCAGCTGGTCGGCGCCTCCCGCGAGACGGTCAACAAGGCCCTCGCCGACTTCGCCGGACGCGGCTGGCTGCGCCTGGAGGCGCGCGCCGTGATCCTGCTGGACGTGGAGCGCCTGGCGAAGCGGTCCCGCTGACGGACCCTTCCGACCGGCACGGAACGGACCGCCCCGGACCGTCCCGGCAACGCCGGTCGCGTCAACTCCGTACGTGAGGCCCCGCCGCCCGGCGGGGCCTCACGTCGTCTCGATCAGACCGTGCTCGCCCAGGTACTCCAGCTGGGCCCGCACGGAGAGCTCCGCGGCGGGCCACAGGGACCGGTCCACGTCCGCGTACACGTGCGCCACCACCTGCGACGCCGTACGGTGTCCGGCCTCGACCGCCGTCTCCACCTGGGCCAGCCGGTGCGCCCGGTGCGCGAGGTAGAACTCGACCACGCCCTGCGCGTCGTCCAGCACCGGCCCGTGCCCCGGCAGCACCGTGTGCACGCCGTCGTCGACGGTCAGCGAGCGCAGCCGCCGCAGCGAGTCGAGGTAGTCGCCGAGCCGCCCGTCCGGATGCGCGACGAGCGTGGTGCCCCGGCCGAGGATCGTGTCGCCCGTCAGCACGGCCCGGTCGGCCGGCAGGTGGAAGGAGAGCGAGTCCGCGGTGTGCCCCGGGGTGGGCACGACCCGTAGCTCCAGCCCTCCGGTGGTGATCACGTCGCCCGCGGTCAGCCCCTCGTCGCCGAGGCGCAGCGCCGGGTCCAGGGCGCGCACCTTCGTCCGGGTCAGTTCGGCGAAGCGCGCCGCGCCCTCCGCGTGGTCGGGGTGCCCGTGGGTGAGGAGGGTGAGCGCGATCCGGCGGCCCGCCCGCTCGGCGGTCTCCATGACGGCCCGCAGGTGCGCGTCGTCCAGCGGGCCCGGGTCGATGACGACCGCGAGATCGGAGCCGGGCTCGGCGACGATCCAGGTGTTGGTGCCGTCCAGTGTCATCGGCGAGGCGTTGGGGGCGAGGACGTTGACGGCACGGGTGGTGGCGGGGCCGGACAGGACCGCGCCGCGCGGCTGCCCGGGCAGCGCTGCCGCATCGCTCATATGGACCCACCCCCCGCACCGGCCTCGGCGTCCGCACCGGAAACCGAACCGGAACCGGCCCCCGGGCCGCGACGGGAACCCGAACCGGCCTCGCCGCCGTCCGCCCTGCCCGGGATGTGCTTGGTGAACTCGTCGTGCCCCGGCCAGCTCAGCACCAACTCGTCACCCTCCAGCCTCGCCCGTGCGAGTACGGGAGTGAGGTCCTGGGAGTCCGCCGCCTTCAGGACCTCCGCGACCGTCCCGTACGGCCTCAGCGCCCGCAGCGTCGACACGGTCGGCGGCATCATCAGCAGCTCGCCCCGGTCGTATCCGTCGGCCGCCTCGCCGGGGGAGATCCACACCGTGCGATCGGCCTCCGTGGAGGCGTTGCGGGTGCGCTGGCCCTCGGGGAGCGCCGCGACGAAGAACCAGGTGTCGTAGCGGCGGGGCTCGAACTCGGGGGTGATCCAACGCGCCCAGGCGCCCAGCAGGTCGGAACGCAGCACCAGGCCGCGCCGGTCCAGGAACTCGGCGAAGGACAGCTCCCGGGCGACCAGCGCCTGCCGGTCGGCCTCCCAGTCCGCGCCGGTGATGTCGCCGACCACCGTGTCCGCGCCCGGCCCCGCGAGCAGGACTCCCGCCTCCTCGTACGTCTCGCGCACCGCCGCGCAGACGATGGCCTGGGCCTCGGCCCGCGTACCGACGCCGAGCCGGTCGGCCCAGATGTCCAGCGCGGGTCCGGCCCAGGCGACGAGCCGGTCGTCGTCGCGCGGGTCCACCCCGCCCCCCGGATAGGCGTACGCCCCGCCGGCAAAAGCCATGGAGGCACGGCGGCGCAGCATGTGGACGGCAGGGCCGCCCCCGGCACCGGCGGCGGGGTTCCGGAGCAGCATCACGGTGGCGGCCCGCTTCGGGGTCGCGGCGCTCAGCTCGCCCGCGGCGAGTGCCCTGATCCGGTCGGGCCATTCCGGTGGGTACCACTGACCATTGGACATGGCCGGAGGCTATCCGGAACCGCGCCGATGTTCGAGAGGTGCACTGATCCACTCCCCGGAGGCGCCCCCGTACACAGCTGATCCCGCCCGGTCGTCATGACCTGGCGGGATCAGCGGGATCAGCGGAATCAACGGGTCCGGAGGCGGGTGACCGACCGGCGTACGACCAGGGCGTACGGCCCGGGGCCCGGTTCGGGGCGTACGGCTCAGGCCCCGACCAGCTCGACCTGGACCTCGACCTCCACCGGCGCGTCCAGCGGCAGCACCGCGACGCCCACCGCGCTGCGCGCGTGCACGCCCTTGTCGCCCAGCACCTCGCCCAGCAGCTCGCTGGCGCCGTTGATCACGGCGGGCTGCCCGGTGAAGTCGGACGCCGACGCCACGAAGCCCACGACCTTCACGACCCGGGCGATCCGGTCCAGGTCGCCCGCGACGGACTTCACCGCGGCCAGCGCGTTGAGGGCGCAGGTCCGCGCCAGCTCCTTGGCCTCCTCGGGCGTGACCTCCGCCCCGACCTTGCCGGTGACCGGGAGCTTGCCGTCCACCATCGGCAGCTGGCCGGACGTGTACACGTACACCCCCGACTGCACGGCCGGCTGGTACGAGGCCAGCGGCGGAACGACGGCCGGCAGCGTCAGCCCGAGCTCGGCGAGCCTCGCCTCGACTGCGCCCGCCACTACGCCTTCTCCCGCTTCAGGTAGGCCACGAGCTGCTCGGGGTTGTTCGGGCCGGGAACGACCTGGACCAGCTCCCAGCCGTCCTCGCCCCAGGTGTCCAGAATCTGCTTGGTCGCGTGCACGAGAAGGGGCACGGTCGCGTATTCCCACTTGGTCATGGCCCGACTGTAATGCCTGCGTGATTCCCGGCACGCGCAGCCTCGTGCGTAGCCCGCGGTGCGACTGGTTAGGCTCGAATACGTGAGCAGGTTCCAGGTCGTCAGCGGCAAGGGCGGTACCGGTAAGACCACGGTCGCCGCCGCCCTCGCGCTCGCCCTCGCGGCCGAGGGCAGGCGCACCCTCCTCGTGGAGGTCGAGGGCAGGCAGGGCATCGCCCAGCTCTTCGAGACGGAGTCCCTCCCGTACGAGGAGCGCAAGATCGCCGTCGCGCCGGGCGGCGGCGAGGTGTACGCCCTCGCGATCGACGCCGAGCGCGCCCTCCTCGACTACCTCCAGATGTTCTACAAGCTCGGCAGCGCGGGCCGGGCGCTCAAGAAGCTCGGCGCCATCGACTTCGCCACCACGATCGCGCCCGGCGTGCGGGACGTGCTGCTCACCGGCAAGGCGTGCGAGGCCGTCCGCCGCAAGGACAAGCAGAACCGGTACGTCTACGACCACGTGATCATGGACGCCCCGCCCACCGGACGCATCACCCGCTTCCTCAACGTGAACGACGAGGTGGCCGGACTGGCCCGGATCGGCCCGATACACAATCAGGCCCAGGCCGTGATGCGGGTGCTCAAGTCGCCCGGGACCGCGGTCCATCTGGTGACGCTCCTGGAGGAGATGCCGGTGCAGGAGACCGCGGACGGCATCGCGGAGCTGCGGGCCGCCGGGCTCGGGGTGGGCCGGGTCATCGTGAACATGGTGCGGCCGCACCTGCTGGACGAGGACGCCCTGCGCACCGCCTCGGGCGGCCGCCGCAAGGAGATCGCCAAGGCCCTGACCCGGGCCGGGGTGACCGGCTCCGCGGCGCTGGTGCGCCCCCTGGTCGAGCAGGCCGCCGAGCACGCCCAGCGGGTCGAGCTGGAGCGCGAGCAGCGCGCGGTGCTCGCGGGCCTGGAACTGCCGGGGTACGAACTCCCGTTGATCGGCGAGGGCATCGACTCGGCCGGTCTCTACGACCTGGCGACCGAACTCCGCAAGCAGGGCGTGGGCGAGGGGACCGCACAAGGGGCGGAACGAGGGGTGGGTACATGACACAGCGCACGGGACCGGACGCGGCTAGGCCCGCGGCCCGGAAGCCGACCGCGTCCACGGAGGCCCCCGCCGCCCCGTCCCCGATGTCCGCGCCCGCGCTGGACGCCGACGCGCTGCTCGACGACCCCGCCATCCGGATCGTCGTGTGCTGCGGCTCGGGCGGCGTCGGCAAGACCACCACCGCCGCGGCACTGGGCGTACGGGCGGCCGAGCGCGGCCGCAAGGTCGTCGTCCTCACCATCGACCCGGCCCGCAGGCTCGCCCAGTCCATGGGCATCGACTCGCTGGACAACGTCCCGCGCCGGGTCCCGGGCATCGAGGCCGGGGGCGGCGGGGAGCTGCACGCCATGATGCTCGACATGAAGCGGACCTTCGACGAGGTCGTCGAGGCGCACACGGACGCCGAGCGGGCCCGCGCGATCCTGGAGAACCCCTTCTACCAGTCCCTGTCGGCCGGTTTCGCGGGCACGCAGGAGTACATGGCGATGGAGAAGCTCGGGCAGCTGCGCGCCCGCGACGAGTGGGACCTGATCATCGTCGACACCCCTCCGTCGCGCTCCGCGCTGGACTTCCTGGACGCGCCGAAGCGGCTCGGTTCCTTCCTGGACGGGAAGTTCATCAAGGTGCTGATGGCCCCGGCGAAGATGGGCGGCCGGGCCGGCATGAAATTTCTGAACGTGGGCATGTCGATGATGACCGGCACCCTCGGCAAGCTGCTCGGTGGTCAACTCCTGCGCGACGTACAGACCTTCGTCGCGGCGATGGACACCATGTTCGGCGGCTTCCGGACCCGGGCGGATGCCACGTACACCCTGCTCCAGGCGCCCGGCACGGCGTTCCTCGTGGTCGCGACCCCCGAGCGGGACGCGTTGCGCGAGGCCGCCTACTTCGTGGAGCGGCTCGCCGCGGAGGACATGCCGCTGGCCGGTCTGGTGCTCAACCGCGTCCACGGCAGCGAAGCCGCCCGGCTCTCGGCCGAGCACGCCCTGGCCGCCGCAGAAAATCTTGACGGGGTCGGCATTGTGGATCAGTCGACCGGGAAGGCTGGACTTCGTGAGCCGGCAGACCGGTCGGACGCCCCGTCCGAAGCCGCCGTCGCCCCCGACACCACTCCCGATCCCGCCGAGCACACGGACCACGAGAACCACACGAGTCACGTCGATCAGCTGACCGCCGGCCTGCTGCGTCTGCATGCCGAACGGATGCAGGTGGTCGCGCGCGAACAGCGCACACGCGACCGCTTCACCGCGCTGCACCCCGAGGTCGCCGTGACCGAAGTGGCCGCACTGCCCGGTGATGTACATGATCTCGAAGGTCTTCGGGCCATCGGGCACCGGCTCGCGACCGGTTCCGCCCCGGCCTGAGCTGCCCCGTCGTCCGTTCGCGTCATCCCACCGCGGCGTACCTCTCGTGCAGTTCGTCGTCGTCCAGTCCGATCGCCACGGGCAGGATGCCCGCGGACTGCTCGTACTCGCTGCGCGCGGTCTCCAGCAGCCGGCGCCAGGACGTGACGGTGGGCCGCCTGCGCAACAGTGCGCGGCGCTCCCGCTCGGTCATTCCGCCCCACACGCCGAACTCGACGCGATTGTCCAGCGCGTCGGCCAGGCACTCGGTCCGCACCGGGCATCCGGTGCACACCGCCTTGGCTCTGTTCTGCGCTGCTCCTTGTACGAACAGTTCATCCGGATCGGTAGTGCGGCAGGCTGCCTGCGCACTCCAGTCGGTTACCCAGCCCATCACGGCGCCGTCCTCTCCCGAATCGAGGCTCCCCCACGGCGACAGCGGCATATTCACCGCTGCCAGTTGAGGACGTTACGGAAGGTGGCGACAGCACAACACCCCCTTCGGGCCCAATCTTGGATGGCCCGAACGGACTATGCGTATGCGGCAGATCACCCAGGGGAGTGAGGTGAGGACATGCGCGACTATCCCGGCGAAATAGGGACAGTTCACCTGGATCACAACGGACGTTCAACGACACACGAGGCGAATTCGGGAACGCCTTGGTTCGTGGCCGGGTCGTGCACGGGGGTTGATGCGGGACCGGACTGCTGTGACAGTTGGGAGCAGCTTAGGCCAAGGCATATACGTGTGTCCGGCGAATGAGAACGTAGGCTGCCCCCATGCCAAAGAAGCGCTCGGGCGGGGGTCTCTCGACGACCCAGCAGGCCGCCAAGTTCCTCGGTGTCGCCGCGCTCTCCGGAGTCGTGCTCGCGGGCATCGCGCTGCCGGCCGCCGGAGCACTGGGGCTCGCCACCAAGGGGACGGTCGAGGGATTCGACGAGATCCCGGCCAACCTCAAGACCCCGCCGCTGAGCCAGCGCACCACGATCCTGGACAGCAAGGGCGGCACGATCGCCTCGGTGTACTCGCGCGACCGCACGGTGGTCCCCCTGAAGGACATCTCGCCGTACATGCAGCAGGCGATCGTGGCGATCGAGGACGCCCGCTTCTACAAGCACGGGGCGATCGACCTCAAGGGCATCCTGCGCGCGCTGAACCGCAACGTGCAGGCGGGCGGGACCGCGCAGGGCGCCTCGACCCTCACCCAGCAGTACGTGAAGAACGTCTTCGTCGAGGAGGCGGGCGACGACCCGGACAAGGTCGCGCAGGCCACCCAGCAGACCATGGGCCGCAAGATCCAGGAGTTGAAGTACGCGATCCAGGTCGAGGAGGAGCTCGGCAAGAAGAAGATCCTGGAGAACTACCTCAACATCACCTTCTTCGGCCAGCAGGCGTACGGCATCGAGGCCGCCTCCCAGCGCTACTTCTCCAAGCGGGCGAAGGACCTGACCCTGGGCGAGGCCGCGCTGCTGGCCGGCGTGGTGCAGTCGCCGAGCCGCTACGACCCGGTCAACGACGCGGCCGAGGCGACCAAGCGCCGCAACACCGTCCTCCAGCGCATGGCGGACGTCGGGAACATCTCGCAGGCCGAGGCCGACAAGGCGAAGGCGAGCCCGATCGAGCTGAAGGTCAAGAAGCCGCAGAACGGCTGCATCACCGCCGTCAACGGCGCGGGCTTCTTCTGCGACTACGTGCGCCACGTCTTCCTCAACGACCCGGTCTTCGGCAAGACCAAGGAGGACCGGGCCAAGATCTGGAACCAGGGCGGCCTGACGATCAAGACGACGCTCGACCCGCAGTCCCAGCAGTCGGTGCAGGCCTCGATCAAGAACCACGTCTACAAGAAGGACAAGGTCGCGACGGCCGTCACCCTGGTCCAGCCGGGCACCGGCCGGATCATGGGCATGGGCCAGTCCAAGCCGTACGGCTTCGGGCCCGACGAGACGCAGTACAACTACTCGGTCAACAAGAGCATGGGCGGCTCGAACTACGGCTTCCCGACCGGTTCGACGTTCAAGCCGTTCCTCGCCGCCGCCGCCATAGAGGGCGGCAAGCCGGCCACCCAGGTCTACTCGTCGCCGTACGACATGGACTACCCGGACACCGTGCAGTCCTGCGGGAAGCCGTGGGTCAACGACGGCGTGCCGAAGTATCACGTGGAGAACGAGAGCGAGTCCGAGAAGGGCCCGTACCCGCTGCGCGAGGCCATGGAGATGTCGGTCAACACCTACTTCGTGCAGATGCTCCAGGACATCGGCATGTGCCCGGTCTCGAAGATGACCGACAAGCTGGGGATAGTGCAGGGCGACGGCACCAAGCTGCCGCAGAACCCGTCCACGCTGACCCTCGGCTCCAACGGTCTGTCGCCGCTGACGATGGCGAGCGCGTACGCCGCCTTCGCCAACCGCGGCACGTACTGCACGCCGGTCGCCGTCCTGTCGGTCCGGAAGGCGGACGGCAGCTCGCTCCCCGTGCCTCGTACCTCCTGCTCCCAGGCCATGTCGCAGAACACGGCCGACACGATCAACACCCTGCTGCGCGGAGTGGTCGACTCCGGTACGGGTCAGGAGGCGGGTCTCCAGAGCCGCGACAACGCGGGCAAGACCGGTACGACCGACGCCCGCAAGAACGCCTGGTTCGTCGGGTACACGCCGAACATGTCCGGCGCGGTCTGGGTCGGCAGCCCGTCCCAGAGCGTCGAGATGGAACGCATCACGATCGGCGGCGTGTACCAGGACAAGGTGTACGGCGGACAGGTCCCCGGACCCATCTGGCGCGACGCGATGACGGGCGCCCTCGCCGGCGTGGCCGCTCCCCCCTTCAACACCGTGCACATCCCCGACCCGGCGAAGGACAAGGAGGACGAGGACGACCGGGAGGACCGCGGCGACGACCGGGGACGGCCGGGCCCGGGCGGCAAGAAGCCCGGTGGCAAGACCCCGTTCCCCGGCATCACCATCCCGCCGGACCTGATCGGCGGCAACAACGGCGGCGGCCACCGCGGCCAGACCAACGGCGGCACGCAGGGCCCCTGAGCCGTACGCGACACGAACGAGGGTGGGGCCCGGATCGACACCGATCCGGGCCCCACCCTCATGTCGTCCCCGCGCGAACGCGGAACCGGACGCCCGACGCCGTGCGCCGGGGCGGCCGCGCGTCCGGGCCTCGGGTCAGCCCGCGAGGAGCTTCTTCACCGAGGCGGCCACCCGGCCGCCGTCGGCACGCCCCGCGACCTTCGGGTTCACGATCTTCATGACGGCGCCCATCGCGCGCGGACCCTCGGCCCCGGCGGCCCTGGCCTCCTCGACGGCGGCGGACACGATCGCGCCCAGCTCGTCGTCGCTCAGCTGCTTGGGCAGGTACGCGTCGAGGATCGCGCCCTCCGCCTTCTCACGCTCGGCCTGCTCGGCCCGGCCTCCCTGGGCGAAGGCTTCGGCCGCCTCGCGGCGCTTCTTCGCCTCCCTGGCGATCACCTTCTGCACCTCGTCGTCGGAGAGTTCACGCGCCGACTTGCCGCTGACCTCCTCCTTCGTGATGGCGGTGAGGGTCAGCCGGAGCGTGGACGAGGTCAGCTCGTCACGCGCCTTCATGGCGGAGGTGAGGTCTTCCTTGAGCTTGGACTTGAGCGTGGTCATGTGCTGATTGTGGCAGGTACGGGGCGGCCCGCGCCCGCCGGTTTTCTGCTCGCCGCACGGTGTCTGCGACGATGGACACATGCGCGCACGCTACGGAGTACCCCTGAAAGTCACGGCAGTCGGCGCGGCGATCGGCGCGGCCGGCCTCGCCTACGCGGCCGGGTTCGAGGCCCGCTCGTTCCGGCTGCGACGGGTCGCCATTCCCGTACTCCCGCAGGGGGCACGCCCGTTGCGCGTGCTCCAGGTCTCCGACATCCACATGGTGAGCGGGCAGCGCAAGAAGCGTGCCTGGCTGCAGTCGCTGGCCGGCCTGCGTCCGGACTTCGTCGTGAACACCGGTGACAACCTCTCCGACCCCGGGGCGGTGCCCGAGCTGCTCGACGCGCTCGGCCCGCTGATGGAGTTCCCGGGCGTGTACGTCTTCGGCTCCAACGACTACTACGGCCCCAAGCTCCGCAACCCCGCCCGCTACCTGGTGGAGAAGGCCCGGGGCAAGCACGGCCTCAACGGGAACGCGCCCGCGGTGGGCGTCGTCCACAACCCGTGGGAGCCGATGCGCGACGCCTTCGACGAGGCGGGCTGGCTGGGCCTGTCCAACACCCGGGGCCGCCTCGAGGTCGACGGCCTGGAGCTCGCCTTCACCGGCCTGGACGACCCGCACATCAAGCGCGACCGCTACGCGGAGGTGGCGGGCGGCCCCGAGACCGGCGCCGACCTCTCCATCGGTGTGGTCCACGCCCCCTACCTGCGCTCCCTGGACGCCTTCACCAGGGACGGCTACCCCCTGATCCTGGCCGGCCACACCCACGGCGGCCAGCTCTGCATCCCCTTCTACGGAGCCCTGGTCACCAACTGCGACCTGGACACGGACCGGGTCAAGGGCCTGTCCACTCACTCCGTCGAGGACAACCGCGCCTACCTCCACGTCTCCGCGGGCTGCGGCACCAACCGCTACACCCCGGTCCGCTTCGCCTGCCCGCCCGAGGCGACCCTGCTGACCCTGACGGCCCGGGACTGACCCCCGTCCCCTCCCCCGCCCGCGGCGGCACGAAAACCGGATTTCGTCTGCGGGCGCGGGTGGGCTAAAGTAATCGATGTCGCCAGGACACCGGCGGCGATCGGGGTGTAGCGCAGCTTGGCAGCGCGCTTCGTTCGGGACGAAGAGGTCGTGGGTTCAAATCCCGCCACCCCGACAGCCAGTAAGACCAGGTCAGGGGCCTGATCCGCGAGAGCGGGTCGGGCCCCTGAGTGGTTTCCGGAGACCTGTGGGTCCAAGAGAGGTCCAAGGGGGCCGCCCGCCGGAGTCGGTGGCGCTTTCTCTTCGCGCGGGCGGCGCTTCCTCTTCCTATCCGTTCCGGTAGTACTCCAGGAACATGTCCACGCCCCGCTCGATCAGCTGCTCCGCCAGCGCCGGCGGCAGGCGGTCGCCGTAGGTGCTGTGGACGACGTGGGGGTATAGCACGAGGGCGTAGAACTGGATGATCGCCACGTCCATGTCGGGGATCTCCAGCTCCGGGCAGGCACGCAGGGCGGCGGCGAGGGGTTCCGCGAAGCGTTCGGGGCCCTGTTCCCGCCAGGCGCGGCCCAGCTGGGGGAAGCGGCGGGCCTCGGCGGCGATCAGGGCGCGCAGTGCCAGCACCTCTTCCTGGGCGATGCCCTGCACCCAGCCGCGGGCGGTGGCGGTCAGGATCTCGCGGATGCCGTCGTCCCCCCGGAGCCGGCGGCCCATCGTCCGGGCGGTCTCGCCCAGCGCCTGCTCCAGGGCGTCGCCGATCACCTCGGCGAACAGGCCCTCCTTGCTGCCGAAGTGGTTGTACACGGTCACCTTGGAGACGCCCGCCTCGGCGGCGATCCGGTCGACGCCGACGTCGAAGCCGTGCCGGAGGAACTGTTCGCGGGCCGCGCGGATGATCGCCGTGTGCTTGCGGGAGGCGCGCTCCCCCGACGGCCGGTTCCGGGTGCTGGATTCGTTCATCGGCCTCATCGTAACAGCGAACTGAACTGTACGGTTGAGTTCATTTGAACTGCACCGTACAGTTCATGCCGTCCGATCGTCCTCGACGTCCTGGAGCGAATCGTCATGAAACAGCTCGATCACCCTCTGACAGCCGGGAGTTCCGGCACCGTGGCCGAGGGGTTCGCCGCGGTGCGGGAGGTCTTCGACGCCGTCGCGGCCGATGAACCGGGGCTGAGTGCGCAGTTGTCCGTCCGGCTGCACGGACGGGAGGTGGTCGACCTGTGGACCGGGGCCGGGGTCGACGGGGACTCGCTGTTCGCGCTGTACTCCTCGGGCAAGGGCGCCGCCCATCTGGTGACCGCGCTGCTGGTGCAGGACGGGGTGCTGGACCTGGACCGGCCCGTCGCGCACCACTGGCCCGAGTTCGCGGCCGAGGGGAAGGGCGCGCTCACCCTGCGCGATCTCCTCGCCCACCGGGCCGGGCTGATCGGCGTCGACGAGGGCCTGAGCACCGCGACGCTCGCCGACGACCGGTTGCTGGCCGAGCGGCTCGCCGGCGCCCGTCCTTACTGGGAGCCCGGGGAGGCGTACGGGTACCACGCCTTCACCATCGGTGCGCTGACCGGGGAGGTCGTCCGCCGGGCCACGGGGCGGAGCATCCAGCGGCTGTACCGCGAACGGGTCCGGGAACCGTACGGGCTGGACTTCCACCTCGGGCTCCCCGAGACGGCGGAACCGCGCTATCTGCCCGCCCAGCCGCTGCCGCCGGACCTGCGGGCGCGGGCGGAGCGACAGGCCCCGGCGCCGCGCAGCCTCACCGGCATCGCGTTCAACCTGCACGCCGAACCCCCCACCGATCTGACGGAGTTCGCCAACACCCGGGCCGTCCGGGCGCAGGGCCCCGCCTCGTCCGGGAGCGTCGGCAGCGCCCGCGGCCTCGCCAAGCTCTACGCCGCCACGATCTCCGAGGTGGACGGCCGGCCCCCGCTGCTGGCCCCGGACACGCTCGCGGAGTTCACCACCCCGCACACGCCGGGAACGGACCTGGTCACCGGGGAGACCGGGCACTTCCTGCTCGGCTTCGAGGCGCAGAGCGCGCGCTACCCGGTGCTGGGCGCCCGCGCGTTCGGGCACAGCGGCGCGGTCGGGGCGCAGTCCTTCGCCGATCCCGGCAGCGGGATCGCCTACGGCTACACCCGTCGGCGGTTCGCCTTCGGCGGGGGCGGCGGCGCCTCCGAGAACCACCGGCTGATCGCGGCGGTGGTGGACTGCGTGCGGAACACCGGCTGACCGCGGCGACCGCGCCCGGGGCCGTCCGGTGGGACGGGCGGCCCCGGGCGCGTACGCGTGGGGGAGGTCAGTCCTCGCCCTCCAGGTTGCCCTCCGTCTCCAGGTACGCCTCGCGCAGGGCGGCGAGGATCTTCGGGTCGGGCTCGGCCCACATGCCGCGGGACTCCGCTTCCAGGAGGCGTTCCGCGATGCCGTGCAGGGCCCAGGGGTTGGCCTGCTGGAGGAACTCGCGGTTGGTCGGGTCCAGGACGTACGTCTCGGTGAGCTTGTCGTACATCCAGTCGGCGACCACGCCCGTCGTCGCGTCGTAGCCGAAGAGGTAGTCGACGGTGGCGGCGAGTTCGAAGGCGCCCTTGTAGCCGTGCCTCCGCATCGCCTCGATCCACTTGGGGTTCACCACCCGGGCGCGGAAGACCCGGGACGTCTCCTCGACCAGGGTGCGGGTGCGGACCGTCTCGGGACGGGTGGAGTCGCCGATGTACGCCTCCGGGGCGGTGCCGCGCAGCGCCCGGACGGTGGCGACCATGCCGCCGTGGTACTGGAAGTAGTCGTCCGAGTCGGCGATGTCGTGTTCGCGGGTGTCGGTGTTCTTGGCCGCGACCGCGATCCGCTTGTACGCCGTCTCCATCTCCTCGCGGGCCGGGCGGCCGTCCAGTTCCCGCCCGTAGGCGTAGCCGCCCCAGACCGTGTAGACCTCGGCGAGGTCCGCGTCGGTGCGCCAGTCGCGGGAGTCGATGAGCTGGAGCAGTCCGGCGCCGTACGTGCCGGGGCGGGAGCCGAAGATGCGGGTGGTGGCGCGGCGTTCGTCGCCGTGGGCGGCCAGGTCGGCCCGGGTGTGGGCGCGTACGTGGTTCTGCTCGTCCGGCTCGTCCAGGGCGGCGACGAGGCGGACCGCGTCGTCGAGCAGGCCGATGGTGTGCGGGAAGGCGTCACGGAAGAAACCGCTGATGCGGAGGGTGACGTCGATGCGCGGGCGGCCGAGTTCGGCGGGCGGGATCGCCTCCAGGCCGGTGACGCGCCGCGAGGCGTCGTCCCACACCGGGCGGACGCCGAGCAGCGCGAGGGCCTCGGCGACGTCGTCGCCCGCGGTGCGCATCGCGCTGGTGCCCCACAGCGACAGGCCGACCGAGGTGGGCCAGTCGCCGTTGTCGGCGCGGTAGCGCTCCAGGAGCGAGTCCGCGAGGGCCTGGCCGGTCTCCCAGGCGAGCCGGGAGGGCACCGCCTTGGGGTCGACGGAGTAGAAGTTGCGCCCGGTCGGCAGCACGTTGACCAGGCCGCGCAGCGGGGAGCCGGAGGGTCCGGCGGGGACGAATCCGCCGTTCAGCGCGTGGAGCGCGTGGTCGAGTTCGTCGGTCGTGGCGGCCAGCCTCGGCACCACCTCGCGGGCGGCGAAGGCGAGGATGTCGGCGACGGCCTCCGGGTGCCCGGCCGCCACCCCGGCGACGGCGTCCGGGGACCAGTCGGCGTCCTCCATCGCCTGGACCAGGGCGCGGGCCCGTTCCTCGGCCTCGTCGGCGGTGATGCGGGTCGCGGCGGACTCGTCGAGCCCGAGCGCCTCGCGCAGCCCCGGCAACGCGGCGGTGCCGCCCCAGATCTGACGGGCCCGCAGGATCGCGAGGACCAGGTTGACCCGGTCGGCACCGGCGGGGGCGCCGCCCAGGACGTGCAGGCCGTCGCGGATCTGGACGTCCTTGATCTCGCAGAGCCAGCCGTCGAGATGCATGATGAAGTCGTCGAAGCCCTCGTCCTCGGGACGGTCCTCGATGCCCAGGTCGTGGTCGAGCCTGGCGGCCTGGATCAGGGTCCAGATCTGGGCCCTGATCGCCGGGAGCTTCGCCGGGTCCATCGCGGCGATCTGGGCGTGTTCGTCCAGGAGTTGTTCGAGGCGGGCGATGTCCCCGTAGCTGTCGGCGCGCGCCATCGGCGGTACGAGGTGGTCGACGAGGGTGGCGTGCACGCGGCGCTTGGCCTGGGTCCCCTCGCCCGGGTCGTTGACCAGGAACGGGTAGATCAGCGGGAGGTCGCCGAGCGCGGCGTCGGGGCCGCAGGCGGCGGACAGCCCGGCGTTCTTGCCGGGCAGCCATTCCAGGTTGCCGTGCTTGCCGAGGTGGATCATCGCGTCGGCGCCGAAGCCGTTGTCGTCGGCCGGGGCGGCGATCCAGCGGTAGGCGGCCAGGTAGTGGTGCGAGGGCGGCAGGTCCGGGTCGTGGTAGATCGCGATCGGGTTCTCGCCGAAGCCGCGCGGCGGCTGGATGAGGATCAGCAGGTTGCCGCGGCGCAGGGCGGCGAGGACGATGTCGCCCTCCGGATTGCGGGACCGGTCGAGGAACATCTCGCCGGGGGCGGGCCCCCAGTGCTCCTCGACGGACTCGCGGAGCTCGGCCGGCAGGGTCGCGTACCAGCGCCGGTAGTCGGCGGTCGGGATGCGGACCGGGTTGCGGGCCAGCTGCTCCTCGGTGAGCCATTCCTGGTCGTGGCCGCCCGCCTCGATCAGCGCGCGGATCAGCTCGTCGCCGTCGCCCGACGCGAGCCCGGGAACCTCCTCCGTACCGAAGTCGTAGCCCTCGTCACGGAGTCGGCGCAGCAGGGCGACGGCGCTGGCGGGGGTGTCGAGGCCGACGGCGTTGCCGATCCGGGAGTGCTTGGTCGGGTACGCGGACAGGACGAGCGCGATCCGCTTCTCGGCGGCCGGGATGTGGCGCAGCCGGGCGTGCCGCACGGCGATCCCGGCGACGCGGGCGGCGCGCTCGGGGTCGGCGACGTACACCGGCAGGCCGTCCGCGTCGATCTCCTTGAACGAGAACGGCACCGTGATCAGGCGGCCGTCGAACTCGGGGACGGCGATCTGGCTCGCGGCGTCCAGCGGGGAGACCCCTTCGTCGTTGCCCTCCCAGTCGGCGCGCGAGCCGGTGAGGCAGAGCGCCTGGAGGACGGGCACGTCGAGGCCGGTGAGGGCGCCCGCGTCCCAGGACTCGTCGTCGCCGCCGGCCGACGCCTCGGCGGGCCGGGTGCCGCCCGCGGCGAGCACGGTGGTCACGATCGCGTCGGCGTCGCGCAGGGCCTCGACGAGTTCGGGTTCGGGGGTGCGCAGCGAGGCGACGTACAGCGGCAGGGGCCGGCCGCCCGCGTCCTCGACGGCGCGGCACAGGGTGTCGACGAACGCGGTGTTGCCGCTCATGTGGTGGGCTCGGTAGTAGAGGACCGCGACCGCGGGGCCGTCCGTGCGCCGGGGCGTGCGCTCCAGCGGTCCCCAGGAGGGGGCCGGGGCGGGCGGCGCGAAGCCGTGGCCGGTGAGCAGGACGGTGTCGGAGAGGAAGCGGGCGAGCTGGTCCAGGTTGGCCGGTCCGCCGTGGGCCAGGTAGGCGTGGGCCTCGGCGGCGATGCCGATGGGCACCGTCGAGGCGGCCATCAGCTGGGCGTCGGGGGCCTGTTCGCCGGTGAGGACGACCACGGGGCGTCCGGTGGCGAGCACTTGGTCGAGGCCGTCCTGCCAGGCGCGTACCCCGCCGAGGAGACGGACGACGACCAGTTCGGCGCCCTCCAGGAGCTCCGGCAGGTCCTGGAGCGGGAGCCGGGAGGGGTTGGCGAAGCGATAGGCGACCGGCCCGTCCGAGGCGCGGGCGCTGAGCAGGTCGGTGTCGGACGTCGACAGGAGCAGGATCATGCGGCGTCTGGCCTTCCTCGGGGTGTCCACGCCCCGGGCGGTGTCGGAATGGGTCTCCCCCGCGCTCGGCACGGGCCGGGCGCTCGGGGAAGGGAGTTCCTGACTCGTCCGGCCGGTGGGCCGGACTCACAGTGGCGGGACCGCGCCGGATTCTCACCGGGCTTCCTCCCCTGTCGACGTGCCGGATGGCCCGTCGGTGGGGGGGGGGGGGGGGGGGGGGGGGGGGGGGGGGGGGGGGGGGGGGGGGGGGGGGGGGGGGGGGGGGGGGGGGGGGGGGGGGGGGGGGGGGGG
>NZ_JBIAQQ010000020.1:0-170607 GCF_042889165.1 Streptomyces sp. NPDC002669 | reverse complement strand
TGGTACTGCAGGGGGGACCCTGTGGGAGAGTAGGACGCCGCCGAACAATCATTCCGGGAAAGCCCCGCACCATAGGTGCGGGGCTTTTCTGCGTTTGCACCCAGATTCAGGGCTGACCTGGTGTCATCACCCTTGTGGCCGGGCTCTGTTCGGGGCCGGCCACTGCGCTGCCCGGCCTGCGGTTCGTGCCGTACGAAGGGTGGTGCGGGGGATGACGCGGGGCGTGCCGACGCCCGTTGAGAGCCCGTCAGGGGCGACTGCGATCAGTGGTTTTGAGCATCCCCGAGTTCAGGGTATGCTTTATCTCGTTGCACAGCGCAGCAGGCCCCAATAGCTCAGTCGGTAGAGCGTCTCCATGGTAAGGAGAAGGTCTGCGGTTCGATTCCGCATTGGGGCTCTGGCAAAACGAAAGGCCCCCGCCATCAGGCGGGGGCCTTTCGCGTTGAACGGCTCAGAAGAACTCCGGGGAGACCACGGTCTCCTCGCGCAGCACCAGAACCGCCAAGGGTCAGGCGGTAGGCGGTTCGGGGACGCGCATGGCGAGGATGGCCATGTCGTCCGAGGCCGGCTCGGCGGCGAAGCGCTCGACGGCCCGCAGGACGCGTGCCGCCACCGCGCCCGCCGTCAGACCGGTGCACGTGGCCAGGACGTCCGCCAGGCCGTCGTCGCCCAGCATGCGGGAGCCCTCGCGGCGTTCCGTGATGCCGTCCGTCACGCACAGCAGGACATCGCCCGGAGCGAGGGTGACCGTCTGTTCGTACAGTTCGAGATCCTCGATGACGCCCAGCAGGGGCTGCGGCTCGGCGGCCGACTCGACCGAGCCGTCCTGGCGCAGGCGCAGCGGCAGCGGGTGTCCCGCGCAGACCACCTTCAGGAGGGCGCTGCCGTCCTCCTGGGGCCACAGCTCGCCGTACAGAAGGGTGAGGAAGCGGCTGCGGGCACCCTCGTCCAGGATGGCGGCGTTCAGCCGCTCCAGGACGGCGGGGCCGCCGAAGCCCTCGCGGGCCAGGAGACGCAGGGCATGGCGGGCGAGGCCCGTCACGGCAGCGGCCTCCGGGCCCGTACCGCAGACGTCGCCGATGGCGAAGCCGTAGGCGCCGTCACGGATCGGGAAGACGTCGTAGAAGTCGCCGCCGACCTCGTTGCCCTCGCCCGCCGCGCGGTAGATGACCTCGATCTCGACATTGGGGACCTCGGGCAGGCCCGGCGGCAGCAGGCTGCGCTGCAGGGACTGGCTGATCGCCATGCGCTCCGAGTACAGGCGGGCGTTGTCGAGGGCGAGGGCGGCCCGCCGGGACAGGTCCTCGGCCAGTTCCAGGATCTCCTGGCGGAAGTGGTCGTCGGAGGGCTTCCCGAGCGTGAGCATGCCGATGACGCGGTTGCGGGCGACGAGCGGCAGGACCACCGTCTCCCCGCCCACCGCGGCCGCGGTGGCGAGCGTCATGCGGATGCCGGAGCCGAGGCTGCCCGGCTCGCCGAGCCTGCCGGTCTCACCGAGCCCGAGCGTGCGCATCGAAGTGCGCATGGCGGCCTGGTGGGCGGCCTCGGAAGGGGCCGTCCAGACACGGGCGCCGGGAGTCGGCACGGGGTCCGGGGGAGCGATCCTGGAGAGAAGGGCCTTGAGGCCGTCGATGCGCTCCTCGTCCTCGTGCAGCACATAGGAGAGGTAGGGCTCCGACGCCTGGTCGGCGATCGTGTAGACGGCGCACCAGGTGGCCAGTGTGGGGACCGTCATCTGGGCCATCAGCGCCAGGGTCTGGTCCCGGTCGAGGGTGCCGGCGAGTAGATCGGACGCCTCGACGAGGAAGGACAGGGAACCCCGGCGGAGGCGTTCCAGCTCGCCCAGGCGGGCCGACTCGACGGCCAGCGCGATGCGGTCGGCGGCGAACTGGAGACGCAGCGCCTCCTCGTTCGAGTAACGTCCGGCGGCCTCGGCGGCGACCCCCAGGGAGCCCGTGAGCCGGCCCTCGACCTTCAGCGGCACGGTGACGACGGAACGCATTCCGGTGCCGTTGAGCAGAGGGACCGCGCCCGGGACGTTGTCGAGGTCCTCATGGACGGCGGGCATCCGGGCGGAACCGTACCGGCCCGTTCCGGCCTCCACCGGCACCCGGGCGAAACGCTGGCGGGCCGAGGGCAGGCCCGTGGTGGCCCGTACCTCCAGCTCCGTCTCGTCGTCCGTGGCCAGCAGCAGGAAGGCCGAATCGGCGTCCAGCATGTCGCGTGCCCGCTCGACCGTGCGCTGGAGCAGGCCGTCGAGGTCGTCCGGGGCGGGGGAGCCGATGAAGATCTCGAACGGGTCGGTCTTGCCGCTCTCCACGTTCACGTCGGACACCGGCGTGCGGGCCGGGGACTGGAGCACGGCGCGTTCGTAGTCGCGGACCAGGAGACAGACGGTGGAGGGCTCGCCATGGGTGTCACGGACCCGCAGGTGCGAGGCGTAGACGGGGACGACACGTCCGTCGGCGCCCCGGATCCCGTAGCTGCCCTCCCAGCGCGAGAGCTGGAGGGCGTCGACGATGCCCGTGTTGGTGCCGGGTGTCTGGGGCCAGGCCGTGAAGTCGGTGAGCTGCTTCCCGGTGACCTGGTCCGCGGCGTGGCCGAAGAGGAACGTGGCGTCCTCGTTCCACGCCGCGATGGAGCCGGAACTGTCGATCTGGATGACGGCGACCCGGACGCGCTCGTCGGCGACCGGGAGCAGGCCCACGGGCAGCAGGGGGCCGGCGGAGCGGATGCCCACCGGGCGTTCGGGAAGGTCGAGCTGGAACCAGACGTGCTTGCGGGCGGGCGAGTACTCCACGCCCCACCGGGTGGCGAGCGCCGCGCAGAGCAGCAGACCGCGGCCGTTCTCCCGGTCCGGCCCGGCGAAGTCGGGCCCCGTGCTCTGGAGCGGGATCTCGCGTTCCGGATAGTGGTCGGAGACCTCGATCCGGACGCCGTCCTCGGTACGCAGGCACAGCACGTCCGCAGCGGTGCCCGCGTGGATCACGGCGTTGGTCACCAGCTCGCTGGTGAGGACGACCGCGTCGTCGACGACATCCGCGTAGCCCCACCCCTGGAGGGTGTCCCGGACGAAGGCACGGGCGGTCGCGACGGAGCGCCCGACCGGGTCGAAGGTGGCGGCCGCACGCGCGGTGATCACAGCACTCCCCATATGGTGTCTCGTCGCTTCCCCGAGTCCTGTGCCCGTTTCTCGCCGCTTCGATTCGCCTGCCAGGCTAGACGCTCGGCCTCGGTGACGGGTACACGAGGGCCGACTTCGGGCAGGACCGGGCAGGAACGGACAGGTGACCGAACAAGTGTGGGCTTTTGGCCAGGGGGACGGGGGACAGCCCCCGGAGGTTGCCCCCCACCCGTATCGCGCCTGGTACGTTTCAACGATTTGACGTCCGCATGGTCACCCGTCGACGGTGGGCAGTGGCGATGAGCCGAAGAAGAACTGGGCAAGTTCCCAGACAAGACCCGAGCTATACGGTCAACCCCTGCGGGAGGGACACGGTGGAGTCTGGCGTGGCGGCGCGGGGAACGAGTACGCGCACAAAAGGCGGACAGTCCGTGAAGAAGCAGCGCAATGGAACCATCGACGTCGATGCGGCGGCACTCAACAGGCTGTTGGCGGGCCTGGTGGCGATGCGCGACGGCAATTTCCGCAGGCGACTGACCGTCTCGGGCGACGGCCCGATGGCGGAGATCGCGGCGGTCTTCAACGAGGTCGCCGACCGCAATCTTCACCTCACCAACGAGCTGGCCCGGGTGCGGCGGGTGGTGGGGCGCGAGGGGAAGCTCACCGAGCGGCTGGAGACCGGCGCCTGCGAGGGCTCCTGGGCCGCCGCGATCGACGCCTCCAACGCCCTGGTCGATGATCTGGCCCGCCCGGTCTCGGAGGTCGGGCGGGTGCTGTCGGCGGTGGCCGACGGTGATCTCGAACAGCGGATGGAGCTGCGGACGCACACGGCCGACGAGACGGTGCGGCCGTTGCGGGGCGAGTTCCTCAAGGTCGCCCGTACGGTCAACAGCCTGGTCGACCAGCTGTCGGCGTTCACCGAGCAGGTGACGCGGGTCGCGGTCGAGGTCGGCACCGAGGGCAAGCTGGGCGGGCAGGCCCAGGTGCGCGGGATGTCCGGGTCGTGGAAGGACCTCACGGACTCCGTGAACACCATGGCGTACCGGCTGACCGCGCAGGTGCGGGACATCGCCCTCGTGACGACGGCGGTCGCCAAGGGCGATCTGTCACGGAAGGTCACCGTCCATGTGGCCGGTGAGATGCTCCAGCTGAAGAACACCGTCAACACGATGGTCGACCAGCTCTCCTCGTTCTCCTCCGAGGTGACGAGGGTCGCCCGCGAGGTGGGCACGGAGGGCGAACTGGGCGGGCAGGCGACCGTGCCCGGGGTGGCCGGGGTGTGGAAGGACCTCACCGACTCCGTCAACACGATGGCCGGGAACCTCACCTCCCAGGTGCGCGGGATCGCCGAGGTCACCACGGCCGTGGCCAACGGCGACCTGACCCAGAAGGTCACGGTGAGCGCCCGCGGCGAGGTCGCGCAGCTGGCCGAGACCATCAACCAGATGACCGACACGCTGCGGATCTTCGCCGACGAGGTGACCCGGGTGGCCAGCGAGGTCGGCGGCGAGGGCCTGCTCGGCGGCCAGGCGAAGGTGCCGGGCGCGGCGGGCACCTGGAAGGACCTCACCGACTCGGTGAACACGGTCTTCCGGAACCTGACGACCCAGGTGCGCGACATCGCGCAGGTGACCACGGCGGTGGCCAACGGCGACCTGTCGCGGAAGGTCACGGTGGACGTGGCCGGCGAGATGCTCCGGCTGAAGAACACCGTCAACACGATGGTCGACCAGCTCCAGGCCTTCGGTTCTGAAGTGACCCGGGTGGCCCGTGAGGTCGGCATCGAGGGGCGGCTCGGCGGCCAGGCGGAGGTGCCGGGCGCGGCGGGGACGTGGAAGGACCTCACCGACTCGGTGAACGCGGCGTTCCGCAACCTCACCGGGCAGGTGCGCGACATCGCGCAGGTGACGACCGCGGTGGCCAACGGCGATCTGACGCGGAAGGTCACCGTCGATGTCGCGGGCGAGATGCTGGAGCTGAAGAACACCGTCAACACGATGGTGGCGCAGCTCTCCTCGTTCGCCGACCAGGTGACGCGGATGGCGCGCGACGTGGGCACGGAGGGACGCCTCGGCGGCCAGGCCGAGGTGGACGGCGTCTCCGGCACGTGGAAGGACCTCACCGACTCCGTCAACTTCATGGCGGGGAACCTGACCTCCCAGGTGCGCCAGATCGCCCAGGTGACCACGGCGGTGGCGCAGGGCGACCTGTCGCAGAAGATCGACGTGGACGCGCGCGGCGAGATCCTGGAGCTCAAGAACACCATCAACACCATGGTCGACCAGCTGTCCGCCTTCGCCGAGCAGGTGACCCGGGTGGCCCGCGAGGTGGGCACCGACGGGCGGCTCGGCGGTCAGGCGCAGGTGCCCGGCGTGGCCGGTGTGTGGCGCGATCTCACCGACTCCGTGAACGGGATGGCCGGCAACCTCACCGCCCAGGTCCGCAACATCGCGCAGGTCGCCACGGCGGTGGCGCGGGGCGATCTGTCGCAGAAGATCGACGTGGACGCCCGGGGCGAGATCCTGGAGCTCAAGAACGTCCTCAACACGATGGTGGACCAGCTCTCGAACTTCGCCGAGCAGGTCACCAGGGTGGCCCGCGAGGTGGGCACCGAGGGCATCCTCGGCGGCCAGGCCGAGGTGCAGGGCGTGTCCGGTACGTGGAAGGACCTCACCCAGTCCGTCAACGGCATGGCGAACAACCTGACCCTTCAGGTCCGCAACATCGCCGAGGTCACCACCGCGGTCGCCAACGGCGACCTCTCCAAGAAGATCACCGTCGATGCCAAGGGCGAGATCCTCGAACTGGTCACGACCGTCAACACGATGGTCGACCAGCTGCTGAACTTCGCCGACGAGGTGACCAGGGTGGCCCGTGAGGTGGGCACGGAGGGCATCCTCGGCGGTCAGGCCCGGGTGCGCGGCGCGACCGGCATCTGGAAGGACCTCAGCGACAACGTCAACCTGATGGCCAACAACCTGACCAGTCAGGTGCGCAACATCTCCCGGGTCTCGTCCGCCGTCGCCAACGGCGACCTGACGAAGAAGGTCACCGTCGAGGCGCGCGGCGAGGTCGCCGAACTGGCCGAGACCGTCAACACGATGGTGAAGACGCTGTCCTCGTTCGCCGACGAGGTGACCCGGGTCGCCCGCGAGGTGGGCACGGAGGGCGAGCTGGGCGGCCAGGCGCAGGTGTCGGGCGTCTTCGGCACCTGGAAGGACCTCACCGAGTCGGTGAACTCGATGGCGTCCAACCTGACCGGTCAGGTGCGCCAGATCGCCGCGGTGACCACGGCGATCGCCAAGGGCGACCTCACCAAGAAGATCGACATCGACGCGCGCGGCGAGATCCTGGAACTGAAGAACACCATCAACACGATGGTCGACCAGCTGTCCTCGTTCGCCGAGCAGGTGACCCGGGTGGCCCGAGAGGTGGGCACGGAGGGGCAGTTGGGCGGCCAGGCCCGGGTCCGGGACGTCGACGGCACCTGGCGCGACCTGACCGAGTCGGTGAACGAGATGGCCGGCAACCTCACCCGTCAGGTGCGGGCCATCGCGGCCGTCGCCACGGCGGTGACCCGGGGCGATCTCAACCTGAAGATCGACGTGGACTCGGCGGGCGAGATCCAGGCCCTGCAGGACAACATCAACACGATGATCGCCAACCTGCGCGACACCACGGCGACCAACAAGGAACAGGACTGGCTCAAGGGCAACCTGGCCCGGATCTCCGGCCTGATGCAGGGGCGCCGCGACCTCGACGACGTGGCCTCGCTGATCATGAGCGAGCTGACCCCGGTGGTCTCCGCGCAGCACGGCGCGTTCTTCCTGGCGATGCCCACCGGCGACACCGAGGCGGTGGGCGTCGACAGCGACGAGGACAACGCGTACGAGCTGCGGATGAGGGGCAGTTACGGGTACTCGGCGGGCTCGATGCCGACGTCCTTCCGGCCCGGCGAGACGCTCATCGGCACGGCCGCGGAGGAGAAGCGGACCATCCAGGTGGACAACGTCCCGCCGGGGTACCTGAAGATCTCCTCCGGTCTCGGCGAGGCGCCGCCCGCGCATGTGATCGTGCTTCCGGTGCTCTTCGAGGGGAAGGTCCTCGGTGTGATCGAGCTGGCGTCGTTCCAGCCGTTCACCCACATCCAGCGGGACTTCCTCAACCAGCTCGCCGAGATGATCGCGACGAGCGTCAACACCATCAGCGTCAACACGAAGACCGAGAAGCTCCTCGAACAGTCGCAGAAGCTGGCCGAGCAGCTCCGCGACCGGTCCAAGGAGCTGGAGAACCGGCAGAAGGCGCTCCAGGAGTCCAATGCCGAGCTGGAGGAGAAGGCCGAACTGCTGGCCCGGCAGAACCGCGACATCGAGGTCAAGAACACCGAGATCGAAGAGGCCCGGCAGGTCCTGGAGGAGCGCGCGGAGCAGCTCGCCGTCTCGATGCGCTACAAGTCCGAGTTCCTTGCGAACATGTCGCACGAACTGCGTACGCCGCTCAACTCGCTGCTCATCCTGGCCAAGCTGCTCGCGGACAACGCCGAGGGGAACCTCTCCCCGAAGCAGGTGGAGTTCGCCGAGACGATCCACGGGGCCGGTTCCGACCTGCTCCAGCTGATCAACGACATCCTCGACCTGACGAAGGTCGAGGCGGGCAAGATGGACGTCAGCCCGACCCGGATCGCGCTGGTCCAGCTGGTCGACTACGTGGAGGCGACCTTCCGGCCGCTCACCGCGGAGAAGGGGCTCGACTTCTCCGTACGGGTCTCGCCGGAGCTCCCCGCGACGCTGAACACGGACGAGCAGCGGCTGTTGCAGGTGCTGCGCAACCTGCTGTCCAACGCGGTGAAGTTCACCGACAGCGGGGCGGTCGAGCTGGTCATCCGGCGCGCCGACAAGGACGTCCCGAACGCGATCCGGGAACAGCTCCTGGAAGCCGGCTCGCTGACCGAGGCGGACGCCGGGCTGATCGCCTTCTCGGTCACCGACACGGGCATCGGGATCGCCTCCAGCAAGATGCTGGTGATCTTCGAGGCGTTCAAGCAGGCGGACGGCACGACCAGCCGCAAGTACGGCGGTACGGGGCTCGGGCTGTCCATCAGCCGGGAGATCGCCCGGCTGCTGGGCGGTGAGATCCACGCGGCGAGCGAGCCGGGCCGCGGTTCGACGTTCACGCTCTACCTGCCGCTGCACCCGGTCGGGCCGTCGCCGCAGGGGTACCCGCAGATCGGCCCCGGAGAGGCCGGGGAGTCCGGTGCCGGGGCCGCGGAGGGCGCGCTCCCGGCGATCGGCTCCGGGCCGGACCGGACGACCACCGCGCCGGAGCCGTCCGGTGCGGCCGGGGTGGCGCCGTACCGCCGCAGGAGCGCGGGCGCGGTGGAGCGCCGCCCCGCCCTGCCGCCGCGGACCGCCGCGCCGGCGACCGAGCCGGAGCCGTGGGCGCTCGCCGGGCAGGAGGAGCCGGAGGTCCGCAGGACGTTCCGGTTCCGCGGCGAGAAGGTGCTGATCGTCGACGACGACATCCGCAACGTCTTCGCGCTCACCAGCGTCCTGGAGCAGCACGGCCTCACGGTGCTCTACGCGGAGAACGGCCGGGTGGGCATCGAAGTCCTGGAGCAGCACGACGATGTGACGGTCGTACTGATGGACATCATGATGCCGGAGATGGACGGCTACGCCACGACTGCGGCGATCCGTCGGATGCCGCAGTTCGCCGGGCTGCCGATCGTCGCGCTGACCGCGAAGGCGATGAAGGGGGATCGGGAGAAGGCGATCGAATCCGGCGCTTCCGACTACGTCACCAAGCCTGTCGATCCTGATCACCTTCTCTCCGTCATGGAGCAGTGGATGCGAGGAGAGTGATCGTTGGTGGCGAGAAATGTGATGAGTCGCTGATCGGTTGTGCTCGTAGGGGTGTGAGGGCGCGGCATACGGGGAACCTTCTGGTCTCCCGCCGCGTTTCTTCTGCGTGCACAGTGACATCGCGGTGACAGGGTGTGGCGACGGTCGGGGTGCGGCTACCATGACCGGCACAAGGACGGACGGCGCAAGGGAGTCGTCCCCTGGGGCGGCGCCCGGTGCGATTCCGGGGCGAGGAGGACGGGCCATGGTGCAGAAGGCCAAGATCCTCCTGGTCGATGACCGGCCGGAGAATCTGCTGGCGCTGGAGGCCATCCTCTCTGCGCTCGATCAGACACTGGTACGGGCATCGTCAGGGGAGGAAGCGCTCAAAGCGCTGCTCACGGACGACTTCGCGGTCATTCTGCTGGACGTCCAGATGCCGGGCATGGACGGTTTCGAGACCGCCGCGCACATCAAGCGGCGGGAGCGGACCCGGGACATCCCGATCATTTTTCTCACCGCGATCAACCACGGTCCGCACCACACCTTCCGGGGTTACGCGGCGGGTGCGGTGGACTACATCTCGAAGCCGTTCGACCCGTGGGTGCTGCGGGCCAAGGTCTCGGTCTTCGTCGAGCTGTACACGAAGAACTGCAAGCTGCGTGAACAGGCGGCGCTGCTGCGGCTCCAGCTGGAGGGCGACACCGGCGCGGACGACCAGGACAGGGAGCCCGCCGGACTGCTGGCCGAGCTCTCGGCGCGGCTCGCGGCCGTCGAGGAGCAGGCCGAGGCGCTCTCCAAGCAGCTGGACGACGAGTCCGCGGACGCCGCGGCGGTGGCCACCGCCGCTCATCTGGAGCGCAAGCTGACCGGGCTGCGCCGGGCGCTCGACGCCCTGGAGCCCGGCACGGGGAGCGGCAGCCCGCTTCCCTCCTGACGCCGTACGCGCGGGGCCGCGGCCGTAATCGTCGGTGAGCGGCCCGAGCGCGTCGTGCGGCGGCGTACGGGCGGCTCGTGCGGCACGACTTCCGGCCGGGGAAGGGTGGTTGCCGGGACTCCGGCCCAACTCGCCTTCCTGGTCGGCCGTTCCCCCGCGCGGAAAAAATGCGGAACTCGATCCTCCGGCAGTGAGGCCGCGTCAGTTCGCGTCCTCCAGGGAGCGACACGGACGGGTGAAGCGGCAGGCACACGTGTTCACGGCTGTCGACACAGGTAACCTCGGCACCATGGCCTCACGTACGTCCGGCAAGGGTTCCCAGGGCACGGCGGGCACCGCGAAGCGCGCCGGCCGTACCCCGGGGCCGGCCAGGAAAGCCGCCCCGGCGAAGAAAGCCGCGCCCGCGAAGAAAGCCGCCGCGAAGAAGACCGCGCCCGCGAAGAAGGCACCCGCCAAGAAGGCGGCGGCCAAGAAAGCCGCCGCTCCCAAACCCGCGCCGTCGCCCACCGCCGGTGTGTACCGCGTGGCGCGCGCCCTCTGGCTCGGCGCGGCCCACGCCGTCGGAGCGATGTTCCGCGGCATAGGACGCGGAGCCAAGGGGCTCGACCCCGCGCACCGCAAGGACGGTGTCGCGCTGCTGCTGCTCGGCCTCGCCCTCGTCGTCGCCGCGGGCACCTGGTCGAACCTGCGCGGCCCCGTCGGCGACCTCGTCGAGATGCTCGTCACCGGCGCCTTCGGCAGGCTCGACCTGCTCGTGCCGATACTGCTCGGCGCCATCGCCGTACGGCTGATCCTCTACCCGCAGAAACCCGAGGCCAACGGCCGCATCGTCATCGGGCTGTCCGCCCTGGTCGTCGGGGTGCTCGGACAGGTACACATCGCCTGCGGCGCGCCCGGTCGGGACGACGGCACCACCGCGATGCAGGACGCCGGCGGACTCATCGGCTGGGCGGCCTCCAAACCGCTGATCCACACGATGGGCGAAGTCCTCGCCGTTCCCCTGCTGCTCCTGCTCACCGTCTTCGGGCTGCTGGTCGTCACCGCCACCCCGGTGAACGCCATCCCGCAGCGCCTCCGGCTGCTCGGCACCAGGCTGGGCCTCATCCACCCGGTGCACGAGCCCGAGGAGGACGAGGAGAACGACGACGAGCGCTACGACGAGCAGTGGCGCGAGGCACTGCCCGCCCGCTCCCGCCGTTCCACGGCACGCCGCTCCGAGGCGTCCGCCGAGTACGACCCCGACCAGGCCGAGGCCGAGGCGCTCTCCAGGCGCCGCAAGCCGCGCAAGGCCGTCGACCGGCCCGCGACGAACCGCACCATGGACGCGGTGGACGTGGCCGCCGCCGCGGCCGCCGCGCTCGACGGGGCCGTGCTCAACGGAATGCCGCCGTCGCCGCTGGTCGCCGATCTCACGCAGGGCGTCTCCGTCGAGCGCGAACGCCAGGGGACACCGGTGCCCGGCGCCAGGGAGGGCGACCCCTCCTTCGGAGGGGGGAAGCAGGAGAAGCGGCCGACGCCCCCGGGCGGCGTGCCCGACCTGACGAAGTCCGTCCCCGACTCGCAGTCCCAGCCACTGCCGGCCCGCGCCGAGCAACTCCAGCTCTCCGGCGACATCACCTACTCGCTGCCCTCGCTCGACCTGCTGGAACGCGGTGGCCCCGGCAAGACCCGCAGCGCCGCCAACGACGCGATCGTCGCCGCGCTGACGAACGTCTTCACCGAGTTCAAGGTCGACGCCGCCGTCACCGGCTTCACCCGCGGCCCGACGGTCACGCGGTACGAGGTGGAGCTCGGCCCCGCGGTGAAGGTCGAGCGGATCACCGCGCTCGCCAAGAACATCGCGTACGCGGTCGCCAGCCCCGACGTCCGGATCATCTCCCCGATCCCGGGCAAGTCCGCGGTCGGCATCGAGATCCCCAACACCGACCGGGAGATGGTCAACCTCGGCGACGTGCTGCGCCTGGCGGACGCCGCCGAGGACGACCACCCGATGCTCGTCGCGCTCGGCAAGGACGTCGAGGGCGGCTACGTGATGGCCAACCTGGCGAAGATGCCGCACGTGCTGGTGGCCGGTGCGACCGGTTCCGGCAAGTCGTCCTGCATCAACTGCCTGATCACCTCGATCATGGTGCGGGCGACCCCGGACGACGTCCGCATGGTCCTGGTCGACCCCAAGCGCGTCGAGCTGACCGCGTACGAGGGCATCCCGCACCTGATCACGCCGATCATCACCAACCCGAAGCGCGCCGCCGAGGCGCTCCAGTGGGTCGTGCGGGAGATGGACCTGCGGTACGACGACCTCGCCGCGTTCGGGTACCGGCACATCGACGACTTCAACCAGGCCGTCCGCAACGGCAAGGTCAAGCCGCCGGAGGGCAGCGAGCGCGAGCTCTCGCCCTACCCGTACCTGCTGGTGATCGTCGACGAACTCGCCGACCTGATGATGGTCGCGCCGCGCGACGTGGAGGACGCCATCGTCCGCATCACCCAGCTGGCCCGCGCCGCCGGCATCCACCTGGTGCTGGCCACCCAGCGGCCCTCGGTCGACGTCGTCACCGGGCTGATCAAGGCGAACGTGCCCTCCCGGCTCGCCTTCGCCACCTCCTCGCTGGCCGACAGTCGGGTCATCCTGGACCAGCCCGGCGCGGAGAAGCTCATCGGCAAGGGCGACGGCCTGTTCCTGCCCATGGGGGCCAACAAGCCCACCCGCATGCAGGGCGCCTTCGTCACCGAGGACGAGGTCGCGGCCATCGTCCAGCACTGCAAGGACCAGATGGCCCCGGTCTTCCGCGACGACGTCGTGGTGGGCACGAAGCAGAAGAAGGAGATCGACGAGGACATCGGCGACGACCTCGACCTGCTCTGCCAGGCCGCCGAACTGGTCGTCTCCACCCAGTTCGGCTCCACCTCGATGCTCCAGCGCAAGCTGCGGGTCGGCTTCGCCAAGGCGGGCCGGCTGATGGACCTGATGGAGTCGCGGAACATCGTCGGACCGAGCGAGGGATCCAAGGCCCGCGACGTCATGGTGAAACCGGACGAGCTGGACGGGGTGTTGGCGCTGATTCGCGGGGAAACCGCCCAGTAGTGGAAGTACGGGCAACCGTTTCGCCGGGTCGTACGTCAACTTGAGGGGAAGGGCGGCAGAATTGTCCTTCCCAGGGTGGTCCGGCAGATTCGGGGCGATGTTCGATTCCGATGGAGGACAAAGTCCTTCCTCCCGGTTGCCCCACCCTTTCGTACCCCCCCTAGACTGAACACCCAGCAGGTGGCTCACGCTCGAAAGGCGCCCCCGTGTCCATCGGCAACTCCCCCGAAGACGACCGGCCTTCGATCGGTCGAGTGCTTCAACAGGCTCGTATCGCCGCAGGTCTCACGGTCGAAGAGATCAGCACGTCCACCCGGGTGCGCATCCCCATCGTGCACGCGATCGAAGCGGACGACTTCTCCCGCTGCGGCGGCGACGTCTACGCCCGCGGCCATATCCGTACGCTGGCCCGCGCCGTCCGGCTCGATCCGGAACCGTTGGTTTCGCAGTACGACGCCGAGCACGGCGGCCGTCCCGCGCCCACGCCCGCGGCACCGCTGTTCGAAGCCGAACGCATCCGTTCCGAACCCCGTCGGCCCAATTGGACGGCGGCCATGGTCGCGGCGATCGTCGCCGTCGTCGGTTTCGTCGGCTTCACCGCCTTCAAGGGCGGCGACGACGACACCTCGGCCACCCAGGTCGCCGAGGGCTCGACGCCCGACAAGAAGACCCCCGCCCCGAAGACCGGCAAGCCCGTCGATCCCAAGCCGGAACCGTCCGACAGTGCCATCGCCGCGGCCCCCAGGGACAAGGTGACCGTGCGGCTCAGCGCCAACCAGGGCAAGAGCTGGATCTCGGCCAAGGACCACAACGGCCGGCTCCTCTTCGACGGTCTGCTGCTCCAGGGCCAGTCCAAGACCTTCCAGGACCAGGAGCGGGTCGACCTCGTTCTCGGGAACGCCGGTTCGATCGAGCTCTTCGTGAACGGCAAGAAGGTCGAGGACGAGTTCCAGCCCGGCCAGGTCGAACGGCTCTCGTACACGAAGGGCGACCCCGCGGTCGGCTGACACGTATACGACCGTACTTTCGGGCGCCGTCCGTATCCGGCGGGCACCCGGCCGATGGCCGGGTGCCCGCCGCTTTCGTCACCCGGAGCGACGGTGCAACCCTGCGCGGCAGGGCCAGTGCCGGGACAAAGTAGTCTTGAGTCCATGCCCGAACGCCGTACCGTCGCCCTTGTCACCCTTGGCTGCGCCCGTAACGAGGTGGACTCGGAGGAGCTTGCAGGCCGCTTGGCAGCGGACGGCTGGGAGCTCGTCCAGGATGCCTCCGACGCGGATGTCGCCGTCGTCAACACATGCGGATTCGTCGAAGCCGCCAAGAAGGACTCCGTCGACGCCCTGCTCGAAGCGAACGATCTGAAGGACCACGGCAGAACCCAGGCCGTGGTCGCCGTCGGCTGTATGGCCGAGCGCTACGGCAAGGACCTCGCCGAGGCACTGCCCGAAGCGGACGGAGTGCTCGGCTTCGACGACTACGCCGACATCTCGGACCGCCTCCAGACCATCCTCAGCGGCGGCGTCCACGCCTCGCACACCCCGCGCGACCGCCGCAAGCTGCTGCCGATCAGTCCGGCCGAGCGGCAGGACGCGGCCGTGGCGCTGCCGGGGCACTCCCAGGAGGCCGCTCCGGCCCCCGAGGACCTCCCCGAGGGCGTGGCCCCCGTCTCCGGCCCCCGGGCGCCCCTGCGCCGACGGCTGGGCACCAGCCCCGTCGCCTCCGTGAAGCTCGCGTCCGGCTGCGACCGCCGCTGCTCCTTCTGCGCGATTCCGTCCTTCCGCGGGTCCTTCATCTCGCGACGCCCCTCGGACGTGCTCCAGGAGACCCGCTGGCTGGCCGAGCAGGGCGTCAAGGAGGTGATGCTGGTCTCCGAGAACAACACCTCCTACGGCAAGGACCTCGGCGACATCCGGCTGCTGGAGACGCTGCTGCCGGAGCTCGCCGACGTCGAGGGCATCGAGCGGATCCGGGTCAGCTACCTGCAGCCGGCCGAGATGCGGCCCGGCCTCATCGACGTACTGACCTCGACGCCCAAGGTCGCGCCCTACTTCGACCTGTCGTTCCAGCACTCGGCTCCCGGCGTGCTGCGGGCGATGCGGCGCTTCGGGGACACCGACCGGTTCCTGGAGCTCCTGGACACCATCCGGAGCAAGGCCCCCCAGGCCGGTGCCCGCTCCAACTTCATCGTGGGCTTCCCCGGCGAGACCGAGGCCGACCTCGCGGAGCTGGAACGCTTCCTCACCGGCGCCAGGCTCGATGCCATCGGCGTCTTCGGCTACTCCGACGAGGAGGGCACCGAGGCGGTCGGCTACGACAACAAGCTGGACGCCGACGTCATCGCGGAGCGGCTCGCGCACATCTCGCAGCTGGCCGAGGAGCTCACCTCGCAGCGCGCCGAGGAGCGCCTCGGGGAGTCGCTCCAGGTGCTGGTCGAGTCCGTGGACGACGAGGACGGAGCGGTGGGGCGCGCGGCGCACCAGGCTCCCGAGACGGACGGGCAGGTGCTCTTCACCACACGCGAGGGCCTCGTCCCCGGCCTTATGGTCGAGGCAAAGGTCGTGGGCACCGAAGGAGTGGACCTGGTGGCCGAGTGTTCCGAACTCGTGGAGGCGGCCAGATGACGGGAGCCCCGGCATCCGCGGCAGGCGGAGCCGGCGCGAAGCCGGTCCGCGGCGGCAAGCTGGGCGCGGCGGCCGTGAATCAGGCCAGCCTGTGGAACATCGCCAATCTGCTCACCATGCTGCGGCTGGTCCTGGTGCCCGGCTTCGTCATGCTGCTGCTGCACAACGGCGGGTACGACCCGGCCTGGCGGTCCTTCGCCTGGGCGGCCTTCGCCATCGCCATGATCACCGACCTGTTCGACGGCCACCTGGCACGTACGTACAACCTGGTTACCGACTTCGGGAAGATCGCCGACCCGATCGCGGACAAGGCGATCATGGGCGCGGCGCTGATCTGCCTGTCGTACCTCGGGGACCTGCCCTGGTGGGTCACGGGCGTCATCCTCTTCCGCGAGCTCGGCATCACGCTGATGCGTTTCTGGGTGATACGGCATGCGGTGATTCCGGCCAGTCGCGGCGGGAAGATGAAGACCCTGGCGCAGGGAACGGCCGTCGGGATGTATGTTCTGGCGCTGACCGGTCCGCTCGCCACCCTGCGCTTCTGGGTGATGGCGGTGGCCGTCGTGCTGACGGTCGTCACCGGACTCGACTACGTGCGTCAGGCCGTCGTGCTGCGCCGTCGGGGACTCGCGGCCGAGCGGGCGGAAGCCGCGCGGGCCGCCGGGGCCCGGAGCGGCCGGGACTCGGCGGAGGCCGAGCGGTGACTGCCGCGGCCCGGGTGCTGGAGCTGCTCACGGGGCGGGGCGAGACGCTTGCCGTCGCCGAGTCGCTGACCGGCGGTCTGGTGGCGGCGGAGCTGACGTCCGTGCCCGGAGCCTCGCGTTCCTTCCGCGGGTCCGTGACGGCGTACGCGACGCCCCTGAAGCGGGACGTGCTGGGCGTCGACGGCGCCCTGCTGGCGGAGCGCGGGGCGGTCGACCCGGAGGTGGCACGGCAGATGGCGATCGGTGTGCGCCGTGTTCTGGGGGCGGACTGGGGAATGGCGACCACCGGGGTCGCGGGCCCCGATCCGCAGGACGGCAAGCCCGTCGGCACGGTCTACGTGGCGGTGGCCGGGCCGGACGGCGCGGAGAAAACGGCCGCGCTGCGATTGAACGGCGGGCGGGCGGACATCCGTAAAGAGAGCGTGCGCAGCGTGCTCGTATTGCTGTCCGCCGAACTCGGCAAGAATGCAATGGCACAGGATACGGAACAGAACGGGGGGAATTGATGTTTGCAGCCCTGAGTGAACACGACATCGCTCCCCGCACGGCCGCGGCGCAAGGCGGTACGGTGGGGCGTGAAGGATGCGGCTACGCGGTCCGAGGAGGGAGCCACCGATGATTCTGCTCCGTCGCCTGCTTGGTGACGTGCTGCGTCGGCAGCGCCAGCGCCAAGGCCGTACTCTGCGCGAAGTCTCCTCGTCCGCCCGAGTCTCGCTCGGCTATCTCTCCGAGGTGGAGCGGGGGCAGAAGGAGGCATCCTCCGAACTGCTCTCCGCCATTTGCGACGCGCTTGATGTACGGATGTCCGAGCTCATGCGTGAAGTGAGCGATGAACTGTCGCTGGCCGAACTGGCCGAGTCGGCAGCAGCCAGTGATCCGGTCCCCGTACCGGTGCGGCCAATGCTCAATTCCGTCTCCGTGACGTCGGTGGCAGGTGTGCCGACGGGTCGGGTGACCATCAAGGCGCCCGCAGAAGCGGTGGATGTCGTCGCCGCCTGATCCACCCGGTCGGGCCTGGCGTCGAAGCCCCGGCCGTCCCCTGGAGGGACGGCCGGGGCTTCTGCATTTCTCCGCACTCCTGCCGGGCATTCTCCGTGTGCTCGCCGGGACGCGGGCGGTTTCGGCGGCCGACGGGGCGGGTTCTTTCCGGGGCGGGGGCGGGGAGATTTCCGCGTGACCGATTTGTGGCACTCGTTCCCTCGTGGGTGAATGTTCGGGACGAGGGAGCCCGCTGAGCCGGGGACGGCCCGTGCCGCCCGCTCGCGTGCAGGAGTCTGCACCGGCTCCGCCCCGTCCGGGTGCAGGATCCTGCACCCGTCCCGCTGCGCCCCGCTCCGTCCGGAACGGCGTGGAGCGCTGCCGCTATCTCCAGAAGGAGTCGTAATGGTCGACGAAGGCGCCAAGGACAAGATCAAGGGCAAGGCCAAGGAAGCCATGGGCAAGATGACCGGCGACCAGCGCAAGCAAGCCGAGGGCAAGATGGACCAGGCCAAGGGTCAGGCCAAGAGCGCCATGAGCGACGCCGAGAAGCGGGCGAAGGACATGAAGGGCTCCCTTCGCGACGACGAGCGCTGACCACATCTGCCGAGCCCCCACCCGACGCGGTGGGGGCTCGGTGGTGCCGGGGGCGGCTCCCGCACGGTCCCGGGGCGGGTGGCCGGGCTTGTTCTGCGCGGGCGAGGCGGCGCGGCCCGTCCCGGAGCGGATGCGGTGCGGGCGGCGTCGGGTGAGACTGCGGAGAACGGGACGGAAACGGGCCGTACGGGCCGGGGTCGCTGTGGAGACGTTCGCTCCGGTCCCGGATCGAAGACGCTCGGCCGTGACCGGGCGCGGCGTGCTTCGGTTTTTCCGGGACCCTTCGGGACCTCGGGTTCCGGGACTCTCCGGGGCTTCGGCTCCGGCGCTTCGGCTCCCGGGCTCCCGGACGAGAGCGCGCAACGGTCCGCGGCCGCGAACGGGGCGCCGGTGGTGCGCCCCGATGCGCCCTCCCGTCGATGAACGCGCCGCACTAGGTTCGGCCGGAGGAGGCAGCCATGGTACGGCGATGGGTGCCGGCGCTCGTTCTCGGCGGGGTGTGGTGGTGGGCCGTGCTGCGGCTCTTGCTGGAACCGGCCCATGCGGGGCTCGTCGAGGGCGCGGTGGCGGCGGGCGGGTGGGGTCTGAGCCTGCTGCCCGTGCACGTGGCCGCGGCCGCCCGGTCGGCGGGGATGCGCAGGGCCGGTGGACGCGTGGTCCCGGGCGCCCCCGGCGCCGAGGACGTGGGCGAGGGCCTGGGGCGGTGGCCGGCCGCCGCGGTGCGGTGGGCGCGGCACTGGCACGCCGTGGGGGTGCGGTACGCGGTGCGCGGCCGCCGTGTCACCAGGGCATGGCTACGCCGCCGTTCGGGCGGAGGATCTGGCCGGTCATGAAGGCCGACGCGTCGGAGACGAGATGAAGCACGGTGTGGGCGACGTCCTCGGGTTCGCCGACTCTTCCGAGCGGTGAGATCCGTGCCATCGCGGCCTCCGTCCGGTGCTGTTGCTCCGCGTCGTGGCGGGCCGTCATGGGGGTGCGGATCCAGCCCGGGGCGACGGCGTTGACCCGGATGCCGTGCGGCCCCAGCTCGGTCGCGAGGGTCCTGGTCAGCTGGACGACCGCCGCCTTGGCCGCGCTGTAGCAGAGCAGCCCCGGAGCGGCGGCGTCGACCGCCCCCGAGGCCATGGTGACCAGGGAGCCCGGCGCGCCGCGTGCGATCATGCCGCGCGCCGCTTCCCGGCAGGCGTACAGAACGCCCTTGAAGTTGACCGCGAGCACGCGATCGAGGTCCTCGTCCGAGGTGTCGAGGACACTGCTCGTGTGCATGACCCCGGCGACGGCGACCAGGATGTCCAGGTCGCCCGAGGTGGCCACCGCCGCGCGGACCCGGTCGCTGTCGGTGACGTCGAGGACATGGGTGCGGGACGTGCCGTCCGCCGTGGTGATCAGGTCCCGGGTCTCCGCCAGGCCCTTCTCGTCGAGGTCGGCGCAGTGCACGGTGGCGCCCGCAGCGGCGAGCAGGAGGGCGCAGGCGCGGCCGATGCCGCTCGCGGCGCCGGTGACGAACGCGGTGCGGTCCGTGAGGTCGTACGCGATGCGAGGCATGTCCGGACCGTACGACCAGATCTGACGATCCGTCAATTAGTGGTACGGGGTTCCCGGGCGCTCCTCAACCCGTGGGGCCCGACTGGCAGCGCGGACACCAGTAGGTGGGGCGGGTGCCCTGATCCGCGACGCGGACGGGGGTGCCGCAGCGCAGACAGGGGCGGTCGGCCCTGCCGTAGACCCAGAGCCGTTCCCTCGGGCCCTGCCCGCGTGGCGCGGTCCGGGTGGTCGTGGTGGTACGCACGGGGCGGGTGCGGTTGGCTTCGAGGAGCTGTTTGGCCGTGGTGACCAGACGGGCGGCGACGGGGGCGGGCAGCTCTCCGGCCGGGAGCCAGGGGGTGACGCGGGCGAGAAAGCACAGCTCGGCCTTGTAGATGTTGCCGATTCCGGCCAGATTGCGCTGGTCCAGCAGGGCTTCCCCGAGGGGCCGGCCGGGGTCGGCGAGCAGATTGCGCAGTGCCTTCTCGGGGTCCCAGTCGGGCCCCAGCAGATCGGGACCGAGATGGCCGACGGCCTTCTCCTCGTCCCGGGTGCGGAGGAGTTCGAGCACGGGCAGCCGGTAACCGACCGCGGTGTGCCGCGCGTTGGCGAGGACGGCGCGGATCTGGTGGGCGGGGCCGCCGCGCCAACGTTCGCCCGCGGCGTGGACGCGCCAGGCCCCGTCCATCCGGAGATGGCTGTGCAGGGTGAGCCCGCCCTCGAAGCGGATGAGGATGTGCTTGCCGCGCGAAACGGCGTCCAGCACCGTCCGCCCGGTGAGGTCGGCGGTGGCGAACCGGGGCACACGCAGGTCGAAACGGGTCAGGGGCCGGCCGGCGAGCGCGGCGCGCAGACGCTCGGCGGTCTGCAGGACGGTGTCTCCTTCGGGCATGCCTCCATGATGCGGGGCGCACTTCCGCGGCCGGCCGGGGCGCGGGGCCCGGCCGCCGATGGCTCAGGCGCGCAGACGCAGTCCTCTCGGGGTCGCGAGGAAGCCTGCCGCCTCCAGCGTGCGGCCGAGCGGGGAGGTCAGGGCCGAGGCGCCGTTGGTGCGCTCCACCGTGACCGTGCCGAGGGCTCCCGCACGGGCCGCCGCTGCCAGCGCCCCGGCCGCCGCGAGGAGGGCGGGGTCCTCCGGATCGGTGGGCCAGGCCAGCAGCGTCTTGCCGCCGCGCTCCATGTACAGCGTCAGCTCGCCGCCGACCAGAACCACCAGGGCTCCGGCCTTGCGGCCCGGTTTGTGCCCGGCGCCCTCCGGCGGCTCGGGCCAGGGCAGCGCCGCGCCGTAGGCATTGGCCGGATCCGCCGCCGCGAGGACCAGGGCGCGGGGCACGGCACCGGGCTCCGCACGGTCGAGGGCGGTGGACGCGGCGCGCAGCCGGTCGACCGCGCCGTCCATCGCGAACTGGGCCGCCCCCAGCCCCTCGACGACGTAGCCGCGCCGGGCCTGCCCGTTGTCCTCGAAGGCGGAGAGGACGCGGTACGCCGCGGAGAAGCCGCCCTCGACCCCTTCGGCCTGGACCGCGCCGCGGGTGACCACCCCGTGGCGGTCCAGGAGCGTACGGGCCAGGGCGTGCGCGCGGTGCGTGGGATCGGGCTCGGTCGAGGGCAGCAGGGACCAGCGGCCCGAGACGGTCGGCGGTCCCGTCCGGGAAGCGGGCCGGGTGGCGGTGGTGAGCGATCCGTAGCGTCCGCGCGGGACGTTCCGTCTGGCGCGGTGGGCCGTCGACCCGGCGGTGCGGCCGGAACCCAGGAGCGAACGCAGCGGCGCCAGCGTGTCGTTGGTGAGCCGGCCCGACCAGGCCAGGTCCCAGATGGCGTCGGCCAGTTGCGGATCGGTGCAGTCCGGGTGGGTGGTGGCGCGGACCTGGTCGGCGATCTGCCGGAAGAACAGCCCGTATCCGCCGGCCAGGGCGGTCAGGACGGATTCGTGCAACGCGCCGAGTTCGAGCGGGTGCGGGGGCGGGAGCAGCAACGGCGCGCTGTCGGCGGGGTAGAGGGACAGCCAGCCGTCCTTGCCCGGCAGGGCGCCGGCCCCGGCCCAGACGATCTCGCCGGTGGTGGTCAGCTCGTCGAGCAGCGCCGGGGTGTAGTCCGTCACCCGGCCCGGCAGGATCAGCTTCTCCAGCGCCGACGCCGGGACGGGCGCCCCCTGCAACTGCTCGACGGCGCGGGCCAGTCCGTCGATTCCGCGCAGACTGTTGCTGCCCAGGTGCTGCCACTGGGGAAGGAAGCCGGCGAGGGCGGCGGACGGGACCGGTTCCAGCTCGTGCCGGAGGGCGGCGAGCGAGCGGCGGCGCAACCGGCGCAGCACCGTGGCGTCGCACCACTCCTGGCCGATGCCGGCCGGGTGGAACTCGCCCTGGACGAGTCTGCCGGACGCCGAGAGCCGTTGCAGCGCCCCGTCCGTGACGGCCGTGCCCAGACCGAACCGGGCGGCGGCCCCGGTGGAGGTGAACGGGCCGTGCGTACGGGCGTACCGGGAGAGGAGGTCGCCCAGGGGGTCCTTCACCGGTTCGGTGAACGCTTCGGGGACGCCGACCGGGAGGGCGGTGCCCAGCGCGTCCCGCAGGCGTCCCGCGTCCTCGATCGCGGCCCAGTGGTCCGTCCCGGCGATCCGGACTCGGATGGCCCGGCGGGCGGCGGCCAGCTCCGGTGCCCAGGCCGGGTGGGCGCCCCGCGCGGCCAGCTCCGCGTCGGTGAGCGGACCGAGGACCCGGAGCAGGTCGGCGACGCCCTCGGCGTCCTTGACCCTGCGGTCCTCCGCCAGCCACTGGAGCTCCTGCTCCAGCTCGGTCAGGACGTCCGCGTCGAGCAGTTCGCGCAGCTCCGCCCGGCCGAGGAGCTCCGCCAGCAGATGGGAGTCGAGGGAGAGGGCGGCGGCCCGCCGTTCGGCCAGGGGCGAGTCGCCCTCGTACAGGAACTGGGCGACGTAGCCGAACAGGAGGGAGCGGGCGAAGGGCGAGGGCTCCGGGGTGGTCACCTCGACCAGCCGGACACGGCGTGCTTCGAGATCGCCCATGAGTTCCGTGAGCCCGGGGACGTCGAAGACGTCCTGGAGGCATTCGCGGACCGCTTCCAGGACGATCGGGAAGGAGCCGAACTCGGAAGCGACCTGGAGGAGCTGCGCGGCGCGCTGCCGCTGCTGCCAGAGCGGGGTCCGTTTGCCGGGGCTGCGGCGCGGCAGCAGCAGGGCGCGGGCCGCGCACTCGCGGAACCGGGAGGCGAACAACGCCGAACCGCCGACCTGATCGGTGACGATCTGCTCGATCTCGCCCCGGTCGAACGTCACGTCCGCCGCGCCGACGGGCGGCTGCTCGCTGTCGTACGAGAGAGCGGGGGGCGGTACCGGGTCCTGGACGGAGTCCTGCACGGGATCGAAATCCAGCAGGTCCAGGCCCATCAGGTCGGCGTCGGGCAGCCGCAGCACGATGCCGTCGTCGGCGTGCATCACCTGGGCGTCCATGCCGTACCGCTCGGCGAGACGGGCGCCCAGCGCCAGCGCCCACGGGGCGTGCACCTGCGCGCCGAACGGGGAGTGGACGACCACCCGCCAGTCGCCCAGCTCGTCGCGGAACCGCTCCACGAGGACGGTCCGGTCGTCCGGTACGTGACCACAGGCACGGCGCTGCTCGTCGAGGTACGCCAGGGTGTTGTCGGCGGCCCAGGCGTCGAGACCGGCGGCCAGCAGCCGTGCGCGGGCGTCCTCCTGGGAGAGCCCCCCGAGCTCGCGGAGGAACGCCCCCAGTGCGCGCCCCAGCTCCAGCGGACGGCCCAGCTGGTCGCCCTTCCAGAACGGCAGCCGGCCGGGAACGCCCGGGGCGGGCGACACCAGGACCCGGTCACGGGTGATGTCCTCGATCCGCCAGGACGTGGTGCCCAGCGTGAAGACGTCGCCGACCCGCGACTCGTACACCATCTCCTCGTCGAGCTCACCGACCCGGCCGCCGCCCTTCTTGGGATCGGCGCCCGCGAGGAAGACCCCGAAGAGCCCGCGGTCGGGAATGGTCCCGCCGGAGGTGACGGCGAGCCGCTGGGCACCGGGGCGGCCCGTGACCGTCCCCGCCACCCGGTCCCAGACCACGCGCGGACGCAGCTCGGCGAAGGCGTCGGACGGGTAGCGGCCGGCGAGCATGTCCAGCACGGCGGTGAACGCCGACTCGGGCAGGGCGGCGAAGGGGGCGGCGCGGCGGAAGACGGCCAGCAGGTCGTCCACCTGCCGGGTGTCCAGGGAGACCATGGCGACCAGCTGCTGGGCCAGTACGTCCAGCGGGTTGGCCGGGACCCGGAGGGACTCGATGGCGCCCTCGCGCATCCGCTCGGTGACCACGGCCGCCTGCACCAGATCGCCCCGGTACTTCGGGAAGACCACACCGGTGGAGACCGCGCCCACCTGGTGCCCGGCCCGGCCGACCCGTTGCAGGCCGGAGGCGACCGAGGGCGGCGACTCCACCTGGATCACGAGGTCGACCGCCCCCATGTCGATGCCCAGTTCGAGGCTGGAGGTGGCGACCACGGCGGGCAGCCGGCCCGCCTTGAGATCCTCCTCGACCTGGGCCCGCTGCTCCTTGGACACCGAACCGTGGTGGGCACGGGCGAGCAGCGCGGGGGCGCCCTTCGCCGCACCGGACTCGGCCATGATCTCGGCGGGGGAGTGGGACTCGGAGAGCGTCTCACCGGTGAGCCGCTCGTACGCGATCTCGTTGAGCCGGTTGCACAGCCGCTCCGCGAGGCGGCGGGAATTGGCGAAGACGATGGTGGAGCGGTGCTGCTGGACGAGGTCGACGATCCGTTCCTCGACATGGGGCCAGATCGAGGGCTTGTCCGCCCGGTCGGGCCCGTCGGCGGCAGGGGAGCCGCCGAGCTCCCCGAGGTCCTCGACCGGCACGACCACCGACAGGTCGAACCGCTTGGTGGACGGCGGCTGGACGATCTCCACCTTGCGCCGGGGCGACAGATAGCGCGCCACCTCGTCGACGGGACGGACCGTCGCCGACAGGCCGATCCTCCGCGCGGGCCGTGCCAGCAGCTCGTCCAGCCGCTCCAGCGACACCGCGAGATGGGCGCCCCGCTTCGTACCCGCCACGGCGTGCACCTCGTCGAGGATCACCGTTTCGACGCCGGACAGTGCCTCCCGGGCGGACGAGGTCAGTATCAGGAACAGCGACTCGGGCGTGGTGATCAGGATGTCCGGCGGCCGGGTCGCCATCGAACGGCGCTCGGCGGCCGGGGTGTCGCCGGAGCGGATGCCCACCCGTACCTCGGGCTCCGGCAGCCCCAGCCGCACCGACTCCTGGCGGATCCCGGTCAGCGGCGAGCGGAGATTGCGCTCGACATCGACCGCGAGCGCCTTGAGCGGCGACACGTACAGCACCCGGCAGCGCTTCTTCGCCTCCGCGGGCGGTGGGACGGACGCCAGCCCGTCCAGCGCGGCGAGGAACGCGGCGAGGGTCTTGCCGGAGCCGGTCGGGGCGACGACCAGCACGTCCGCACCCTCGCCGATCGCGCGCCAAGCACCCTCCTGCGCCGCCGTGGGCGCGCTGAAGGCACCCGAGAACCAGCCGCGGGTCGCGGGGGAGAACGAGTCGAGCACGGAGCCGGCCATGCCCCCCATCGTGCACCCCGGCACTGACAACGGCCGGGGCGCCCTGCCCGCCGCCCCGGGGTGCAGGCCCGGGACCTGCGAGAATTTCCCCCATGGCGATCACACCGGAGCCCGGATCGGGGGAGTGGGCGAGGTACTGGCAGTACGCGGAACTGCCCGACCTCGACCTGCTGCGGGCCCGGTACGTGCGCCACGCCTTCCCGCGCCACAGCCACGAGGGCTACGTCTTCGGCACCATCACCCACGGCGTGGAGGACGTCGGGCTGCCGGACGGCACCGTCCACGCCGGACCCGGCACCGTGGTCATGATCAACCCGGAGGTCCCGCACACCGCCCGCGCGGGCGTTCCCGAGGGCTGGGTGTATGCCACGCTCTACCCGTCGGCGCAGGTGGTCAACGACATCGCCGCCGACACGACGAGCCTGCGCGGCACGGTCGGCTTCACCGAGACCAGCGTCGTGGACCCGTACGCGGCCCGGCTGATCCGCGCGGTCCACCGGGCCGCCGAGGAGGGCAACGCGCTGGCCGCCGACACCGTGCTGCGGGTCATGGTCACCCGGCTGCTCGGCCGGCACGGCAGCGTGCTGCCGATCCGCACCCCCCGCTCGGCGGGCGCGCGCGACGCCGCCCGGGCCCGTGCGGTGCTGGAGGGCCGGATGGCGAAGCCGCCCGGGCTCGACGCGCTGGCCGCGGAGCTGGGGACCAGTCCCTTCGCGCTGCTGAGGGCCTTCAAGAAGGAATACGGGATGCCGCCGCACGCCTGGCTCACCGACGCCCGGGTGCGCGCCGCGCGCCGGATGCTCGACGCGGGCACGGCCCCCGCGGAGGCGGCCGTCCGGGTCGGTTTCACCGACCAGCCGCATCTCAACCGTCATTTCACCCGGATCGTGGGAGTGCCACCCGGCGCGTACCAGCGCGAACGTGCAAGAACGTACAAGACCGGTCCCGAACGACCCACGTAGCGTTCCGGCCGTGGCAGAACAGACAACCCTTCCCGAGAGCGTCGGCGAGCCGACGAACACGCCGGACGGTGGCACGACCGACCCCGGCGAGCGGCCGAAGACGCCCGGTACGAAACCGGACGCGGCCGTCGTGCGCGACGCGCTGGGCGTCGGCATAGCCGTCGGACTCTCCGGCTTCGCCTTCGGCGTGACCTCGGCCGGCTCGGGGCTGAGTCTCCTGCAGACCTGCGTGCTCAGCCTCGCCGTCTTCACCGGCGCCTCGCAGTTCGCCCTGGTCGGCGCCCTCGCCGCGGGCGGCAACCCGTACACCGCGGCCGCCGGGGCCTTCTTCCTCGGCGTGCGCAACTCGTTCTACGGACTGCGGCTGTCGCAGCTGCTGGCGCTTCCGCGAGCGCTCCGCCCCTTCGCCGCCCAGTGGGTCATCGACGAGACGACCGCGGTGACCCTGCCGCAGCCGACCCGGCGGGCGGCCCGGATCGGCTTCGCCGTCACCGGACTCACCCTCTACGTGCTGTGGAACCTGACCACGCTGCTGGGCGCACTCGGGGCGGAGGCACTCGGCGACACCGAGGTCTGGGGACTGGACGCGGCATCGCCCGCGGTCTTCCTCGCCCTGCTGGCACCGATGCTGAAGACCGCCACCGAACGCGTCACCGCCGCCGTGGCGGTCCTGCTCGCGCTCGGCCTGCTGCCGGTGCTGCCCGCGGGCGTCCCCGTCCTGCTGTCCGCGCTCGCCGCACCCGCCGTCCTCTTCCTGAGCGGGCGCCGCAACGGCACGGCGCGCGCGGCGGAGGGACGCCGGGAGCAGGACCGGTCCGCGGCCGGAACGGAGGAGAACCGATGAACGTCTGGATCGCCATCGCGCTGACCGCGGTCGGCTGCTACCTCGCCAAACTGCTGGGGCTGCTGGTGCCCGCAGGAGTGCTGGAACGCCCGCTCACCCGGCGCCTCGCGGCGCTGCTGCCCGTGGCGCTCCTGGCGGCCCTCACCGCGCAGCAGACGTTCGGGGACGGCCGGCACCTGACCCTGGACGCCAGGGGCGTGGGGCTCGCCGCGGCGGCGCTCGCCCTGGCCCTGCGCGCGCCCTTCCTCGTGGTCGTGGGCTCCGCCGTGGCCGTCACGGCAGGGGTGCGTGCCCTCGGCTGGGCCTGATCCGGGCTCCGTGGCCGGGCCTTCGGCCGGGCTCCGCGGCCGGGCGGAGGACCGCCATCACCCGGCGATCATCCGGCAGCGACCGATCGCCGGGCAGCGATCGGGTGTGCCGACCGGCATCCGTCCCGGCCACCGGTCACCGGCCTCAGTCGAGGCTGCGCCCGTGGGCACGCAGCGTCAGAAGCGCCTTGAGGGTCACGATGGGCCGCCCCTCCAGGGCGGTGCCCGGGGCCCACTGCCGCCAGTTGACCGGCCAGCCGCCGTCCGCCTGCTGCTGGGCCGCGAGATGGTCCAACGAGCGGGACAGCTCCTCGTCGGTGAACCAGCGACGGGCGAGCGACCCGGGCGTACGGGCGTAGTCGTACGGGAAGTGCTGCTCACCCGGTGCGTACCCGGCCGCCACGGGGTACTCGTCGCGCCGCTCCGGGTCGAGCACGGCGAGCCGCTGGTCGCGCACCAGCCGCCCCAGCCGGTCGGCGGCCGCCTCCGCCCTGGCCCGGTCCGGGGCGCCGTCCAGAAAGGCGAGCGCCGCCTCGATCTCGTACGGATGCGACCGGTCCAGGGCTTCGACCGCCGCCCAGCAGAAGTCGGTCGCCCGGAAGAGCCAGGCGTGCCACACCGCGTTGCGGTGCAGGAGCCCGACGACGGGACCGGTCGTCAGCAGCTCCGGGGGCGGGTCGTCGACGACCGGGATGAACGGCGCGACGGGATAGCCGCGCTGCGTCGGCAGGAGGGCGGGCAGCGCGCCCTCCCTGGTCGACACCTCGGTGAGGAAGCGGCAGATCCGCTCCACCCGGGGACCGTCGCAGCGGTCGATGGAGTCGAGCACGCTGAGCGCGTGCGCGGTGTGCAGCGGCTGACTCACGGGGCCGCGCAGATCGGGTTCGAGCGCGTGCCCGTAGCCGCCGTCCTCGTTCAGGTAGGCGGCGAGCGCGGTCTCCACGGCGTCCGCACTTCCTTTCAGGAAGTGATGGGCGAACCGCCGTTGTTCCAGGACGCGGGCCGTGAGCCAGATGAACTGCTCGGCGCGCTTGAGGGGACTTGTTCCGGTTCCAGCCATGGACCGACCGTAGGGCGGTAAGCGCTCTCGGCAAGACGTAGCGGCCGGGCTGCACTCTCAGGAGCGGGATACTGAGGTCATGCGGTTGACGATTTTCTGGGAACGGATGGCGGACCACTTCGGCGCGGCGTACGCCGACTCCTTCGCGCGCGATCACGTGATGGCCGAGCTCGGCGGGCAGACGGTGCACCAGGCGCTGGCCTCGGGCTGGGAGACGAAGGACGTCTGGCGCGGGGTCTGCGCTGCGGTCGGCATTCCCGAGGAGAAGCGCTGACCCCCGGCCCGCCGTATGTCGGCCGGTTCCCGCTCCGCCGTCGGCGGGGCAGCGGCTTCCGGCCATGATCGACAAGAGGTCTTTCCCGTCCTGCCGGTCGCCGGACCAGCCCCGTTGCCCGGGGCGGACAGCGTCTCGTCACCGTCGTAGGCGAGACTGGAGCCGTGGCACCGACAGACGAGACAGCACAGAACCAGCCGCTTTCCACCCCGCCCGTCCCTCCACGGACCCCGCCCTCCGGCAGCACCGGATCGGCCCGCATGCCCTCGTGGCTGCCGCGTGCCATGGTGCTCGCCCTGGCGCTCTACGCCTGTTTCCGGCTCGGCAGTTGGGCGTTCGACCAGCTCATCGGGCTGTTGATCAATGTGCTGATCGCTTTCTTCCTGGCGCTCGCCATCGAACCGGCGGTGAGCAGGATGTCGGCGCGCGGCATACGCCGGGGCTTCGCCACCTTCCTGGTCTTCCTCGCCGTACTGATCGCCGGGGTGGGCTTCGTCGTTCTGCTCGGCTCCATGCTCGCGGGTCAGATCGCCGACATGGTCGAGGAGTTCCCGAAGTACCTGGACTCGGTGATCAACTGGGTCAACCAGACCTTCCGCACCGACCTCTCCCGGGTCGAGATCCAGGACAGCGTGCTCCATTCCGACTGGCTGCAGAAGTACGTGCAGAACAGCGCGACCGGAGTGCTCGACATCTCCACCACCGTCCTCGGCGGGCTGTTCCGGCTCCTGACGATCTTCCTGTTCTCGTTCTACTTCGCGGCCGACGGGCCCAGGCTGCGGCGCGCCCTGTGCTCCGTGCTGCCGCCCGCCAGGCAGGCCGAGGTCCTGCGGGCCTGGGAGATCGCGGTGGACAAGACCGGCGGCTACCTCTACTCGCGCGGTCTGATGGCACTCATCTCCGGGATCGCGCACTACGTCCTGCTGGTGATCCTCGGGGTTCCGTACGCGCCCGCGCTCGCCGTCTGGGTCGGGCTGGTCTCCCAGTTCATCCCCACGATCGGCACGTATCTGGCAGGTGCGCTGCCGATGCTGATCGCGTTCACCGTCGACCCGTGGTACGCGGTGTGGGTGCTCGGCTTCGTCGTGATCTACCAGCAGTTCGAGAACTACGCGCTCCAGCCCAAGCTCACCTCCAAGACCGTCGACATCCACCCGGCGGTCGCCTTCGGGTCGGTCATCGCGGGCACGGCACTGATGGGCGCCGTGGGCGCGCTGATCGCGATCCCGGCCGTCGCCACGCTCCAGGCGTTCCTCGGTGCGTACGTGAAGCGGTACGACGTGACGGACGACCCGCGGGTACACGGGCAGAGCCGGCGGCGCGGCGAGCCGTTGCTCTCCCGGCTGCGCCGGATCCGGCGCGTGCCCGAGGGGGACGGGAGCGGCCGGAGCGCCGACGCCGGGGACCGGGAGGACCCGGAGCGGGCCTGATCGCCCCGCGGCGCGGACGCGGGCGTTCCGTCCGGGTCAGTGACGCCAGTGATCGCGGTCCGGCAGTTCGACCCACAGATCGGGAGGTCCGGCCACGGAACGGGGGCCGGTCGGACGCAGCCCCGCGAAGGCGCAGCAGTAGGCCACGGCGCTGTGCCGGTAGAGATAGGCGCTCAGGACCTCCTCGGAGGTGTCGTCCTCGTACGGGCCGCCACCGGGGTGCAGGTCCCAGCCCTCGACGACACCGTGGCGGGCGATGCTGCCCTGGTTGCCGCTCTTGGGATTGGCGTACAGGCCGTAACAGACGGTTCCGGCGGACAACCGGGTCAGCACGCCCGGCATCTGCGGTGCGTATCCCCACGGCTGGGTCACGACGCAGCCGCCCGGCACGGACGTCACACCGATGATCCGCAGGTTCTCGTCCATGTCGTACGCGTACGGGTCGTCGAGTGTCTCGCCGGTGGCGCCGTCCCGCACCGGCGCCGCCTCCAGGCGGCGGATCGCCTCGGCCGCGTCGATCCCGGTCACACAGGCGAGCCCGAAGCCGTCGTGGTGGAACTCGCCCAGGGCCGCGAGGAGCCGGCGGGCCTCCCGCGCCGCCGCACGCTCCGGGCCGGTCAGCCGCACCCCGGCCGGTACCGGGAACAGGTCCGGCGTCGGTCCCGCGAGACTCAGCCGCCCCGGTGACCAGCCGCCGAGCGACAGCCGCCAGGGATCGGCCCCGGCGGCGGCGAGGCCCCGCGCGTTCTCCGGCTTCCCGGCCACGACGGCCTCCCACAGCGCCGTCACCCCGTTCTCCGGCGCGTCCACGTCCGCGACCCGTCCGGCCAGCTCGGCGACGACCTCCGGAGAGCCGAACACCGCCGCACGATGCAGCGGTCTGCCCCCGCTCCACGCCTCCGGATCGGCGCCTTCGTCGAGACACCGACGAACGCGGTCGTGGTCCGTCCAGTCCCAGCCCATGCCGGTCCAGCCGTTGCCCCCTGCCGCCACAGGTCCCCCTCCGCCATCGATCAGTACGGCTTCTCCGCTCCCACAAGCTCGCACACGGGTCTGACATCCGGCCGCTCCCGCCTTCGCTGCGCGGGTGCGGGGGGCGAGCGGTGCCCGGCGGTGCCGGGCGGGCGGTCCGGGCGTCGGCGGGGGCGGCGTGGTGCGCTTGACACTAAAATCGAACATCCATTCTCATGGGATTCCGGCCGGGTTTTCCCGGGCCCGACCGTGGAGTTGTCCACAGGCCGGGAGGACGTCGAGGCCCATTGTCAGTGGCAGGGGTTAGCGTCTTTGACGTGAAGCGATCGACTCAAGCAAATCGGGTGGAACCCATGGCAGGAACCGACCGCGAGAAGGCGCTGGACGCCGCACTCGCACAGATTGAACGGCAATTCGGCAAGGGCGCGGTGATGCGCCTCGGTGAGCGGCCGAACGAGCCCGTGGAAGTGATCCCCACCGGGTCGACCGCCCTCGACGTGGCCCTCGGGGTCGGCGGCCTGCCGCGCGGTCGCGTGGTGGAGGTGTACGGGCCGGAGTCCTCCGGCAAGACGACGCTGACGCTGCACGCGGTGGCGAACGCGCAGAGGCTCGGCGGCTCGGTCGCCTTCATCGACGCGGAGCACGCCCTCGACCCCGAGTACGCGAAGAAGCTCGGCGTCGACATCGACAGCCTCATCCTGTCCCAGCCGGACAACGGCGAGCAGGCCCTCGAAATCGTGGACATGCTGGTCCGCTCCGGCGCGCTCGACCTGATCGTCATCGACTCCGTCGCGGCGCTCGTGCCGAAGGCCGAGATCGAGGGCGAAATGGGTGACTCGCACGTGGGTCTGCAGGCCCGTCTGATGAGCCAGGCGCTCCGCAAGATCACCAGTGCGCTCAACCAGTCCAAGACCACCGCGATCTTCATCAACCAGCTCCGCGAGAAGATCGGCGTGATGTTCGGCTCGCCGGAGACCACGACGGGTGGCCGGGCGCTCAAGTTCTACGCCTCGGTGCGCCTCGACATCCGCCGGATCGAGACGCTGAAGGACGGCACCGACGCGGTCGGCAACCGCACCCGTGTCAAGGTCGTCAAGAACAAGGTCGCGCCGCCCTTCAAGCAGGCCGAGTTCGACATCCTCTACGGCCAGGGCATCAGCCGCGAGGGCGGCCTGATCGACATGGGCGTGGAGCACGGCTTCGTCCGCAAGGCGGGAGCCTGGTACACCTACGAGGGCGACCAGCTCGGCCAGGGCAAGGAGAACGCCCGCAACTTCCTCAAGGACAACCCCGATCTCGCCAACGAGATCGAGAAGAAGATCCTCACGAAGCTGGGTGTCGGGGTCAAGCCGGAGGACAACGCGGCCGGCGCGGATGCGGCGGGCGGCGCCGCGGCTCCGGCCGAGAGCGCGAAGGCGGTGCCGGCTCCGGCGAGCAAGGCCAAGTCGGCCAAGACCGCGGCGGCCAAGAGCTAGACCGTGACGCGTCGTACGGAGTGGCCGGTCAGCGTCACTGACCACGGCGTCGACCCCGGCCACGAATTCGCCGCGGGACACACGGCCGGGTCCGGGGACACGTACGGGCCGGAGACCGATCATGGTCACGGCACCGATTCGGGACCCGGATCCGGTGAGGGGGCGGGTCGCCGTACCCGCTCCCGCACCAGGAGCAGCGGCTCCCCCTCCTCGTCGAGGGCCGAGAAGGGGGAGTCGCGAGACCCGGTCGAGCAGGCGCGCAACATCTGCCTGCGACTGCTCACCGGGACCCCGCGCACGCGGAAGCAGCTCGCCGACGCCCTGCGCAAACGGGAGATCCCGGATGAGGCGGCCGAGGAAGTGCTCTCGCGCTTCGAGGACGTCGGGCTGATCGACGATGCCGCGTTCGCGGATGCCTGGGTGGAGTCCCGGCACCACGGACGGGGCCTGGCCCGGCGCGCTCTCGTCCGGGAGCTGCGGACCAAAGGGGTTTCCTCCGACGTGATCGACGAGGCCATCGGGCAGCTCGACCCCGAACAGGAGGAGGCCACCGCCCGGGAGCTGGTCGCGCGCAAGCTGCGCTCGACCCGTGGCCTCGACCGGGACAAGAGGCTGCGCCGGCTCGCGGGCATGCTCGCCCGCAAGGGCTACGGGGAGGGCATGGCGCTGCGCGTGGTGCGGCAGGCGCTGGAGGAAGAGGGGGAGGACACCGAAGGGCTGGACGAGCCGTTCTGACCGGACCGGCACCGTGCGGGGAAACCCGAGACGTCGGGGGGCGACTCGCGGTGACACGCCGGTGCGCGGGGGAGGCATCACTGTCCGGCGCGGGCGGCGCGGGCGATGGTGGCGTCGATCAGGGCGAGCGCGTCAGCGGCGGTGCGGCCGGGGCAGCGGTTCCAGGGGCCGATCAGCCCGGTCCAGCCCTGGGAGCGGAGCTCGGCGACGAGCCAGGCACCGGCGCGGTCCACGGTGTCGAGGGAGCCGTAACCCAGACGGTGCGCGGTGAGGAGGGCGCCGCAGATGCACCGTGCGCCACGGGCGTTGCGGAGCCGGTAGGGGGTGTTCTGCCAGCCCCACTCGGTCAGGATTCGTCTCGCGTGGGCGAGATGGACGGAGGGCCGCACATCGGCCCGGCCGATGCGTCGCCAGGCGTGCAGCCGGTCGGGGAGGACCGCGCCCAGACGGCCGGGCAGGGGGCGTTCGTGGGGCGGGGGCGCCGGCAGGGAACGCACGGAGTCGGCGATGAGCTGGTCGACCGGCACGGACAGCAGATCACGCCAGTCGGCCGGTTCGTGGGCCGCCGGTTGTTCTGCGGTATCGGCGCCGGCAGGCCGTACGGGGTCGATGGCGGTGAGGTCCCAGCCGGCGACGATCCGCTGCCATGTCTCGGTGTCGTGGAGGCGGGCGACCTGGGCATCGAACTGGTCCGGGGTGAGGGCGGGGGCGGGGGTCGGCATGGGCGCGGAGTCTCCGTCACGTCGGTCCTTGAGGTTGAGGTGAATGTCGGCCGTGTACGGGGATCGCTCCACCGGAGCGTGGCGTTCGGGTGTGTCGGCGCGGATTCGGGGGAACCGCAGGGGGCGGACCGCGAGCGGGGGTGCCCGCGAGACAGGGGTGCCGCAGGGGAAGGGGGCGGGGGGAAGAGGAGGATGGCGTGGTGTCGCGGTTGGGGTGGCGAGCCGCTGGGGAGTGGTCGCGACTTCCGGCGGTCGGCGCGACGCCTTTTCGCCGCACCGCGCCTCTCCGCTCCCCCTTTGCCGCCTCCGTCCCTTCCCGCCTCCCGCCCTTCTGCCTTCCGCCCTTCTGCCTTCCGATGCCCGACTCCCGACGCCCGACTTCTTCGTCCGTCGGCTCTCTCCTGTGGGCCCGTTACCGTTCGACCGGGAGGCCCGCGGCGCGCCATGCCTGGAAGCCGCCGATCAGGTCCGTCGCCCGGTGCAGTCCCAACTGCCGCAGGGACGCGACGGCGAGGCTCGACGCGTAGCCCTCGTTGCAGACGATCACGATCCGCAGGTCGTGACTCACGGCCTGCGGGGCCCGGTGGCTTCCCAGCGGGTCGAGCCGCCACTCCAGTTCGTTGCGTTCGACGACCAGTGCTCCCGGGATCAGCCCGTCCCGCTCCCGCAGTTCCGCGTAGCGGATGTCCACGAGGAGCGCACCGTCCGAGGCGGCGGCCGCAGCCTCCCGCGGACCGACCCTGACGAATCCGGCCCTGACCCGTTCCAGCAGCTCATCGATACCGACCGGCTCCGCACCGTCCCGACGGCCGTCGCTCACTGCCAGTCCTCCGGCCGCTCGACCTGCTCCAGGCGGAGCAGATGGCCGGTGCGGCTGTAACGCCGGATTCTCGGCAGCGGCGGGTAGTACGCGTGGACGGATACGGCGTGCTCCGTCGCGGACTCGTTCAGCACCTCGTGGACGTGATGGCGGTCGAAGGCCCTGCCCTGACCAGTGGTCAACTCCCTGGAACGGTCGATGCCTTCGGTGAGTTCGAGGGTCTTCCAGCCGTCGGTGGGCAGACGGGCGGCGAGCGACAACTCCTTGAGGGCGCCGGCCGCGGTCGCGAAGGCGCCGATCGAGTCGGCATGGTCGTGCCAGCCCGTACCGGTGCCCGGCGGCCAGCCGATCAGCCACGCCTCGCTGCCGCCGGGGCCGTCGAGCCGACTCCAGGTGCGGCCTTCCGGATCGAGGGGGAGCGAGGCGACGACCTCGGGGTCGGCGGCCGTACGACGGACGAAATCGAGCAGCTCCGCAACCGTCGGGCCGGAGCCGACGAGTGCGGGCACACCGGAACCGGCGGGCGCGGGAGCGGCGGGCGCAACAGACGCTGGAGTGGATGCGGACGTGCGTACAGAGGGTGAGGAAGAGGCAGACACAGGGACCGTCCTGAGGGTTCGCGCGAGAGCCCGTCCGTACGGCAAAGCGCACGGCGGGGCAGGGAAGGGCGAGTCAGCAGGACGGTCGACACACGCAGCCCGCGTAGCGGACGAGGTCCATATGGACCCTCCGCCACAGGCACACATCGGTGTCGGTCATGTTCCGGAGTACACCACGGACGTCCCCAGTGGTCAATTGACGTCCGCGGTCCGGTCGGAGCGCGCGGTGTCCTGCGCCGCGCCGCCCCGTACCGCGTCAGCCGCCGCGAAGAGTTCCCCGGGCCGCACCCCGCCGAACGACGCCACGAGATGGCCGTCCGGCCTGATCAGCAGCACGGTGTGGGCCGAAGCCCCCGGGTAACTCTCGGTCACCAGCAGCTCGCCCTTCATCGGCAGGGTGTCGACGGCCGCGGCGAGGCGCGGCATGACACCCGCGGTCATCCAGTGGCGCCGGTCCCACACACCGGTGCCGGGCGCCACCAGGACCACCAGCAGATGCCCCTGCCCCAGCCGTTCGCGCAGCCGCACGGTCGTGCCGTCGGGCGCGGTCACCCGCACATCGACCACCGGCGCACCGGGGGGCGTACCCACGGAGGTGTGCGCCTCGGCATGCGCGGGTGCAAGGGGCGAATGCGAGTACGAGGGGGGTGCGCCGAGGGGGCCGCATCCCAGGTGCCCGTCGGTGAGCAGCGAGTCGTGCCCCCGTGCGCTCCCCGGTACCAGGGCCCGCAGCCCTCCGCCGCCGCGCAGTATCGGCAGTGACTGGTCCGCGGCGCGCAGGCGCGAGGCGACCGCGGCCCGGCGTTCGGCCTGGTAGCTGTCGAGCAGTACGTCGGAGGCGCCGTGATGCCAGGCATGGGCCAGTTTCCAGGCCAGGTTCTCGACGTCCCGCAGCCCCTCGTCGAGCCCCTGGGTGCCCAGCGCGCCCAGCAGATGCGCGGCGTCCCCCGCGAGGAAGGCCCGGTCGACCCGCCAGCGCAGGGCGAGCCGGTGGTGCAGCGTGTACACGCCGGTGTCCAGCAGTTCGTACGGAGGTGTCTCGCCGCACCAGCCCGCCAGGGTGTCCCGGACCCGGGTGATCAGCGCGTCCGGAGTGACGAGTTCGCCCTGCGGCGGCAGCAGCCAGTCCAGCCGCCAGGCGCCGTCCGGCAGCGGGCGTGCGGTCACCTCGGCGCCGCCCGTGCGCCACGGCGGCAGCCGGTGCAGCACGGCCTGCCCCGGCCAGGGCAGCTCGGTGCGCAGCGCGGCGACGGCGTGCCGCTCCACCGCCGTACGCCCCGGGAACCGGACGTCGAGGAGCTTGCGCACCGTGGACCGGGCGCCGTCGCAGCCCACCACGTAACTGCCGCGCCACCAGGTCGCGTTGGGCTCCCTGGTGTGTACCGTGACCCCCTTCGGGTCCTGCTCCAGGGTGTCGATCCGGCTGTGCGCGGCGACCTGCACCAACTCCTGCCCGGCCACCGCTTCGCGCAGCGCACGCGTCAGGGCGTGCTGCGGCAGATGGAGGGGCGAGGCCGGCGGACCGTCCTCGTGGGAGCCCTCGCCGAGCCCGAGCGGCAGTTCGCGCACCAGCTGCTTGCGCCGCACGGACCGCCAGCCGGACCACCGGACGCCCTCGTGCCGCAGCGCCTTGCAGCCGAGGCGTTCGACCAGGGTCAGGGTGTCCTGGCGCAGCACCACGGTGCGGGCGGGGCGCGTCTCGTCCTTGTCCGGATCCTCGTCGAGCAGGACGGTGGGCACGCCCTGCGCCGCGAGGGCGAGCGACAGCGCCAGACCGACGGGCCCGGCACCGACGACGATCACCGGGTCCACGGGACAGCTCCTCGGATCCGTGCGGACGACACCGGCACCACGGCCGGGAAAGACGCCGGTGACATGGGCGAAGGTGCCCCACGGCCCGGCAGGCGGGCGGGCGGCGGAAGGGGTGTGGCGGCGGGTGCTGGGGGCGCGATCACAGAACGTATGCAACCTACTGCCCGTGCTTGCGTCAAGCGACACCGGACGGCGCTGAGGGGCGGTGGCAGGTCTGCCACCGCCCCTCAGGACGCATTTCGACGGGCCGTCAGGCGGCGTGTCCCTCATCGGCGATGAGCGACGGCTCACCGACGGTCGGTGATGCGCCCCCCGGAGCGGTGCCCTTGCTCTTCTTCGCGCGCCGGAGCCACCGCTCCAGCCACCTCGCGAAGGAGGTGAGCGCGAAGTTCAGCAGCACGAAGATCACAGCGACGATGGTGAAGCACGCGATGGTGTTGGCACCGTAGTTCGCGCTCATCGGGCGGACCGACGCCAGCAGCTCGCTGAAGGTCATCATGGCACCGCCGAGCGCGGTGTCCTTCATGATGACGACGAGCTGGCTGACGATCGCCGGCAGCATGGCGGTCACCGCCTGCGGCAGCAGCACGAAGACCATGACCTGGCTCTTGCGCATGCCGAGCGCCTTGGCGGCCTCCGCCTGGCCCTTCGGCAGGGTCTCGATGCCGGCACGCACGATTTCGGCGAGTACCGAGAAGTTGTACAGCACCAAGCCGGTCACCACGGCGTACAGCGGACGCACATCGGTGTCGATGGTGGTGTACTCCGCGTACACCGCGTTCGCGACGATCATCAGGATGAGCACCGGGATGGCGCGGAAGAGCTCCACGACGATTCCGGCCGGAACCCGCACCCAGCGGTGGTCCGAGAGCCTGCCGATACCGAATAGAGCACCCAGCGGCAACGCGATGATCAGGGCGAAGAACGCTGCCTTGAGCGTGTTCTGGAGGCCCGGCCAGATGTAGGTCTCCCACGGCTGGATGCTGGTGAAGAAGGGCTCCCACTTGACCCAGTCGAGCTGGTGCTTCTCGTCCAGGCTGGTGTAGACCCACCACAGCACGCCTGCGGCGGCCAGGATGAACAGCACCGTGTAGAGGATGTTGCGCTGCTTGGCGCGCGGTCCCTGGGCGTCGTAGAGGACGGAACTCATCGCTTCACCGCCACCTTCTTGCTCACCCAGCCGAGGATCAGGCCGGTCGGGAGGGTCAGGACGACGAAGCCGAACGCGAAGACCAGCGCGATCAGGATCAGCTGGGCCTCGTTCTCGATCATGCCCTTCATCAGGTACGAGGCCTCGGCGACACCGATCGCGGAGGCGACCGTGGTGTTCTTCGTCAGCGCGATCAGCACGTTGGACAGGGGATTGACCACCGCACGGAACGCCTGGGGAAGAATGATCAGCCGCAGTACCTGGGTGAAGCTCAGCCCGAGCGCGCGCGCCGCCTCGGCCTGGCCGACCGGCACCGTGTTGATGCCGGAGCGCAGCGCCTCGCAGACGAAGGCGGCCGTGTAGGCGACCAGGGCGAGCACGGCCAGCCGGAAGTTGATGGTGTCGGTGTCGTCGGCACCGAGGGCGACGCCCAGGGTCTGGTACAGGCCGAGCGACGAGAACACGATGATCACGGTCAGCGGAATGTTCCGGACCACGTTCACGTACGCGGTGGCGAAGCCGCGCATCAGGGGGACCGGGCTGACCTTCATTCCGGCCAGTAGCGTTCCCCATATCAGGGAGCCGAGGGCGGAGAGGACGGTGAGCTGCACCGTCACCCAGAAGGCCCCCAGCAGGTCATAACCTTCAAGAAAGTCGAACACGATCTCCCGCGCTTCCGCGTGTCGGAGGGCACGGCGCGCCGTCGTTCAAGGACGGCGCGCCAGGTCAGCCCTGCATCACTTGACGATGTTGCCGATCTTCGGGGCGGGCTCGTTCTTGTAGTTCGCCGGACCGAAGTTGTCCTTCACGGCCTTGTCCCAGGAACCGTCCGAGACCATCTTGGTGAGCGCGTCGTTGATCTTCTTCTTGAGGTCGGCGTCGCCCTTCTTCAGGCCGATGCCGTAGTTCTCGTTGGTCATCTTGAAGCCGGCCAGCTTGAACTTGCCCTGGAAGTTCTTCTGCGAGGCGTAGCCCGCCAGGATGCTGTCGTCGGTGGTCAGCGCGTCGATGACCTTGTTCTCCAGGCCGGTCAGGCACTCGGAGTAACCGCCGTACTCCTGGAGCTGGGCCTTGGGGGCCAGCTTGTCCTTGACGTTCTGCGCCGAGGTCGAGCCGGTGACCGAGCACAGCTTCTTGGAGTTCAGGTCCTTCGGCGACTTGATCGTTTCGTCGTCGGCGCGGACCAGGATGTCCTGGTGGGCCAGCAGGTACGGGCCCGCGAAGTCGACCTTCTGCAGACGCTCGTCGTTGATCGAGTAGGAGGCGGCGATGAACTTCACGTCGCCGCGGTCGATCGCGGTCTCGCGGTCGGCGCTCTTGGTCTCCTTGAAGACGATGTCCTCGGCCTTGTAGCCGAGCTCCTTGGCGACGTACGTGGCGACGTCGACGTCGAAGCCGACGTACTTGCCGTCGGGGGTCTTCAGACCGATGCCGGGCTGGTCGATCTTGATGCCGATCGTGATCTTCTTGCCGTCGCCCGAGCCACCGTCCTCCTTGTCGGAACCGCAGGCGGTGGCGGTGATGGCGAGGGCGAGCACGGCGGCCGAGGCGGCGGTGACCTTACGAAGCTGCATGGTGATTTTCCCTAGAGTTGACGCGATACGAGCGATCGGCCGGCCCGGGAACCGGCGGTGCGGATCGATCAGTGATGAAGCCGGTGGTGCGGATCGATCAGTGGTGAAGGATCTTCGAGAGGAAGTCCTTGGCCCGGTCACTGCGCGGGTTGCTGAAGAACTGGTCGGGCGTGGCCTCTTCGACGATCTTTCCGTCCGCCATGAAGACGACGCGGTTCGCGGCCGAGCGGGCGAAGCCCATCTCGTGCGTGACGACGACCATCGTCATGCCGTCCCGGGCGAGCTGCTGCATGACCTCCAGCACCTCGTTGATCATCTCCGGGTCGAGCGCGGAAGTCGGCTCGTCGAAGAGGATCACCTTGGGGTCCATCGCCAACGCCCGGGCGATGGCCACGCGCTGCTGCTGGCCCCCGGAGAGCTGGGCGGGGTACTTGTCGGCCTGGGTCGCCACGCCCACCCGGTCCAGCAGCGCGCGGGCCTTGTCCTCGGCCGCCTTCTTGTCCGTCTTGCGGACCTTGATCTGGCCCAGCATCACGTTCTCGAGCACCGTCTTGTGCGCGAAGAGATTGAACGACTGGAAGACCATGCCGACATCGGCGCGCAGCCTGGCCAGCTCCTTGCCCTCCTGGGGCAGCGGCTTGCCGTCGATCGAGATGGCGCCCGAGTCGATCGTCTCCAAGCGGTTGATCGTGCGGCACAGCGTGGACTTCCCGGACCCGGAGGGCCCGATGACGACCACGACCTCGCCACGGGCGATGGTCAGGTCGATGTCCTGGAGCACATGCAGCGCGCCGAAGTGCTTGTTGACGTTGCTCAGTACGACAAGGTCGCTCGCCCCGGGCGTGGCGTCCTCGGCGCCCTTGGTCACTGAAACTCCGCTCATCGGCTTCTTGCTCCGTCCTCCTCGGTTGGAAGGACCATAGGGACGCGGTGCTACCACCGTCATTACATCTGAGCGGAAATTGAGGATAACGATCCGGTGGCGGCCGGACACACCGTGTGAACGGGGAGGGGACCGTCCGACCCGGGGCGTACCGGGTGCATAACGGATGGCCGGATGCGGTGGGCGGGCCCTTGACTGACACACCGCTCATCGGAGTGGATGCCTTGGTACGCCATGACGTGAAACGCCTCGGTACGGGGAAGTGACGGGGAGCGTACGGGAGAACGCACCGACATGTACCGACACCACGCATCCACCCGTCCGCGGCACGCGGGCACGCATCGACCCCGGACCCTCGCGACCCCGGAAAGGGAGGCCATGAGACTGCTGCTCGTCGAGGATGACAACCATGTCGCGGCCGCCCTCTCCGCGATCCTCGCCCGGCACGGCTTCCGGGTCGTGCACGCGCGCAGCGGCGAGGAGGCACTCCAGGCGCTGCTGCCCGCGGACACGGAGCCGTTCGGCGTCGTGCTCCTCGACCTCGGCCTGCCCGACCAGGACGGTTACGAGGTGTGCGGGAAGATCCGCAAGCGCACCTCCACCCCGGTGATCATGGTGACCGCGCGCTCCGACGTCCGGTCGCGGATCCACGGTCTCAACCTCGGCGCCGACGACTACGTGGTCAAGCCGTACGACACCGGCGAGCTCCTCGCCCGCATCCACGCGGTCAGCCGGCGCAACACGGTGGGCGAGGACACCGTGCCCACGCCCGTCGCCGCGCTGCGCCTCGGACACGTCCACATCGAGCTCCCGACCCGCCGGGTCAGCGTCGACGGGGCGGAGGTCCAGCTCACCCGCAAGGAGTTCGACCTGCTCGCACTGCTCGCCCAGCGCCCCGGAGTGGTGTTCCGCCGGGAGCAGATCATCAGCGAGGTGTGGCGCACCAGCTGGGAGGGCACGGGACGCACGCTCGAAGTGCACGTCGCGTCCCTGCGTTCCAAACTGCGGCTGCCCGCACTGATCGAGACGGTGCGCGGGGTCGGCTACCGCCTCGTCGCCCCGACCGCGTAAGGGCGTACGTCCCAGGTGCGCACCCGGCTCCTTCCCCTGCTCATCATCCTCATGGCGGGCGTGCTGCTCGCCCTCGGTTTCCCGCTTGCCGTCAGCGTGGCCGCCGCCCAGCAGCAGCGCGTCGTCATCGACCGCATCGACGACACGGCGCGCTTCGCCGCGCTCGCCCAGTTCATCACCGAGCCGACGGCCGGACACGACGAGCGCCGGCGCACCCTGCGCAACGAACTCGACACCTACGCATCGGTGTACGGCATCCGCGCCGGCGTCCTCTACCGGGACGACCGGGCCATGGCGAAGGCCCCGGCGACCTGGCAGCTCCCCATCGACGGCGCGGGCCGCGAGGCGTTCAAGGAAGCCCTCCTGGGGCGGCGCAGCCACGATCCGCCGCAGGTCTGGCCGTGGCAGGACGGCCGGATCGTCGTCGCGTCGCCCGTCGTGCGGGACGGCGACGTCGTCGCCGTCGTGGTCCTCGACTCGCCCACCGACGGGATGCGTTCGCGCACGCTCCGCGGCTGGCTGCTGATCGCGGCCGGCGAGGCGGTCGCGATGCTGGTGGCCGTCGGCGCCGCGATCCGCCTCACCGGCTGGGTCCTGCTGCCGGTACGGACCCTGGACGCGGCCACCCACGACATCGCCAGCGGACGCATGCGGTCCAGGGTGGTGTCCTCCGGCGGCCCACCGGAACTCAGACGCCTGGCCCGTTCGTTCAACGAGATGGCCGACAACGTCGAGACCGTGCTGGAGCAGCAGCGCGCCTTCGTCGCCGACGCCTCGCACCAGCTGCGCAACCCCCTCGCCGCGCTGCTGCTGCGGATCGAACTCCTCGCGCTCGAACTCCCCGAGGACAACGAGGAGATCGCCTCCGTGCGCACGGAGGGCAAACGCCTCGGACAGGTCCTCGACGACCTGCTCGACCTCGCGCTGGCCGAGCACGCCGCGGCCGATCTGCAGCTCACGGACATAGGCGCGCTCACCGCGGAACGCGTCGCGTCCTGGCGGCCGGTCGCCGAGGAGAAGGGGGTACGGCTCAGGGCGGACGGCGCGTCCGCGGTGACCGCCTGGGCGGATCCGATCGCGCTGTCGAGCGCCCTCGACGCCATCATCGACAACGCGCTGAAGTTCACCCCCGGGGGAGAGGAAGTCCTCGTCACGGTCGCCTCCGGCCGCGACGACGTGACGGTCGTCGTCGCCGACCGCGGACCGGGCCTCACGGCGCAGGAGATGGAGCGCGTCGGGGACCGGTTCTGGCGCAGCACCCAGCACCAGAACATCCAGGGATCGGGTCTGGGGCTGTCCATCTCGCAGGCGCTGCTGGCCGCGGGGGGCGGTTCGATCGGCTACGCGGCCCATGAACCGCACGGGCTGCGCGTGACGGTCTCGGTGCCGCGCAACGGTCCCCAGGGCTGAACCAGGTCCGGTGCGCGGGAACGGGTGACGCGCGAGGCCGGGCGGGATGTGCCGGTCCGGGTGGTGTGGGAAACGGGCGGCGTGCGGGTTCGGGCGGGATGCTGCGGGAACGGGCGGCGTGCGGGTTCGGACGGGTTGTTGCGGGAACGGGGTCAGGGTTTGACCGAGCGGTAGTAGCGGCTGGCCCCTTCGTGCAGCGGCAGCGGATCGGTGTAGATCGCCGTGCGCAGATCCACCAGCTGCGCCGCGTGCACTTCGCTCCCGATCCGGTCCCGGCTGTCGATCACGGTCCGGGTGAACGCCTCCGTCAGCGCCGGGTCCGAGTGCTTTGTGGTCACCAGAACATTGGAGACCGCGACCGTCGGCACCGCCTGCCCCTGCTGTGCGTTGCGGTAGGCGTCCGCGGGCATCACGGCCGAGCGGTAGTAACGGGCCGACCCGCCTGCGGCCTGGAGCTTCTCGACCAGCCGGGCCTCCAGCGGCACCAGCCGGACCGGGAACCGGCCCGCCAGTTCCTGCACGGCGGTGGTGGGCAGCCCGCCGGACCAGAAGAAGGCGTCGAGCCGTTCGTCCTCCAGCTCCTCGGGCATGGTGTCGATACCGGAGGGAACCGGTGTCACGTCGTCCTCGGGATCGAGACCGGCCGCCGCCAGCACCCGGTCGGCGACCAGGCGCACCCCCGAACCCTGCTGCCCCACCCCGACGCGCTTGCCGCGCAGGTCCGAGACCTTGCGTACCCCCGAGTCCCGGGGCACGACCAGCTGGATGTAGTCGTCGTACAGCCGCACGCAGCCCCGCAGCAGGTCGGCGCCGGGCTTGCCGCTGTGCAGATAGGTGGAGAGGGCGTCGGTGGTGGCGATGGTGAAGTCGGCCTTCCCGGAGGCCACCCGCTCGATGTTCTGCTGCGAACCCTCACTGGTCTGCAGCCGTATCGACACATGGGGCAGGTCCTTGGCGAGGTCCCCCCTGAGCCGTTCGCCGTAGCGCTGGTAGACCCCGCTGCGCACGCCGGTGCTGAAGGTCAGGGTTCCCGTCGGCTGCGACGGCCCGAGCGGGAGCAGCCACCACAGCAGCAGCCCGAGCACGACGACGAGGGCGGCGCACGCCTGGAGGGCGCGGCGCCTGCCGATGCGGGAAAGAGCCTGGAACATGGCGGCGATCCTGCCAGCCCGTCCCGGCGATGACCAGGGCCGATCTCACTGTTTCCGCCGAGTGCCGTCATCAGCTCTCACGGTTTCCGCCGGGGTCCGCCGTCAGCGGGGCCAGTCGGGGGCGGGGTCCTCGTCGAGAAGCGGCCTGATGGCGCCCAGCACGGCGCCGATGCACACGTCGCGCAGTTCGGTACGGCTGCAGGTCTCCTCGGTGAGCCAGTCCACGCACAGCACCTGGACGAATACCAGCCAGCTTTTCAAGACACCCGACACGGCCTTCCGGGCGTCGTCGTCGGCGAGCGGGAGGACGCCGAGCAGCCGCTCGCGCAGGGCGTCGAGCTCGTCGTTCATGATCGTCTGGATCAGCCGGTCGCCCGCCAGCACCCGGTTCGCGGCCAGGACGGTGTTGCGGTTCTCCACGAAGTACTCGATGTGGGCGTCCAGGCCCTCGGCGAGCTGCTCGACGAGGGTGTCGGAGGGGTCGAAACGGCTCCTGGCGAGCAGCTCACCGGCCACCTGCTGATAGAGGACGGCGAAGAGATCGCGCTTGCTGGGGAAGTGCTGGTAGAGCAGCGCGCGGGAGACGCCGGCCCGCTCGGCGACCCCTTCCATCAGGACGTCGTCGTACGGGTGCGCGGCGAAGAGCTCCGCGGCGACGGCGAGGAGCTGGGCGCGTCGTTCGGCGGGATCGAGTCGCTGACGGGGAGGCACTCGCCCATGTTACTTGACACGCGTCTACTGGATGGCCGTAGCCTAGTAGACGTGTGTCCAGTAAGGCGTCGGGCGGCAGAAGAAGGGGGATGGTGGATCGTGTCCAGGGACAAGGTGCTCCGGGGGCTCGGGCTGGCGATGGGGTACGCCTGTGTGGCGATCGGGCTCTTCCACGTACTGCTCGGGAACGCCGCGATCCCGGGCGAGGGCTCGGCCGGTCCGACGATCGACAGCCTCGGGCGGTTCTTCGGCGCGGTCTTCGCCGGATACGGCCTCGGTTGGCTCTGGGCGGCCCGGCAGTCGCCGATTCCCGCGACGGCGGTCCGGTGGCTGGCCGGGGTGTTCCTGCTCGGGGCGGTGGGGCGGGTGCTGTCGCTGGCCGTGCACGGGTGGCCGCACTGGTTCCAGGTGGTGCTGGCGGTCGTCGAACTGGTGCTGGCGCCGGTGCTCCTCCTGCTCGCGGACGCGGGGGAACGCGCGGAGGCGGAGCAGAGAGCGGCGCGGGTGCGGGACGCGGACGCCTGACGGCCGCGCACCGGGCGGGGCGGCTTCGCGTGGGCGGTGGGCGGTCCGCGCCGGGGAAACCTCGTGGCCGTCGCGTTCGCGGGGCCGGTATCGTCCGGCTCCCGGACCGCCGTACCAGCGGTTTCCCGCATTCCGAAAGTGATGACCATGACCAGCGGACAAGCGACGACGACCCTGTGGCGCCCCACCGGCCCCAAGGAGCTGGAGCTGGTCCGGGAGCTGAACTGGCGGGCGTGGCCGCCCCGGCTCCCCGAGCAGCCGATCTTCTACCCGGTCCTCGACGAGGAGTACGCGATCATGATCGCCCGGGACTGGAACGTGAAGCACGACGGTGCCGGTTTCGTCACCCGGTTCGAGGTCGAGTCGGACTTCCTGAGCCGTTATCCCGTCCGGCAGGCGGGCGGGCGGACGATCCTCGAACTCTGGGTCCCGGCCGAGGAGCTCGACGAGTTCAATACCCATATCGTCGGCGAGATCCAGTTGATCCACGAGTTCCGCTGACACCGGGCCGGGGGAGGGGGCCCGCCAACTCTCCTCCTCTCCCGTGCCCCGCCGCACGGGCGCCGACGGCGTCCCGGCCCGAGGCGGCGGGGGCCCTCCCCGGACCGCCTACCCTTGTGGGCATGACCAGCAGCAGCGACCGGAGCCCCGCAGTGAGCGTCGAGGGACCCAAGACCTACGAAGTCCGCACCTACGGGTGCCAGATGAACGTCCACGACTCCGAGCGGCTGTCGGGGCTGCTGGAGGGCGCGGGTTACGTCCGTGCGGACGAGGGTTCCGACGGCGACGCCGACGTCGTGGTCTTCAACACCTGCGCGGTGCGGGAGAACGCCGACAACAAGCTCTACGGCAACCTCGGCCGGCTCGCCCCGATGAAGACGAAGCGGCCCGGCATGCAGATCGCCGTCGGCGGCTGCCTGGCGCAGAAGGACCGCGACACCATCGTCGAGCGGGCCCCGTGGGTCGACGTCGTCTTCGGCACGCACAACATCGGCAAGCTGCCGGTGCTGCTGGAGCGCGCCCGGGTCCAGGAGGAGGCGCAGATCGAGATCGCCGAATCCCTGGAGGCGTTCCCCTCCACCCTCCCCACCCGCCGCGAGTCCGCCTACGCTGCGTGGGTCTCCATCTCCGTCGGCTGCAACAACACCTGCACCTTCTGCATCGTCCCGGCGCTCCGCGGCAAGGAGAAGGACCGCCGCACCGGCGACATCCTCGCCGAGATCGAGGCACTGGTCGCCGAGGGCGTCTCGGAGATCACCCTGCTCGGCCAGAACGTGAACGCGTACGGCTCCGACATCGGCGACCGCGAGGCGTTCTCCAAGCTGCTGCGTGCCTGCGGGAAGATCGAGGGACTGGAGCGGGTCCGCTTCACCTCCCCGCACCCCCGCGACTTCACGGACGACGTGATCGCGGCCATGGCCGAGACGCCCAACGTGATGCCCCAGCTCCACATGCCGATGCAGTCGGGCTCGGACGCGATCCTCAAGTCGATGCGGCGCTCGTACCGGCAGGAGCGTTTCCTCGGCATCATCGAGAAGGTGCGCGCCGCGATGCCGGACGCCGCGATCTCCACCGACATCATCGTGGGCTTCCCCGGTGAGACCGAGGAGGACTTCGAGCAGACCATGCACGCGGTCCGCGAGGCGCGCTTCGCCAACGCCTTCACCTTCCAGTACTCCAAGCGCCCCGGGACACCGGCCGCCGAGATGGCGGACCAGATCCCCAAGGAGGTCGTCCAGGAGCGGTACATGCGCCTGTCCGCCCTCCAGGAGGAGATCTCCTGGGAGGAGAACAAGAAGCAGGTCGGCCGGACGCTGGAGATCATGGTCGCGGAGGGCGAGGGCCGCAAGGACGGTGCGACCCACCGCCTCTCCGGCCGCGCCCCCGACAACCGCCTGGTCCACTTCACCAAGCCGGACGAGGACGTGCGGCCGGGCGACGTGGTGACCGTCGAGATCACCTACGCGGCACCGCACCACCTCCTTGCCGAGGGCGCCCCGGTGGCCGTGCGGCGGACCCGGGCCGGGGACGCCTGGGAGAAGCGCAACGCGGCCGAGGCCGCCAAGCCGGCCGGGGTGATGCTGGGCCTGCCCGGCATCGGGGCTCCGGCGCCGCTGCCCGCCGCGGCGGCCCCCGGCTGCGGCTGCGACTGACCCCGGGCCGACGGCCGTCCGGTGGACGACGGCGGCCGACCGGTGCGCCGGGCCCAAGCAGTACGCTGCCCACCATGCTTGTCGCCGCCGCTGTCTGCCCCTGCCCGCCCCTGCTGGTGCCCGAGGTCGCCGCCGGGGCCGCCCCCGAGCTCGACGCCCTGCGGGACGCCTGTGCCGAGGCCCTCGGCGTGCTCGCCGCGGCACGCCCCGAACTGCTGGTCGTGATCGGCCCGGCGGACCGTGCGGGCCGCGGGCCGCACCCCGAGGGAGCCACCGGCACCTTCGGGGACTTCGGCGTCGACCTCGGCGTACGGCTCGGGCGCGACCTCGCGCCGGCGGGAGCGAACCCGCTCCCGCCGTCCCTCTCCGTCGGCGCCTGGCTGCTCGCCCGCACGGAATGGACCGCTGCGCCGGTCGAGGGGCTGGGCGTGGGGGAACCGCTCGAAACCGGCCGTTGTGCGGAGACCGGTCGGAAGCTGGCCGACCGGACGGAGCGGGTGGCGCTGCTCGTGCTGGGCGACGGCAGCGCCTGCCGCACGCTCAAGGCCCCGGGCTACCTGGACGAACGGGCCGAGGTGTTCGACGCGGCCGCCGCCCGTGCACTGGGCGCGGCGGACCCCGACGCGCTGCTCGCGCTGGACGAGGGGCTGGCGTACGAGCTGAAGGCGGCGGGCCGGGCCCCCTGGCAGGTGCTCGCGGGGGCGGCGCAAGGCGCGGGCCTGGGCGGACGGCTGCTGTACGACGACGCCCCGTACGGCGTGGGGTACCTCGTCGCGGCGTGGTCCTGAGCCACCCGCCCCGAACGGACGCTGCCCCCGGCCCTCGACCCCGAACGGGCGCGGCCCCGGCCCGGCGGCTCCGAACCGCGGCGGGCGGCCGCACGGTATCGCCGTACGGCCGCCCTCCGGCTTGATTCAGTGCATGATCAGGAAGCGGGCGGCGTACCACCCTCGTCCTTGTGGGACAGGCGCTCGACCGCGTCCTTGGCCTTCCGCGTACCGGACTCGATCTTGTCGCTGTACTTGCCCTTGGTCTTTTGATCGACCGCCCGTGCGGCCTTGTCGAGCCCTTGGTCGATCTTGTCCCCGTGCTGATGCGCGAGTTCGCCGACCTTGTCCTTGGCGGGGCTCAGCTTGGCCTTCAGATTGTCCAGGAAGCCCATCGGGCACCTTCCCTGCTGGGGAACTGGGGTCGGGCGCTTCCCCAAAGGGGAAAAACGCCCACATTCACTTCGAATTCTACTGGGGCGAAAGTGGAAGCGTTTCGTCCGGCAGGGGCTCGGGCGTCGCGCAGTGTCGCTCCTCCCTCACTCGTTGGGATCAGGTGCCAGGGTTTGCGAGACTGGGGCGGTGAGTAGCTCAGCTCCCGCACTGCGGGTCATCACCGTCGTCGGCCCCACTGCGGCCGGAAAGTCCGATCTGGGGGTATTTCTTGCTCGGCAGCTCGACGGCGAGGTGGTCAATGCCGACTCCATGCAGCTCTACCGGGGGATGGACATCGGCACCGCGAAGCTGACGCTTCCGGAACGCGGGTCGGTTCCGCACCACCTGCTGGACATCTGGGACGTCACCGAGACCGCGAGCGTGGCCGAGTACCAGCGGCTGGCCCGCGCCGAGATCGACCGGCTGCTCGCCGCGGGCCGCACCCCCGTCCTGGTCGGCGGCTCCGGGCTCTACGTGAAGGGCGCCATCGACGCCCTGGAGTTCCCCGGCACCGATCCCGAGGTGCGGGCCAGGCTGGAGGAGGAGCTGGTGGAGCGCGGCTCCGGGGTCCTGCACGCCCGGCTCACCGCCGCCGACCCCGAAGCGGGCCGGGCCATCCTGCCGAGCAACGGCCGCCGGATCGTCCGGGCCCTGGAGGTCATCGAGATCACGGGCAAGCCCTTCACCGCCAATCTCCCCGGCGACGACGCGGTGTACGACACCGTCCAGATCGGTGTCGACGTGGCCCGCCCCGAACTCGACGAACGCATCGCCCGGCGGGTCGACCGGATGTGGGAGGCCGGGCTCGTGGACGAGGTGCGCGCCCTGGAGGCGCGCGGGCTGCGCGAGGGCCGGACCGCCGCCCGGGCGCTGGGCTACCAGCAGGTGCTGGCCGCGCTGGCCGGGGAATGCACCGAGGACGAGGCGCGCGCCGAGACCGTCCGCGCCACCAAACGGTTCGCCCGCCGTCAGGACTCGTGGTTCCGCCGGGACCCGCGGGTCCGGTGGCTGAGCGGTGCCGCCCGGGACCGGGGGGAACTCCCGCACCTGGCGCTGGCGTTGATCGAACGAGCGGTTACAGCCTGATCACGTGATGGCATCGGGAAGCCCTGCCCGTCATTTCGGTGCCCCGGAGCGTGCCATCATCGAGCATCGATCGACAGTGAGGTCCGAGTTGGGAGGGCGCGTGGCGATGGAGGCCGGCCCTCGCGACACTGAACAGGACACACCGGACACCCTGCACGGGGCACCGGGACTGAGCCCCGACGGGCCCGATGAGCTCGAAGCGACCCCCGAGGTCGAGGTCGAGCTGCGCCCCGCGCGCCGAATGCGGATCTGGCAGCTCGCGCCGATCGTCATGCTCGCCGCGGTGGGATCGCTGATGTTCGCCTTCCCGCTGGCCTTCGAGTTCGGCGACGGCGGCGCGGTGGTGGCCATGCTCGGCCTGCTGATCAGCTGCTGCGCCGCGGGCTGGGGCATGATGGCCGCCCGCCGGGTGGGATACACCTGGCCCGGCCTGCCCAAGAAGGGCTCGGGCGAGCGGGCCGACTGGCGGATGATCGCGCTGTACGTGCTCGTGGGCGTCTCGCTGGTCGCCCTGGCCGTCTGGCGTGTGGCGAGGCTCCGCCACTGAGGCCCGGGCCGCGGACCGGCCCCCGCTCCTCACCGGGACACCGGCCCCCGCGTCCGGGGGCCGGACGACCCCGGCAGCCGTCCGGCCCGTTTCGTACAGTTGATCCGTGAGCACCTCCCAGATCGCCTTCCTCAAGGGTCACGGCACCGAGAACGACTTCGTGATCGTGCCCGACCCGGACAACGCCGTCGACCTGCCCCCGGACCTCGTCGCCCGCCTCTGCGACCGCCGGGCCGGCATCGGCGGCGACGGCCTGCTGCACGCCGTACGGTCCTCCGCGCACCCCGAGGCGCGGGCCATGGCGGCCGAGGCCGAGTGGTTCATGGACTACCGCAACGCCGACGGTTCGGTCGCCGAGATGTGCGGCAACGGGGTGCGGGTCTTCGCCCGTTTCCTGCAGCGTGCCGGACACGTCGAGGAGGGCGACCTCGCCATCGCGACCAGGGGCGGCGTGAAGCGGGTGCACCTCGCCAAGAACGGTGACGTCACGGTCTCCATGGGGCGCGCCCGCCTTCCCGGGGAAGGCGTGACGGTCAGCCTGGACGGCCGCAGCTGGCCCGCCCGCAACGTGAACATGGGCAACCCCCATGCGGTGGCCTTCGTCGAGGACCTGGCACACGCCGGCCCGCTGACCTCGGTGCCGCCCTACAGTCCCGCCGCCGTCTACCCCGACGGCGTCAACATCGAGTTCGTCGTGGACCGCGGCCCGCGCCACGTCGCGATGCGGGTCCACGAGCGCGGCTCGGGCGAGACGCGCTCCTGCGGCACCGGCGCCTGCGCCGTGGCCGTCGCCGCCGCCCGCCGGGACGGCATGGACCCCGCCGAGACCGGAACCCCCGTCACGTACACGGTCGATCTGCCCGGCGGCACCCTCGTGATCACCGAACGGCCGGACGGCGAGGTCGAGATGACCGGACCGGCCACGATCGTCGCCGAGGGCCTCATCGACCCCGCCTGGCTCGAAGCGGCGCTCGGCTAGCAGTTGCCCCGCCCGGGGCGGGCCGGATTCTCGTGGAACCGGCCCGTCCCGTTCCGGGCGAAGGGCCCGAAGTATTGGTCGAACGCGGTCAAAAGCGCTCCATGGCCCCGACAGAAGCCCTCGGAGCTTCGCTCGAATGGGTGATCCGTTTCACGCTGGGCGAGAGCGGGTCTCCGCCACGTGGTGGGCTCGGTAGCATCAAGCACCGGCCCGGAGGCGCGACCGCGCCTCCCCACCGCCGGTCGACGTCGCCGGAGGTGCCCCCATGAGCGCAGAGGCCACCAGCCCAGATGCCCCCATCCGCAGACGGGGCCGCCCCCGGATCGATCTGCGCAGGCTCGGCCGGGTCGCGCTGCTCGGCCCCACGTCCCGCGACCGGCTGCCCGACGCGATCAGTCACGTCGCGGAGGCCCACCGCGCCCACCATCCCGACGCGGACCTCTCCATCCTGCACCGGGCCTACGTGCTCGCGGAGTCCTCGCACCGCGGACAGACGCGCAAGAGCGGCGAGCCGTACATCACGCACCCGCTCGCCGTCACGCTGATCCTCGCCCAGCTCGGCGCCGAGACCACGACCCTCACCGCCTCGCTGCTCCACGACACCGTCGAGGACACCGATGTGACCCTCGATCAGGTGCGGGAGCAGTTCGGCAAGGAGGTCTGCTACCTCGTCGACGGCGTCACCAAACTCGAGAAGGTCGACTACGGGGCGGCCGCCGAACCCGAGACCTTCCGCAAGATGCTGGTAGCCACCGGCGACGACGTCCGGGTCATGTCGATCAAACTCGCCGACCGGCTGCACAACATGCGCACCCTCGGCGTGATGCGCCCCGAGAAGCAGGCCAGGACCGCCAGGGTCACCCGCGACGTACTGATCCCGCTCGCCGAACGGCTCGGCGTGCAGGCGCTCAAGACCGAGCTGGAGGACCTCGTCTTCGCGATCCTCCACCCCGAGGAGTACGAGCACACCCGCGCACTGATCGCCGCCGCCTCCGAGCGGGCGGCCGGCATTGACGGAACGTCCCCCCAGGACCCGCTCGCGGCCATCGCCGAGAACGTCTCGACGGTGCTGAGGGAAGCGGACATCACCGCGGAAGTCCTCATCAGGCCGCGGCACTTCGTCTCCGTGTACCGGGTCGGCATCAAGCGCGGCGAACTGCGCGGCACCGACTTCGGCCGGCTGCTGGTGCTCGTCGGCGAGGATGCCGACTGCTACGCCGTCCTCGGCGAGCTGCACACCTGTTTCACCCCGGTGATCTCCGAGTTCAAGGACTTCATCGCCGCTCCCAAGTTCAACCTGTACCAGTCGCTGCACACCGCCGTCGTGGGCCCGGACGGCGCGGTCGCCGAAGTCCTCATCCGCACCCACCGGATGCACAAGGTCGCCGAGGCCGGGGTCGTCGCCCTCGGCAATCCGTACGCCGCGGAGAACGGCACCGCGCCCCAGGCCGCCGAACCGGCGGACGGGGAGCGCGCCGACCCCACCCGCCCCGGCTGGCTCTCCCGGCTCCTCGAATGGCAGCAGTCCGCCCCGGACTCCGACACCTTCTGGACCACGCTCCGCGCCGACCTGGCCCAGGACCGGGAGATCACGGTCTTCCGGACCGACGGCGGCACGCTCGGACTGCCCGCCGGGGCCAGCTGCGTCGACGCCGCCTACGCGCAGTACGGGGACGACGCGCACGGCTGCATCGGCGCCCGGGTCAACGGCAGACTGGCCACCCTGGGCACCGTGCTGAGCGACGGCGACACCGTGCAGCTGCTGCTCGCCGAGGACGCCGCGTCCGGCCCCTCGCCCGACTGGCTCGACCACGCCCGGACCCCCGCCGCCCGCATCGCGATCACCGGCTGGTTCGACACCCACCCCGAGAGCGCCGAGGACCCGCACCACGACCGGCCCGCACGTCCCGCCCCCGCGCCGCGCCCCCGGGCCGCGCACCCCGGCGGAGCCGCGGAACCCGGGCACGGGCCCCGGCCCCGGGAGGCCGACGGCCGCACGGCGAACGCCGTGGTGGACCGGCCGGACGCCACCGTGCGCCTCGCGGGCTGCTGCACCCCCGTGCCCCCCGACGCCGTCACCGGCTTCGTGGTGCGCGGCGGCGCCGTCACCGTGCACCGGCTGGAATGCCCCGCCGCGGTCCGGATGCGGTCCGTCGGCCGGGCACCGGTCGGCGTGAGCTGGGGCGACGCCGCCGAATGCCGGGTCACGCTGGTCGCCGAGTCCTTCGGCCGCCCCCGGCTGCTCGCCGACCTCACCGAGGCGATCGCGACGGCGGACGCGGCGATCGTCTCGGCCACCGTCGAACCCCCCAGCGAGCAGCGTGTCCGGCACACCTACACCCTGCAACTCCCCGACGCCGCCGGGCTGCCGGCCCTGATGCGCGCGATGCGCGACGTCCCGGGCGTGTACGACGTGAGCCGCGCCCAGCAGCCCGCGGCCACCGTCTGACCCCGCGGCGGGGCGCCGTTCACCGCCGGGCCGGGCCGGTCGAACCGCTCCCATGCGGCAGACGGCAGTGCGAGGGACCGGCCCGGAGCCCCGTTCGGGTGGCGCGGCGCGCGCCGCCCCGGCGCCGAGGGAAGTCGCTGGTAGCGGTAGTCCATGCCGTTCATCTCCCGCCGCCTGCGGGCCGCCCTGCTGGTCACCGCATCGGCCGCCCTCGTCGCCGCCACCCTTCCCTCGCCCCGGCCGCTCGGCATCGGGGACCCGCTCTTCCCCAACCTGGGCAACCCCGGGTACGACGTCCTCTCCTACGACATCGGACTGACCTACCACGGCGACAACAAGAAGCCGTTGGACGCCGTCACCAGGATCGACGCGCGGACCACCGAACAACTGGACCGGATCAACCTCGACTTCGCCAGGGGAACCGTCCACGCGGTCGAAGTGAACGGCCTGCGCGCCGACTTCGCCGTCGAGGACCAGGACCTGGTCATCCAGCCCCTGGGCCGGATCCCGGCCGGGGTGCCGCTGCGCATCACCGTCCGGCACACCAGCGCCCCCGACGACGACAAGGGTGCCGGGGGCTGGGTGCGCACCGCCGACGGCCTGGCCATGGCGAACCAGGCCGACGCCGGGCACCGGGTCTTCCCGAGCAACGACCACCCCTCCGACAAGGCGTACTTCACCTTCCGGATCACCGCCCCCGACAACCTCACCGCGGTGGCCAACGGACTGCCCGCCGGCACGGTCCGGCACGGCGGCGACACCACCTGGACCTACCGCACCGAACACCCCATGGCCACCGAACTGGCCCAGGTCACGATCGGGCGCTCCACCGTCCTGCACCGGACCGGACCGCACGGACTGCCGGTGCGCGACGTGGTGCCGAGCGCCGACCGCGAGCGGCTCGAACCCTGGCTCCGCAAGACGCCCGCCCACCTGGAATGGATGGAGCGGCAGGTCGGCCGCTACCCCTTCGAGACGTACGGGCTGCTGGTCGCCGACACCGAGACCGGCTTCGAGCTGGAGACCCAGACGCTCTCGCTCTTCGAGCGCTCCCTGTTCACCGGGCCCGGCTACCCCGAGTGGTACGTCGACTCGGTGATGGTGCACGAGCTCGCCCACCAGTGGTTCGGCGACAGCGTCTCTCCGCAGATGTGGTCCGACCTGTGGCTCAACGAGGGACACGCCACCTGGTACGAGGCCCGCTATGCCGAGGAGCACGCCGACCGGCCGCTGGAGAACCGGATGCGCGCGGCGTACACCAGGTCCGACGGCTGGCGCGCCGCGGGCGGCCCGCCGGCCCGTCCCTACCCCCCGGCACCCGGACAGAAGATCAGCCTGTTCCGGCCGGTCGTGTACGACGGCAGCGCACTGATCCTGTACGCGCTGCGCCAGGAGATCGGCAAGGACGCGTTCGACCGGCTGGAGCGGGACTGGGTGCGAAAGCACCGGGACTCCAACGCCACCACCGAGGACTTCGTCCGGCTGGCGTCACGGACCGCGGGACGGGACCTGGCCCCGTTCCTCGACGGCTGGCTGTACGGGAAGAAGACGCCGCCGATGCCGGGACACCCCGACTGGCACAGCGACGAGCCCGCCGCACAGCGATAAATCCAGTGACGCGCGAGGTGGTGCGTGCCACTATCGAGGGGTCGCCGCGGCGGCCGGAACGGAGATTCCCCACAGCGGGAATCATCGGGAGAGGTCACGCGTTGTGACTGATGTACCGGACTTCCCCGGATTTCCAACGACGTAAGGATCCAATGACCTCCTCTTCTTCCCTTCCCCAGGACGCGCAGGACGCGCAGAGTGCTACGGAGAATGTCACCGAAAGCCTCACCGAGAGCCTTCGGGCCGACGCCCTGATGGAAGAGGACGTCGCCTGGAGCCACGAGATCGACGGAGAGCGGGACGGCGAGCAGTTCGACCGCTCGGAGCGCGCAGCGCTGCGGCGGGTGGCCGGCCTCTCCACCGAGCTCGAGGACGTCACCGAGGTCGAGTACCGGCAGCTGCGCCTGGAGCGCGTGGTGCTGGTCGGCGTCTGGACCTCGGGGACCGTGCACGACGCGGAGAACTCCCTCGCGGAGCTGGCCGCGCTCGCGGAGACGGCGGGCGCCCAGGTGCTCGACGCCGTCTTCCAGCGCCGCGACAAGCCGGACCCGGCCACCTACATCGGTTCGGGCAAGGCGCTGGAGCTGCGCGACATCGTCCTCGAATCGGGGGCGGACACCGTCGTGTGCGACGGTGAGCTCAGCCCCGGCCAGCTGATCCATCTGGAAGACGTCGTCAAGGTGAAGGTGGTCGACCGGACCGCCCTGATCCTCGACATCTTCGCCCAGCACGCCAAGTCCCGAGAGGGCAAGGCACAGGTCTCGCTGGCCCAGATGCAGTACATGCTGCCGCGCCTGCGCGGCTGGGGTCAGTCGCTGTCCCGTCAGATGGGCGGCGGCGGTTCCAGCGGCGGTGGCGGCATGGCCACCCGTGGTCCCGGTGAGACCAAGATCGAGACCGACCGGCGTCGGATCCGCGAGAAGATGGCGAAGATGCGCCGGGAGATCGCGGAGATGAAGACCGGCCGCGAGATCAAGCGCCAGGAGCGCAAGCGCAACAAGGTGCCGTCGGTCGCCATCGCCGGCTACACCAACGCGGGCAAGTCCTCGCTGCTCAACCGGCTGACCGGCGCGGGTGTCCTGGTGGAGAACGCGCTGTTCGCCACCCTGGACCCGACCGTCCGCCGGGCCGAGACGCCGACCGGCCGGGTCTACACCCTGGCCGACACCGTCGGGTTCGTACGGCATCTGCCGCACCACCTCGTCGAGGCGTTCCGCTCCACGATGGAGGAGGTCGGCGAGTCCGACCTGATCCTGCACGTGGTGGACGGCGCCCACCCGGCGCCGGAGGAGCAGCTCGCCGCGGTGCGCGAGGTGATCCGCGAAGTGGGTGCGGTCGACGTGCCCGAGATCGTGGTGATCAACAAGGCGGACGCGGCCGATCCGCTGGTGCTGCAGCGGCTGCTGCGCATCGAGAAGCACGCGATCGCCGTCTCGGCGCGTACCGGTGCCGGCATCGAGGAGCTGCTGGAGCTCATCGACACCGAACTGCCCCGGCCGTCGGTCGAGGTCGAGGCGCTCGTGCCGTACATCCAGGGCGGACTCGTCTCCCGGGTGCACGCCGAGGGCGAGGTGATCTCCGAGGAGCACACCTCGGACGGCACCCTGCTCAAGGCGCGGGTGCACGAGGAGCTGGCCGCGGAGCTCTCCTCGTTCGTCCCCGTGGCGCACTGACCGCACGACCGCACCGCTTCACGGAAAAACCGAAGGCCCGCCCCCTCCAAGGGGGGCGGGCCTTCGGGCGTACGGCCGCCGTCCGTTACCGACCGGCGAACTTGTCGGTCATCGCGGTGAAGACCTCCTCGGCGCCCGCGCCCAGGTGGGGACCGGCCAGCCAGCCCGAGGTCACCGGCCCGATGGAGGTGTTGGAGACCAGCACGGACTTTCCGTCACGGCCCTGCACGAACCAGCCGCCGCCGGAGGAACCGCCGGTCATGGTGCAGCCGATGCGGTACATCGCCGGAGTGCTCGGGCTGATGGAGAGCCGGCCCGGACGGTCGACGCACTTGTGCATGATCAGGCCGTCGTACGGCGGGGCGGCCGGGTAGCCCCAGGCGCCCATGCCGCTGATCCGCGAGATCTCGGGGGCCTCGAAGTCGACCGCCAGGGCGTTGCCGACGGTCTCCTCCAGCGACTTGGTGCCGCGCTCCGGCTTCACGTGCAGCACCGCGTAGTCGTAGGGAGCACCCTCGCCCCCGGTGGGACCGCCGTCGGCGATCCACTCCCCGGACGTGGTCGCCCAGTCCGCCCAGTACGCGCCGTACGGGGCGACCTCCTGCGGCTGCGCGTTCTTCAGCGCGGCGGCGGACTTGCCCTCGTCGTTGTAGGCGGGCACGAAGACGATGTTGCGGTACCAGCCGCCCTTCGAGCCGGCGTGCACGCAGTGCCCGGCGGTCCACACCATGTTGGACTTCCCCGGGTTCTCCGGGTCCTTGACGACCGTGCCGGAGCAGACCATCGAGCCCTCGGGGGAGTCGAAGAACACCTTGCCGACCGGGGCCGCGTAGTTGTGGTACGGGGTCTTCTCGCGCACGGCCGTCACCGGGGCGGGCTCCGGGTCGCTGACGCCCTGGCCGCCGGAGACGTCACCGGCCGCCATGGTCTTCGCCGGGTCCTTGGCGGACTTCATCCGCTCGGGCTTCCACAGCCCCTCGATGACCGGGTTGACGAAGTCCTTGGCCTCGCGCAGCCACTTGTCCTTGTCCCAGTTCTTCCACTCGCCGTTCCGCCACTTGTCCGGGTCGACGCCGTGCTTCTTCAGCTGCTCGGCCAGTTCGTCGGACAGGGAACCGCCGCCGTTCTCGCCACCGGCGGATTCGGCGCCGGCCGGCTTGCCGGCCGCGTTGTCCTCCTCCGGCCCGCAGGCGGTGGCCGTCAGCGCGAGCGCGGTGGCGATGCCGGTCGCGGCGAGCAGCGAACGTATGGATCGCATGGAAGGAATTCCCCCTGAAATAACTGAAATTGCCATGAACTTGTCACACTGAAGGGCGGCCGGATCCACTGGCCGCCCAGGACGCAGCCCCACCCTATGACGGTTCCGGAGGCGCTTTTTGCCACGGACCCGGCCGGGAGGGGCGGCGCACATGCCGGGGCCCCGGCGCACAACTGCCGCGCCGGGGCCCCGAGATGACGGCGAACCTTCGCCCGGACCGGTCCGGGCGAAGGTTCGCCGTCACTGTCCCGCGTACTTCTTGCTGACCGCCTCGTAGACGCCCTTGGCCTCCTTGCCGAGCCGCGGTCCGGCGAGCCAGCCGGCCGTGACCGGACCGATGGAGGTGTTGGACACCAGCGCGGGCTTGCCGTCCTGGCCCGCGGCCACCCAGCCGCCGCCGGAGGAACCGCCGGTCATGCTGCAGCCGATGCGGTACATCGTGGGATCCTGCTCGACCAGCGAGAGCCGGCCCGGCCTGTCCGCGCACTGGAACGCCTTCTGGCCGTCGTACGGCGGGGCGGCCGGGTAGCCGGTCGCCGTCATGCTCTCGATCTTCGGTACGGCCGGGGCGTTGAACTCGACGGGCAGCGCGGAGCCCACCGTCTCCTCCAGGGACTTGCCCGTCGAGCCCTTCTCCGGTGCGACCTGCAGCACGGCGAAGTCGTACGGAGCACCCAGGCCGCCGGTCGAGGCACCCTGCGAGATCCACTGCTCGGAGGTCTGGGCCCAGACGCCCCACCACACGCCGTAGGGCGCGATCTGCTGCTTGGTCGCCTTCTTCAGCTCGGCCAGCGAGAGCCCGGCGTTGTTGTACGAGGGCACGAAGGCGATGTTGCGGTACCAGCCGCCCTCCTTGCCCGCGTGCACGCAGTGCCCGGCGGTCCACACCATGTTGGACTTCCCCGGGTGCGCCGGGTCCTTCACCACGGTCGCGGAACAGACCATGGAGCCCTTGGGGCCGTCGAAGAGCAGCTTCCCGGACTCCGCGGCGTTGGTGTGGTACGGGGTCTCCACCCCGGTGGCCCGGACCGGGGCGGGCGTCGGGTCGGTGACGCCCTGGTCACCCGAGATGTCGTTGTCGACCGGCTTCTGCGGCGCCTTGTCCGCGTCCCGCATCCGGTCCGGGTCCCACAGGTCCTCGATGATCGGGTTGACGAAGTCCTTGGCCTCGCGCAGCCACTTGTCCTTGTCCCAGTTCTTCCACTCGCCGTTCCGCCACTTGTCCGGATCGATCCCGTGCTCCTTGAGCCGGTTCTTGAGGTCGTCCGGAATGGTGATCTTGCCGTCCGAGGACTGGCCGGTGGAGGCGCTCGGCTCGCCGCCCGCGTTGTCCTCCTCCGGCCCGCAGGCGGTGGCGGTGAGCGCCAGGACGGTGGCGGCCGCGGCCGCGGCGAGCACCGAGGAGGACCGGCGGAGTGCCGTCCCCCGGCGTGCGGCGCGGGCCGGTCGTATGAGTCGCATGTGGTGATCCCCCTGGGACTTCTTCGTAACTCAACACTTCTGTACTGCACTGCGGTACTGCTCCGAGCCACCTGCTCCGAACGTCCGACGGATCGCCGGAAGACTGTTCGGGATCCTGTGCGGCCCCCACTATGCCGGTGCCGATGGGGACGGCGTGCGGCAGGGCCGCGGTTCCGCCGCCACAAGGATCTTCCGATTTACCCGTGATCCGGCGTGCCCGGCGTCGTTGGTACGGGCGGGGGGACCCCGGACGGTGTTCACCCCCGCAGTCCGTCCGTGCGCCGACGCACGGATGTGCAACGCAACCGTTACCGCGGGAGGACCGACAGCAGTGGCCGTGACCGAACCAGCTCCGGTGGCAGCACCGGCGGTGCACGAGGGGATCCTGCGCCGCCAGTCGCTGCGCGAATCCGCCGCCCGGACCTATGCGCGCTCACTGCCGATCGTGCCGGTGAGGGCGCGGGGACTGACCATCGAGGGCGCGGACGGACGGCGTTACCTCGACTGCCTCTCCGGGGCGGGCACCCTGGCGCTGGGGCACAACCACCCGGTCGTCCTGGAGGCGATCAAGAAGGTCCTCGACTCCGGCGCCCCGCTGCACGTGCTCGACCTGGCCACCCCGGTCAAGGACGCCTTCACCACGGAACTCTTCGCCACGCTGCCGAAGAGGTTCGCCGACGACGCCCGCATCCAGTTCTGCGGGCCGGCCGGGACGGACGCGGTCGAGGCGGCGTTCAAACTGGTCCGCGGGGCGACCGGCCGCAGCGGGATCCTCGCCTTCACCGGTGCCTACCACGGGATGACGGCGGGCGCCCTCGCCGCCTCGGGCGGCGCCGAGGACGTACGGGTCACCCGGCTGCCCTTCCCGCGGGACTACCGCTGCCCCTTCGGCATCGGCGGCGAGCGCGGCGCGGAGATCGCCGCCCGGTGGACCGAGAACCTCCTGGACGACCCCAAGGGGGGCACGCCCCCGCCGGCCGGAATGATCCTCGAACCGGTGCAGGGCGAGGGGGGAGTGAACCCCGCCCCCGACGGCTGGATGCGCCGGATGCGGGAGATCACCGCGGCCCGGTCCGTCCCGCTCGTCGTCGACGAGGTCCAGACGGGCGTCGGCCGCACCGGTGCCTTCTGGGCCGTCGAGCACAGCGGGATCGTGCCCGACGTGATGGTGCTCTCCAAGGCCATCGGCGGTTCCCTCCCGCTCGCCGTGATCGTCTACCGCTCCGAGCTCGACACCTGGCAACCGGGCGCCCACGCCGGCACCTTCCGGGGCAACCAGCTCGCGATGGCGGCGGGCACGGCCACCCTGGCCCACGTACGGGAGAACCGCCTGGACGAGCGGGCCGCCGTGCTCGGGGCCCGCATGCTCGCCGGCCTCCGGTCGCTGGCCGCCGACCACCCCACTGTCGGCGACGTACGGGGACGCGGCCTGATGCTCGGGATCGAACTGGTCGACCCCGAGGCCGCCGCGCCCGGCGACGGACCCGAACCCCCGCCCGCCCCGGCCCTCGCCGCAGCCGTCCAGCAGGAGTGCCTGCACCGGGGACTCATCGTCGAACTCGGCGGGCGCCACAACTCCGTCGTACGCCTCCTGCCACCCCTCACCCTCACCGACGAACAGGCAACAGCGGTCGTGGACCGCCTCGCCGACGCCCTGGCAGCCGCCGAGCGGCTGTCGTTCCGCCGGACCACGACCGGGTCGGTCCGCTGACCCCGGCCACCCTCACGAGAAAGACCGCCGTGAACCCCACCTCCGCCCCCCACACCGACGGCCCTTCCCCCACCCAGCAGCGAGGGCCCGCCGGCCCCGCCGGAAACCTCGTCGTCGAGCCGCCCGTCGAGCCGCCCGTCGTGCCGTGCCAGCAAGCGGCACCGTACGACGAGTGGTACCTCCTCGACGCGACGGCCGACGGCCCGGTGCCGACCGACCTCCTCGACCACCCCGACCCACGACGGGCCGCCGACGCCGCGGGCGTCGAGAACCTGCTGCGCTGCTGGGCCCGGGAGTGCGACCTGTCCCGGCCGGACGGGGACACCCTCCGCATCCCCCTCCCCGCCAGCGGAACGGCCCTGCTCGTCCCCGTCCACTACTGGTCGGCCACCGGCTGGCACCGCTTCGGGGCACCGGCCCTGGAAGGGGCGCCCGAAGGAGCCCCCACCGCCGACGCCGTCACGATCGCCGCGCTCCTGGGCCGCGAGGCCGACCGGGACGAGGGCGCCGACATGGTGGCCCGGGTGGCCGACTCGGTACGACGGACCGCCGGCTTCATCGAGGAACGGCGCCGGGCCCCCGAGGACCCCGCCGGAGCGGACCTCTTCCTCACCGCCGAGCAGTCACTGCTCCTCGGCCACCCGCTCCACCCCACCCCCAAGAGCCGCGAGGGACTCTCCGACTCCGAGTCCCGCCGCTACTCGCCCGAGTCGCACGGGTCCTTCCAGCTGCACTGGATGGCCGCCGACCGGTCCGTGCTGGACGACGACTCCGCCTGGACCGACAAGGGACGCCCCGTCCGGGCCGGGGAGCTGATCGCCCCGTACGCCGAGGGGCTGCGCCTCCCCGTCGCCACCGAGCCGATCCCGCTCCACCCCTGGCAGGCCCGCGAACTCCGCCACCGGCCCGAAGTGGCCGCCCTGCTCGACGCCGGACTCCTCCACGACCTGGGGACCCACGGGCAGCCCTGGCACCCCACCTCCTCCGTCCGCACCGTGCACCGCCCCGGCGCCGGATTCATGCTCAAGCTCTCCCTCGGCGTACGCATCACCAACTCCCGCCGCGAGAACCTCCGCAAGGAACTCCACCGGGGGGTGGAGGTGCACCGGCTGCTCCGCAGCGGCCTCGCGACCCAGTGGCACGCGGCCCATCCGGGCTTCGACATCGTCCGCGACCCCGCCTGGATCGCCGTCGACCACGTGGACGGCACCCCCCTCCCCGGGTTCGACGTGATGATCCGCCACAACCCCTTCGGACCGCACGACGACGCGGTCTGCATCGCCGCGCTGACCGCTCCCCGTCCGTGGCCGGGCAGGACGGGGATGCGCTCGCGCCTCGCCGAGACCGTCCGCTCCCTGGCCACCGCCACCGGGAGGGCCGTGCCGGAGGTCGCGGCCGAGTGGTTCCTGCGCTACCTGGACCGCGTCGTGCGCCCGGTGCTCTGGCTCGACGCGCACGCGGGCGTGGCCCTCGAAGCCCACCAGCAGAACACCCTGGTGCTGCTCGACCCGGAGGGCTGGCCGGCCGGCGGCCGCTACCGCGACAACCAGGGCTACTACTTCCGGGAGTCCCACCGCACGGTGCTGGAGCACCGGCTCCCCGGCATCGGATCGGACAGCGACACCTTCGTCTCCGACGAAGTCACCGACGAGCGCTTCGCCTACTACCTCGGCATCAACAACGTGTTCGGCCTGATCGGGGCGTTCGGCGCCCAGCAGCTCGCCGACGAACGGGTACTCCTCGCGGCGTTCCGCAGGTTCCTCGGCTCGGCCGCCGCCCTGGGCTCCCCGCTGCCCGCGCAGCTGCTGGAGAAGACCCGGCTGCGGTGCAAGGCCAACCTGCTGACCCGGCTGCACGGCCTGGACGAACTCGTCGGCCCGGTGGACACCCAGTCCGTCTACGTCACCATTGCCAACCCCCTGTGTGCCTGAGGGAACATGACCACCCCCTGAACCGCCGAGAGGAGAGCGCCACCATGGCTCCCGCCGATGCGCACGCCGACGCGGACCCCGCTTCCGCCGCACAGGCCGACACAGGCGCCGAGGACACCCTGGACCTGCCGCTCTCCGGAGAACTCCTCGCCCTGTTCGGGGAGGACCCGGCGGCCACCCCGGCACCGGCCGCGCCCGCGTCGTCCCGAACGGACGGCGCGGGCGCGGCCGCTTCCCGGCCGGTTACGGGCGGGGCGGCCCCCTCCGAGCTGCTCGACCGCCCGGCCGACTGGGGACCGGTCACCACCCCGGCCGGGGTGTTCCAGCTCGTCCCGGTACGACTGGAGCGCGACCTCGCCGTACTGAGCCGCTGGATGAACGATCCCGCCGTCGCGGCCTTCTGGGAACTCGCCGGACCCGAGACCGTCACGGCCGACCACCTCCGTCCCCAGATCGAGGGCGACGGACGCAGCGTCCCGTGCCTGGGCGTACTGGCCGGCGTCCCCATGAGCTACTGGGAGATCTACCGGGCGGATCTCGACCCGCTGGCGCGCCATTACCCCGCCCGACCGCACGACACCGGAATCCACCTGCTCATCGGCGGCGTGGACAACCGCGGACGCGGCATCGGCACCACCCTGCTGCGGGCCGTCGCCGACCTCGTGCTCGACAACCGCCCGCGGTGCGCACGGGTCGTCGCCGAACCCGACCTCCGCAACACCCCGTCGGTCTCCGCCTTCCTGAGCGCAGGATTCCGCTTCTCCGCCGAACTCGAACTTCCCGACAAGCGAGCCGCCCTCATGGTCCGCGACCGTGCCCACCGTGCCCACCTGTGAACGACCGTGCCCACCTGTGAACGAACTGCCACGCAACTCATATCGCCCGAACCCCATCGGTTCCGTCCCGAGGAGTCACCGTGCCGAAATATCCCACGAGCCATGATTCGACGGAGCCCGTCGAGCTGCTCAGCACGCCGGAACTGAACCGGACGGTCTGGGACAGGGCCGCCGCCCGGCTGCTCGCGAAGATGCTCGCCGAATTCGCCTACGAGGAACTCGTCGAGCCGGTCGCCCAGGAGGGCGGGGACGGTGACACCTACACCCTCGGGCTCGACGACGGCGCCGTCCTCGGCTTCAGGGCCCGCCGGGGCGTGTACGACAGCTGGCGGGTCGACCCCGACTCGATCGTCGAGACACGGGCGAGCGCCCCGAAGAACCCGGAGGGTGCGGACCACGCCCCGAACACGCCCGGCGCACCCCTCGGGGACGGGGAGACCGGCCCCGTTCCGTTCCGGGATCCGCTGCGGTTCCTCGTACGGGCCCGCCACCTCCTGGACATCGACGGCGCCACCCTCGGCCACCTCATCCGCGAGATCACCACCACCCTCGCCGCCGACGCCCGGCTCGCCCACACCGCCCTCCCCGCGGCCCGGCTGGCCGAACTCGACTACGCCGAGCTGGAAGGACACCAGACCGGCCACCCCTGGCTCGTCGCCAACAAGGGCCGCCTCGGTCTCTCCGCCACCGACGCCTCCCGCCACACCCCCGAGGCCCGCAACCCCGTCAGGCTGCCGTGGATCGCGGTCTCCACGAAGATCGCCGCCTACCGGGGGGCGGGCTCCCTGGCCGACCCCGAGCGGTTGTACACCCGGGAACTCGACCCGGCGGTCCGCGACTCCTTCGCCGCCGAGCTCCGCGGCCGCGGTCTCGACCCCGACCACTACCTCTTCCTCCCCGTGCACCCCTGGCAGTGGGACGAATGGATCGTCCCGGTCTTCGCCCCCGCCATCGCCGCCGACGACATCGTGCCGCTCCCCGCCGACCCGGACCGCCGGCTCCCGCAGCAGTCCATCCGCACCTTCTCCAACGTGACCCGCACCGACCGGCACACGGTCAAGCTGCCCCTGTCGATCCTCAACACGCTGGTCTGGCGGGGACTGCCGACCGAACGCACCCTCGCGGCCCCCGCCGTCACCACCTGGGTCCAGGGCCTGCGCGACCAGGACGCCTTCCTCCGCGACACCTGCGGGGTCATCCTGCTCGGCGAGGTCGCCTCGGTCACGGTCGAGCACCCGCTCTACGACCGCCTCCCCGAGACCCCGTACCAGTTCAAGGAGATCCTCGGCGCGATCTGGCGCGAACCCCTCCAGCCCCGGCTCGCACCGGGCGAGCGGGCCCGGACCCTCGCCTCGCTGCTCCATGCAGACCCGCAGGGACGTGCCTTCACCGCGGAACTCGTCGCCCGCTCCGGACTCGCCCCCACCGCCTGGCTGACCCGGCTGTTCGCCGCGTTGCTCCCGCCGCTGCTGCACTTCCTCTACCGCTACGGCACGGTTTTCTCCCCGCACGGCGAGAACGCCATCGTCGTCTTCGACGAGGGGGACGTGCCGGTGCGCCTGGCGATCAAGGACTTCGTGGACGACGTGAACGTCAGTGCCCGGCGGCTGCCGGAGCACGAGTCGATGCCCGAGGACGTGCGCCGCATCCTGCTCACCGAGGAACCCTCCTTCCTCACCCAGTTCATCCAGGCCGGACTGTTCATCGGGGTGTTCCGCTTCCTGTCCCCGCTGTGCGAGGAACAGCTGGGGGTCCCGGAGGCCGATTTCTGGTCACTTGTCCGCGCCGAGATCCTCCAGTACCACGCCCGCTTCCCCGAGCTGAAGGAGCGGTTCGAGACGTTCGACCTGCTCGCACCCCGGATCGCGCGGCTCTGTCTCAACCGCAACCGCCTGCACGTCGACGGATACCGGGACCGCCCCGAACGCCCGCACGCCGCCATCCACGGGACCGTTCCCAATCCGCTGCACCCCTCCTCCTGAGGCCGGGAGTGATCGCCGTTGTCAGTGGCGCCCCGTAGGGTGGTCGGGCTATGACGAAGCCATCCCTCCCCGATCTCCTGCACGCCGCCGTGACCGCCGTCGGCGGTACGGAAAGGCCGGGCCAGGCCGCCATGGCCGAGGCCGTTGCCGAGGCCGTCGACGACAATTCCCATCTGCTCGTCCAGGCCGGCACCGGCACCGGCAAGTCCCTCGGCTACCTGGTGCCCGCGCTGGCGCACGGGGAGCGCGTCGTGGTCGCCACGGCGACCCTGGCGCTGCAGCGGCAGCTCGTGGAGCGGGATCTTCCGCGTACGGTCGACGCCCTGCACCCGCTGCTGCGCCGACGCCCCCAGTTCGCGATGCTCAAGGGCCGTTCGAACTACCTCTGCCTGCACCGGCTCCACGAAGGGGTGCCGCAGGACGAGGAGGAGGGGCTCTTCGACCAGTTCGAGGCCGCGGCCCCGTCGAGCAAGCTCGGCCAGGACCTGCTGCGACTGCGGGACTGGTCCGACGAGACCGAGTCCGGCGACCGCGACGACCTGACCCCCGGCGTCTCCGACCGCGCCTGGGCACAGGTCTCGGTCTCCTCCCGCGAGTGTCTCGGCGCGAGCAAATGCGCGTACGGCGCGGAGTGTTTCGCCGAGCTGGCCCGGGAGCGGGCCAAGCTCGCCGAGGTCGTCGTCACCAATCACGCCCTTCTCGCCATCGACGCCATCGAGGGCGCCCCGGTCCTTCCGCAGCACGAGGTGCTGATCGTCGACGAGGCCCACGAGCTGGTCTCCCGGGTCACCGGAGTGGCCACCGGCGAGCTCACCCCGGGCCAGGTCAACCGTGCCGTGCGCCGGGCGGCGAAGCTGGTCAACGAGAAGGCGGCCGACGCCCTGCAGACCGCGTCGGAAGGGTTCGAGCGGGTGATGGAGCTGGCGCTCCCCGGCCGCCTGGAGGAGGTTCCCGAGGACCTCAACTACGCGCTGCTGGCGCTCCGCGACGCCGCGCGTACGGTGATCTCGGCGCTGGGGGCCACCCGGGACAAGTCCGTCCAGGACGAGGACGCCGTCCGCAAGCAGGCCCTGGCGTCGGTGGAGACGATCCACGGCGTCGCCGAGCGCATCACCCAGGGCTCGGAGTACGACGTCGTCTGGTACGAGCGCCACGACCGCTTCGGCGCTTCCCTGCGAGTCGCCCCGCTCTCCGTCTCGGGGCTGCTGCGCGAGAAGCTCTTCACCGAGCGGTCCGTCGTCCTCACCTCGGCCACGCTCAAGCTCGGCGGGGACTTCAACGGGGTGGGGGCCTCGTTGGGGCTCGCCCCCGAGGGCACCGCGGGCGACGACCTCCCGCAGTGGAAGGGGCTGGACGTCGGCTCCCCGTTCGACTACCCGAAGCAGGGCATCCTGTACGTCGCCCGGCACCTGGCCACGCCGGGCCGGGAGGCGTCCCGCACCGACATGCTGGACGAGCTCGCCGAGCTGGTGGAAGCGGCCGGCGGGCGCACCCTCGGGCTGTTCTCCTCCATGCGGGCGGCCCAGGCCGCCGCCGAGGAGCTGCGGGGCCGACTCGACAAGCCGATTCTGCTGCAGGGCGAGGAGACGCTCGGCGAGCTGATCAAGAATTTCGCGGCCGATCCGGAGACCTGCCTCTTCGGGACGCTGTCGCTCTGGCAGGGCGTCGACGTGCCGGGGGCCAGCTGCCAGCTGGTGGTCATGGACCGGATCCCGTTCCCGCGTCCCGACGATCCCCTGATGAGCGCCCGCCAGAAGGCGGTCGAGGAGGCGGGGGGCAACGGGTTCATGGCGGTCGCGGCGACACACGCGGCGCTGCTGATGGCCCAGGGCGCCGGTCGGCTCGTACGGGCCACGGGGGACAAGGGAGTGGTCGCGGTACTCGACCCGCGCCTGGCCAACGCCCGGTACGGCAGCTATCTGCGCGCCTCGCTGCCCGACTTCTGGTACACCACCGACCGCAATCAGGCGCGTCGCTCGCTCGCCGCGATCGACGCGGCGGCCAAGGCCGACGGCAAGTAGGCCGGACAGGGCGGTCAAGCACGGGCACCCGGGCGCTCGGGTACGGGCGTCCGGTGTACGGGTGTCGTCCGGGCGGCGAGGGGCCGGGGCATGGGCAGGGCCCCGGGATCGGCGCAGTGGATCCCGGGGCCCGGTCTGAGCGGGCGGGTGGTCACACCCGCCGCAGTACCGCCACCACTTTGCCGAGGATCGTCGCCTCGTCGCCGGGGATCGGCTGGTACGCGGAGTTGTGCGGGAGCAGCCACACATGGCCGTCCTCCCGCTTGAAGCGCTTGACCGTGGCCTCGCCGTCCAGCATGGCGGCCACGATGTCACCGTTCTCCGCGACGGGCTGGCGGCGCACGGTGACCCAGTCGCCGTCGCAGATCGCCGCCTCGATCATCGAGTCGCCGACGACCTTGAGGACGAACAGCTCTCCGTCACCGACCAGTTGGCGGGGGAGGGGGAAGACGTCCTCGACCGACTCCTCGGCGAGGATCGGGCCACCGGCCGCGATCCGGCCGACCAGCGGTACGTACGACGCCGCGGGCTTGCCGGTCGTGTCGGTGGGCTGCGAGCTGGGCTGGTCCGAGCCGCGGACCTCGTACGCCCGCGGGCGGTGCGGGTCGCGGCGCAGGAATCCCTTGCGTTCCAGGGCCATCAGCTGATGGGCGACGGAGGACGTGCTGGACAGGCCCACCGCCTGGCCGATCTCCCGCATCGAGGGCGGATACCCGCGCCGCTGCACGGAGTCCCGGATCACCTCGATCACCCGCCGCTGCCGGTCCGTGAGCCCCGAGCTGTCCGCCCGGATGCCGGGAGGTCGGCCGGGCAAGGAGCGCGCTGGGCGCGCGGGCTCTGGCCCCTCCATGTTCGTGACTGAGTCATTCATGGCATGCACCGGCTCGAATCGGCTCTGGGAGCGGTCCTGGGCGGTGATGGTGGCGCTGTCTGCGGTGGTGGTCACGTCGGCCCCTCTCGAATGGTCTCCCTGGCTGGACAACGGTAGTAGCTTTCGAAAGGTTGCGCCAAACACACGTTCGAGTGAAAAACGAATAAAAGTCTGTCCAGTGCTGACCGCTGGGTGTATGAGCGGTGGCCGGGTGTCATGATCCACCGCGGGCCCACCGGTGATCCGGGCGGTTCACGGTAGTGCCCGCCGGGGCGCGGGGCGGCCGGGTCGGGGCGGTCGCGCGGGAGGGGCCCGGGGTGTTGTCGGGGTCCGACAGCGGGAGCCCCGCGATCCTGGCCGCCCCGCCGTTCCCGTACCCTCGTCCACGGCCGTACGCTGCCTGCCGATCGCTCGTGATGCGCGACACGCGGTAGGGCTGGATGTGCAACCAAACCCAAGATCTAGTGGTTGGATTGCCTCGGCCGCCCAGAAGTTGTGGTCCCCGGTCTGCCGGGGGTGTGGCCATCGCCTATGCTTGTCACTGCTTCGAGGGGCCCCTGAGGGCCCTGCAGAGGCTATTCAGTCGTGCTGTGAAGGAGGGTTGGGAGCCATGCACTGCCCCTTCTGCAGGCACCCCGACAGCCGGGTCGTCGACAGTCGCACCACCGATGACGGCACGTCCATCCGACGCCGCCGCCAGTGCCCCGACTGCTCCCGCCGTTTCACCACGGTGGAGACCTGCTCGCTGATGGTGGTGAAGCGCAGCGGCGTGACCGAGCCCTTCAGCCGCACCAAGGTCATCTCCGGCGTGCGCAAGGCGTGCCAGGGTCGGCCGGTCACCGAGGACGCCCTCGCCAAGCTCGGCCAGCGTGTCGAGGAGGCGGTGCGCGCCACCGGCAGTGCCGAGCTGACCACGCACGACGTGGGGCTGGCCATCCTCGGCCCCCTGCAGGAACTCGACCTCGTCGCGTACCTGCGTTTCGCGTCCGTGTACCGGGCGTTCGACACACTCGAAGACTTCGAGGCCGCCATCGCGGAACTCCGTGAGCAGCGGCCTCCCGCGAAAGAGCGCGGGAAGGGCGAGACCCCCGCGGTCCCCGTTCCCGCCGTCGCCGCCGACTAGAGCGGCGCCGGCCTGCCGGCACGGGTCCGTGGACCGGCGGCGGGGCGGCTTCATGAACCTGTTTCGGGCGCTTTGCGGTGCCTGAAGCATCAGAGACAGACTGTGCCCCGGGAAGTTCTGGGCACTTCAGGGCGTTTTTGCCCACATATGGGAGGCGGCATGACAGAGACGGCGAGCGGCCCGGCACGAGGTTCCCGTACCAAGGGATCCAAGGCGAGCAAGGGTCTGCGCATCGAGCGCATCCACACCACCCCCGGCGTGCATCCGTACGACGAGGTGACGTGGGAGCGCCGTGACGTCGTCATGACCAACTGGCGCGACGGCTCGATCAACTTCGAGCAGCGTGGCGTCGAGTTCCCCGACTTCTGGTCGGTGAACGCGGTCAACATCGTCACCAGCAAGTACTTCCGCGGGGCCGTCGGCACCCCGCAGCGCGAGACCGGTCTGAAACAGCTCATCGACCGGATCGTGAAGACGTACCGCAAGGCCGGCGAGGACCACGGCTACTTCGCCTCTCCCGCGGACGCCGAGATCTTCGAGCACGAGCTGGCGTACGCCCTCCTGCACCAGATCTTCAGCTTCAACTCGCCGGTCTGGTTCAACGTCGGCACGCCCCAGCCGCAGCAGGTCTCCGCCTGCTTCATCCTGTCCGTCGACGACTCCATGGAGTCGATCCTCGACTGGTACAAGGAAGAGGGCATGATCTTCAAGGGCGGCTCCGGTGCCGGCCTGAACCTCTCCCGCATCCGCTCCTCCAAGGAGCTGCTGTCCTCCGGCGGCAACGCCTCCGGTCCGGTCTCCTTCATGCGCGGCGCCGACGCCTCCGCGGGCACGATCAAGTCCGGCGGTGCCACCCGACGCGCGGCCAAGATGGTCATCCTCGACGTCGACCACCCCGACATCGAGAACTTCATCGAGACCAAGGTCAAGGAGGAGGAGAAGATCCGCGCCCTGCGCGACGCGGGCTTCGACATGGACCTGGGCGGCGACGACATCACGTCGGTCCAGTACCAGAACGCCAACAACTCGGTCCGGGTGAACGACGAGTTCATGAAGGCCGTGGAGACCGGCGGCAAGTTCGGGCTGCGCGCCCGGATGACCGGTGAGGTCATCGAGGAGGTCGAGGCCAAGTCCCTCTTCCGCAAGATGGCGGAGGCGGCCTGGGCGTGCGCCGACCCGGGCATCCAGTACGACGACACGATCAACCAGTGGCACACCTGCCCGGAGTCCGGCCGGATCAACGGCTCGAACCCCTGCAGCGAGTACATGCACCTGGACAACACCTCGTGCAACCTCGCCTCGCTGAACCTGATGAAGTTCCTCAAGGACGACGGCAAGGGCAACCAGTCCTTCGAGTCCGAGCGCTTCGCCAAGGTCGTCGAGCTGGTCATCACCGCGATGGACATCTCCATCTGCTTCGCGGACTTCCCGACCCAGAAGATCGGCGAGAACACCCGCGCCTTCCGCCAGCTGGGCATCGGTTACGCCAACCTCGGCGCCCTGCTGATGGCGACCGGCCACGCCTACGACAGCGACGGCGGCCGCGCCCTCGCCGGCGCCATCACCTCGCTGATGACCGGCACCTCGTACAAGCGCTCCGCCGAACTCGCCGCGGTCGTCGGCCCGTACGACGGCTACGCCCGCAACGCCGAGCCGCACCAGCGCGTCATGAAGCAGCACGCCGACGCCAACGCCGCGGCCGTCCGCATGGACGACCTGGACAACCCGATCTGGGCCGCCGCCACGGAGGCCTGGCAGGACGTGATCCGCCTCGGCGCGAAGAACGGTTTCCGCAACTCGCAGGCCTCGGTCATCGCGCCCACCGGCACCATCGGTCTCGCGATGTCCTGCGACACCACCGGTCTCGAGCCCGACCTCGCCCTGGTCAAGTTCAAGAAGCTGGTCGGCGGCGGCTCGATGCAGATCGTGAACGGCACCGTCCCGCAGGCCCTGCGCCGCCTGGGCTACCAGGAGGAGCAGATCGAGGCGATCGTCGCCCACATCGCCGAGCACGGCAACGTGATCGACGCCCCCGGTCTGAAGACCGAGCACTACGAGGTCTTCGACTGCGCCATGGGCGAGCGCTCCATCTCCGCGATGGGCCACGTCCGCATGATGGCCGCGATCCAGCCGTGGATCTCCGGTGCCCTGTCCAAGACGGTGAACCTGCCGGAGACGGCCACCGTCGAGGACGTCGAGGAGGTCTACTTCGAGGCGTGGAAGATGGGCGTCAAGGCGCTCGCCATCTACCGCGACAACTGCAAGGTCGGCCAGCCCCTCTCCGCGAAGACCAAGGAGAAGGAGAAGGCAGAGGTCACGGCCAAGGCCGAGGAGACCATCCGTACCGCGGTCGAGAAGGTCGTCGAGTACCGCCCGGTCCGCAAGCGCCTCCCCAAGGGCCGCCCCGGCATCACCACCTCCTTCACGGTGGGCGGCGCCGAGGGCTACATGACCGCCAACTCCTACCCGGACGACGGTCTCGGCGAGGTCTTCCTGAAGATGTCCAAGCAGGGTTCGACTCTCGCGGGCATGATGGACGCCTTCTCCATCGCCGTCTCGGTGGGTCTGCAGTACGGCGTCCCGCTGGAGACGTACGTCTCGAAGTTCACCAACATGCGCTTCGAACCGGCCGGCATGACGGACGACCCGGACGTGCGGATGGCGCAGTCGATCGTCGACTACATCTTCCGCCGCCTCGCGCTGGACTTCCTGCCCTTCGAGACCCGCTCCGCCCTGGGCATCCACTCGGCCGAGGAGCGTCAGCGCCACCTCGACACCGGTTCGTACGAGCCCTCCCTGGAGGACGAGGAACTGGACGTCGAGGGCCTGGCCCAGTCCGCGCCGCTGCGGACGGAGCCGCTGAAGGCGGTGGCCGCGGTGCAGGAGGCGGAGAAGCCCGCGCCGAAGACCGCGCACACCTCGGCGGAACTCGTCGAGATGCAGCTGGGCATCAGCGCGGACGCGCCGCTCTGCTTCTCCTGCGGCACGAAGATGCAGCGCGCCGGATCCTGCTACATCTGCGAGGGCTGCGGCTCCACCAGCGGTTGCAGCTGATACCGGATGCGATCACGTCCGAAGCGGCCTTGAGCGCCCGCCGCTGAGGACACCGAACCGCGCATGAGGAAGGGTGCCGGCCATGGCCGGCACCCTTTCCGGCGTCCGGACCCCGCGAAGGTCCGGACACGCCGTGCCCTTCGTGCGCCGAGGCCGCACGGGGTGCGTCACCGGCCTCCGGCGGCGAAGCGGATGGGAGCACCGGGGACAGCCCTTGGGGAATAATTCGAAGGCGCCCGCAGCGTACGGCTGCGTAGATTTCCCCCATGCCGAGCCCGGAACTCCAGCGGATCACTGCCTTCTTGACCGACTTCGCCCGCCGTCAGGCCGAGCGCGTCGTCGAACTCCCGGGCGGATTCGTCGTACTTGACGACACGTTCGCCCATTCCCGTGCGAACAACCAGGTCTTCATCGACACGGCCGTGGATCCCGGGGCGCTGCCCGCCGTCGCGGAGAAGGCACTGGGGCATCTGAACCACCGGATGATCTCCGTGCTCGACGACGGTCTCGCGACGGCGTGCGCGGAGCCGTTGATCCGGGCCGGATACACCCGCTCCACCTGTCTGCTCATGCTGCACGCGGGGCCGGTGCCGGCCGGCGGGCCCGCGGAGGAGGTGGACCTCGACGCACTGCGCACTCCGCTCGCCCGGCAGTGGCGGGTATTCCTCCCGGACGTGGACGACGAGGTCGTCCGCCACCTCGTCGACCGGCGCGAGGCCCGTCGGCGCGGGGCCGACATCGTGCGTTTCATCGGCGCCCGCACGGAGGAGGGCGAGGTCGCCTCGTGGGCCGACCTCTATCTGGACCCGGCGACCGGCACGGCCCAGATCGAGGACCTGGTCACCTCGAAGGCCCACCTCGGGCGCGGTCATGCCGACGCCGTCCTGACCACCGCCCTGCGCCTGGCCGCCGCCGAGGGCTGCGGCACCCGCTTCCTGTCGGCCGACGAGGAGGAGTGGCCGCGCCACTGGTATGAGCGCCGCGGCTTCTCCGCCATCGGCCGCATGCACTGCTTCGAACGGGGCTGAGCGCGGGACGGTCCGGACGGAGAGTGGCCGAACGGCGGCCCGCGGTACGAAGGGGACCGCTCGGTGGCGGGTCCCCTTCGGCATGCCGGCCGGCTTCCCCCCGCCGTCCCCTCGGCCTGCCGTGACGCGTCACGCTCCGGGCGTACGGCTTCCCATCGCACCGGCGAACGAGTCGGGGTCCCCGTCGAAGCCGCGAACCATGCTGCGGAACTCCCAGGCACCGGAGGTGCCGCGGACGAACTCGGCGACGGTCGCCGCGGTGGCGGTGCCGACCGCGGAGAAGTCGTCCTCCGCCAGGTTCGTATAGCCCTCCCGGATCTGGACGCCGGTGTTCGGTATGTCGGCGAACGCCTTGCGACCGTCGCGCTGCTGGATGGCGACCCCGACGACGACCCGGGCGTACGCGGATGACAACCGGCTCAGCTCCAGCGTCATCACCTCGTCGAAGCCGAAGCCCTGGCCGGTCCTGCTGTCGCGGTTGAGGTTGATGGTGCCGTCCGGCGAACGGCTGTCGAAGTGCACCAGATAAGCGGGGCTGCCGTACGGCGCGTCCGCGAGGTACGTCGCCGCGATGATGTCGAGGTCGTGGTCGGGGGCGCCCGAAGGACTGGGATCCCATTTGAGCCTGACTTCGACCTTCTCGATGTCCTTGTTGGGCGTGCTCATCGGACTTGCCTCCCTGGCTTGCCGCCGGGCCGTCGGGGCGTTCGTTCCACCCGATCATGTCCGTAACCGACCGTGGAGCCAACCGACTTGGCTCTCGATGGCGGAATCGGGCCACTGCCGCCCCGTCGGAGGGTGACCCGCGCCACGCCCGGCGCCGTACGATGGCGCAGTGCTGGTCAAGTGGATTCGTTGCACCGTGGTGGACCGTCGAGGCTTTGAACGGGGGCAGCGGAAGTGGGCGGAGCTGCTGGGCGAGCCCGGATTCAGGGGGCAGGGCGGCGGGTGGAGCCGGGAACGCCCGGATGTGGCGCACGTCTTCGCCTTCTGGGAGAACCGTGTCTTCTACGACTCGTTCATGGCGCGGGCCCATGACGACCTGGCAGCCGCACAGTCCGGTACGTACAGCGGAATCCAGGTCAAGCTGTTCGAGTACCGCTTCGATGTGAAGACCGGTTTTGAGCCGCGCTTCACCGACGCGGACGTCGTCAGGGTGGCGCACAGCAAGGTGCGCGAGGACCGGGTGGAGCACTTCGCGCTGATGCAGGAACGGGTGTGGAACCCGGCGATGGCCGGATCGCCCGGCATGCTGCGAGGGGTGTTCGGCGAGGCTCCGGGGCATGAGTTCCTGGTGTTGTCCATGTGGCAGTCGAGCGCCGAGCGGGGCAAGTACCGGGCGGGGAGCATCGAGCGGTTGTCGCAACGGGCTCGGATCGAGGACGACGTGGCGGAGCTGGCGGGAGACGTCGTGCAACTGGAACCCTCCTGGACGGTGTGACGGGTCGGCGCGGCGGATCCGGCCGCGCCGGTGTCCGGGACGGCGGGCCGCGGATGCCACGGGCCGCTGATCAGGTAGTCCCGGCCGGGGCGTCGGTGTCTTCTGGGGCGGCCGCGGTGGCGAAGACCCCGGCTCGGGCGGCGGCCAGCGCAGCGGCGGCACACTGGTCGGCCAATTCCCCGTCGACGGGCTCGCGGGTGATGAACAGTCTGAGGAACAGCGGTGACACGACGGCTCTGACGAGCGCCCCCGCATCCGTTCTCCGGTCCAGCTCGCGCCGGGCCACGGCGCGCTCGACGATGGCCTCGCAGCGCGCGAACCGCCCCGCGTAGAAGGTGTTCAGCGCCTCCGCGGCGCGGCGGGACTGGAACGCGGCGGCGATGAAGGCGGTCGGCGCGGCCGCCGTGGCGGGGGCGGTGAAGGACTCGGCCGTCGTGTGCGCCAGCGCGCGCAGATCCCCTTCCAGACCTCCGGTGTCGGGCGGCGCCCAACTGTCCTCCCCGGCCAGGTCGAGGGCGTCCGCGACCAGCCCTTCGACGTTCTCCCAGCGCCGGTAGAGGGTCGTCTTGTGGATACCGGCGTGCTCCGCGACGTATTCGACGGTGAGGCCCGGGTATCCGTGTTCCACCAGGCCGGTGAGAACGGCGTCCCGGACCGCGGCCCGGGTCCGGGCGGTGCGACCGCCGGGGCGGCGGGTGCCGGGCGCGAGCGGGGCCGTCGATGCCCCGGCCGTCGAGGTGTTTCCTTGCTCGTTCAATTGCTACTCCAGTTGCATTAGTGGATTTCAGTGTGCCACACTCGCCTTAATGCGACAACGGTGGCGTTTGTTTGTGCTCGCCGGTCCGTCCAGGGGCGGCCCGGCCGGCGGCCGCTGTCGCTCCTTGTCCTCAGATCGATTTATTTCCCGAACGACCGAGTCCGGAGGCGCTCTTGCCCACGCAGATCTCATTGCGCGATGTGTCCATGTCCCGAGGTGAAAGGCTGTTGCTCGACGATGTCTCGCTGACCGTGCGCCCCGGCGAACGGATCGGCATCGTGGGGGAGAACGGCGCGGGGAAGACGACCCTCCTCCGCCTGCTCGCGGGCCTCGAACGGCCCGACGCCGGAAGCGCGTTCACGGCAGCGGACGGAGGTACGGGCCTGCTGGCCCAGACCCCGAGACTGCCGCCCGACAGCACGGTCCAGGACGTGATCGACGACGCGCTCGCCGAACTGCGCACGATGGAACGGCGGTTGCGCGAGGCCGAGGCGGAGCTCGGTACGGCCGACCGGACCGCGCTCGCCTCCTACGGGGACCTGCTCACCGAGTTCGAGGCACGCGGCGGATACGAGGCGGACGCCCGTGTCGACAAGGCGATGCACGGTCTCGGTCTCGCCCACATAGGACCGGACAGGAGGCTGGGCAGCCTCTCCGGCGGCGAGCAGGCGCGGCTCGGCATCGCCTGCCTGATCGCGGCGAGCCCCGAGGTGATGCTGCTCGACGAACCCACCAACCACTTGGACGGGGCGGCTCTCGACTGGCTGGAGAGCGCCCTGCTGGCACATACCGGCACGGTGGTCGCGGTCTCCCACGACCGGGTCTTCCTGGAACGGGTGGCCACGGCGGTGCTGGAGGTCGACGCCGACCGGCGCACGGTCGTGCGCTACGGGGGCGGCTACTCGGGATTCCGGGCGGAGCAGGACGCCGCACGGCGACGGTGGGAACAGTCCTACGCCCAGTGGTGCGAGGAGACCGCGCGGCTGGAGGAGTACACGACGACCACCGCCCACGGCGTCGCGGCCGGCCGCGCCATCAAGGACAACAACAAGATGGCCTACGACCGGGCCGGTGGCCGGGTCCAGGCATCGGTGTCCGGTCGAATCCGCAACGCCGAGAAGCGCCTTGAGCGACTGAGGGAGCAGCCGGTCCCCAGGCCGCCCGATCCACTGCGCTTCGCCGCCCTGCCCACCGCCGGTACGACTGGGGGCGAGCTCGTCTCGCTGACGGACATACGCGTCGGCGACCGGCTCGCGATCGACCGGCTCTCCGTGACGGCGGCCGACAGGATCCTGATCCACGGCGGCAACGGAGCGGGGAAGTCCACCCTGCTCCGCGTCATGGCGGGCGTGCTCGAACCGGACGCGGGGCGTGTGATCCGGCGGGGCCGGATCGGCTACCTCGCGCAGGAGGTGCCGGTGAACCGCCCGGCGGAGCGCGTGCTCGCGACATTCGGCCGAGGACTGCCCCTCACCGAGGAGGAGCAGGCGGAACTGCTGCTCTCGTACGGGCTGTTCCGCCCCCGGGACCTCGGGGTGCCGGTCGGATCGCTCTCCGCCGGGCAGCGCAGACGGCTCGCCCTCGCCCGCCTGCTGGCCCGGCCCGCGGACCTGCTGCTGCTCGACGAGCCCGCGAACCATCTGGCGCTCGGCCTCGTGCAGGAGCTGGAGGAAGCACTGGCCCACTGGCGGGGCGCGCTGGTCGTCGTCTCCCACGACCGGCTGCTGCGCCGTCGCTTCACCGGTGACATCCGTCGGATGGAGTCCGGACAACTGCTCGAATGAGCCGTGCTCGATCTAGGGTCGGTACATGGCACGACCGCAACGCATCGTCCTCGTCCGGCACGGGGAGTCCGAGGGCAACGCAGACGACACGGTGTACGAGCGCGTGCCGGACCACGCGCTGAAGCTCACCGCGACAGGGCTGAGGCAGGCCAGGGAGACGGGGCTGCGGCTGCGGGAGATGTTCGGGCACGAGCGCGTCAGCGTGTACATCTCGCCCTACCGCCGCACCCACGACACCTTCCGGTCCTTCGGCCTCGATCTCGAACGGGTGCGGGTCCGGGAGGAACCACGACTGCGGGAGCAGGACTGGGGGAACTGGCAGGACCGGGACGACGTGCGCCTGCAGAAGGCGTACCGCGACGCGTACGGCCACTTCTTCTACCGCTTCGCGCAGGGGGAGTCCGGAGCCGATGTGTACGACCGGGTCGGGGCCTTCCTGGAGAGCCTGTACCGCAGCTTCGAAGCCCCCGACCACCCGGAGAACGTCCTGCTCGTCACGCACGGGCTGACCATGCGTTTGTTCTGCATGCGCTGGTTCCACTGGTCGGTGGCCGAGTTCGAGTCGCTGTCCAATCCGGGCAACGGGGAGACCCGGACGCTGATGCTCGGCGAGGACGGGCGGTACACCCTCGACCGGCCCTTCGAGCGCTGGAGAACCCCTGAGCCCTACGGCATCACCGGATAGAGTGGACGAGCGATGACAATTGCCGACTCTGCTTCCGACCAACGTTTCGCACGAGCCCTCGCCAGCCTGCACGGACTGTCCGTGGGAGACGCACTGGGCTCCCAGTTCTTTGTTCCCGTCAACTATCCGCTGCTGAAGCGGCGCGAACTCCCGCCGGGCCCCTGGCAATGGACGGACGACACCGAGATGGCCGTCTCGGTCCTGGCTGTGCTGGGGGAGCACCAGCGAATCGATCAGGACGCACTGGCCGGCTCCTTCGCCGAGCACCATGATTTCGACCGGGGATACGGCCCCGCGGTGAACCGCATGCTCAGGCTGGTCCGTGAAGGCGGCGACTGGCGGGAGCTGGCGTCCGCGCTGTTCCAGGGCCAGGGCTCCTGGGGCAACGGCTCCGCGATGCGCATCGCGCCGCTCGGCGCCTGGTACGCGGACGACCCGGAGCAGGCCACCCATCAGGCCGAGATCTCCTCCTACACCACGCATCAGCACCGCGAGGCGGTCGTGGGCGCCATGGCGGTCGCGGCCGCGGCCTCCCTGGTGGCGGCGGACAGCGGCCCGCCCGCCCCGGCGGACCTGCTCGACGGCGTGATCGCCCTCGTGCCGCGCAGTGCGGTGGGTGCCGGGCTGCGCCGGGCCCGGGACATGCTCGACTACGACGACGCCGGCACCGTTGCGGCGGTCCTCGGCAACGGCCGCCGCACCAGCGCGCACGACACCGTCCCGTTCGCCCTCTGGTCGGCGGCACGGGGCCTCGGCGACTTCGAGCAGGCATTCTGGGTGACGGCCCAGGCGGGCGGAGACGTAGACACCACCTGCGCGATCGTCGGCGGGATTGTCGCCGCGGGCAGGAACGGCGCCCCGCCCGCCGACTGGTCGGCACAGACGGAGGAACTGCCGGACTGGCTCCCGCGCCCGTCCGGCGACGCCGCCTGAGCCACCGACGCGTGAGGCGTCGCCCCGGTGCCGTCCGTCTGTCACGGTACTGCCACAGCCCCTCCCTCCCTGCCGGAAGCGGCAAAGGAGGGGCTACTCTTTCGGCCACGCCGCCGTCGATGATCATTTTGACGCGCGTGCGCCGAATCGAGACGCCGGGGTGCCCCAAGCAGCTGCCCTGCGGGTGGTGCGTGCGGGCCTCGGCAGGGGAGGGGTCCCATGTCCGATCGCACACCAGGAACCGCCGGGCCGGAAGAAGTCCCCGAGGCGTCCGGGCCAACGGAACGGGGCGGAACGTCCGAGCAGGCCGCACCGGTGAAGGTGCCGGAGCTTCGCGATGACATACCCGAGCCGCCGCGGACACCGAAGTACGCACAACCACAGGGCAGACGGCAACCACCGCCCAGCCACTGGCAGCCACAGAGACCCCAGGAACCCGCGCTGGCGCGACTGCGCCCGGCCGCACCGGCCGCCATCCGCGGCGCGACGCTCTGCTGCGTCCTCGTCACGGCGCTGCTGAGCTCCCTGCTGCTGGGGGACGGCCTCGGGCCGAATCTGCTGATCGTCGCCGTTCCCGCCTCGCTCGGGGCCTTCTACGCCGCGCGGGCGGCCGGCCGCCGCCTCCGCCCGTGGACCGCCTGCTGGGCGGTCGGTGGCCTGGCACTCCTCGCGGTGCCCGCCCTCAGGGCCGCAGGATGGCCCGTGTTCCTCGCCGTCGTCTCGGCCATCGCACTCGGCTCGCTCGCCCTGCACGGAAGCCGCAGCTGGCTCGGGGTGTTCCTCGGCTCGCTGGGCCTGTTCAGCTCCATCGCCGACGGGCTGGCCTGGGGCGGACGGGGCGTGCACGCCAGGGTCGCGGATTCCCGGGGACGTCTGGGCGTCGTCCTGCGCAGCACCGGCGTGGCGCTCGTTCTGCTCATCGTGTTCGGGGCGTTGTTCGCCAGTGCCGACGCAGCCTTCGCCGACGTGCTCGGCGACCTGATGCCCGATGTGTCGATGAAGGACAGCCCCTGGCGGGTCCTCCTCTTCGTCACCGGTCTGATCGGTGCACTCGCCGCCGCGTACACCGCGGCCGCCCCGGTGCGCTGGGACGGCATCACCATCCGCCGGGGCAAGGCGCGCGGGCGGCTGGAATGGGCCCTGCCCCTCATCGTGCTGAACCTGCTGTTCGCCGTCTTCATCGCCGTCCAGCTCACCGTGCTGCTCGGCGGATACGACAAGGTGATGGCCGAGACGAGCCTCAGCCACGCCCAGTACGCCCGCCAGGGTTTCTGGCAGCTCCTCTGGGCGACGCTGCTCACCCTGCTGGTCATCGCGCTCGCCCTGCGCTGGGCCCCGCGCGGACGGGAAGGCGACCGCACGCTCGTCCGGAGCGTGCTCGGCGTGCTGTGCCTGCTCACCCTCACCGTCGTGGCCTCCGCACTGAGGAGGATGGATCTGTACGTCGACGAATACGGGCTGACACGGCTGCGCATATCCGTGGCCGCGGTCGAACTCTGGCTCGGCGTGGTGATCGTCCTGATCCTGGTCGCGGGAGTCTTCGGCGCCCGCCTGCTGCCGCGAGCCGTCGCGGTCAGCGCCGCCGTCGCCGTCCTCACCTTCGGACTCGTCTCGCCGGACGGACTGATCGCGGAGCAGAACGTCCAGCGCTACCGCGACGACCGCTCCATCGACATCTCCTACCTCCGGGGCCTGTCGGCCGATGCCGCACCGGCCCTGGACACACTGCCCGAACCACTGCGCTCCTGCGCCCTCATGGACATCGAGCGGTCACTGCGCTCCGACGACGTGCCCTGGTACGCCACCGACCTGGGCGAGGCGCGGGCCCGGGACATCCTGCGGAAGAAGCCGATCTCCGGCGATCCGGTGCAGTCCTGCACGGCTTCACGCACAGGCGGCGACGGCGAAACAGGCGTCGACCAATACGATCCCTACGACCCGTACTGACCGGCCCTGCCCACGCGTTCGGGTCGTACCGGCCGGGTATCCCGAGGTGGCGGCACCGCACCGTACCGGTGCGGCCCCACGCGCGGGCCATGCTCCCGCGGACGTGTCGCCACCCGCTCCACGATCCGCCGCGAGGTTCCGGCGACTGACAGGAGCCCCGGGGTTTTGCCGGCGTCGTCATCGGCGTACGCTGACAGGCGCCATGCCGTACGAACCACCCACGCACACCGTCGAGCGCTCACTGCGCGCCACCACCGGTGCCAAGATCATCGCCGGTGTCGACGAGGTCGGACGCGGAGCGTGGGCGGGACCGGTCACTGTCTGCGCGGCCGTCACCGGCCTCCGCAGACCTCCCGCCGGACTCACCGACTCCAAGTTGATCAGTCCCAAGCGTCGCGCGGAGCTGGCGCCGCTGCTGGAGAGCTGGGTCACCGCCTTCGGTCTCGGCGACGCCTCTCCCCGGGAGATCGACGAGCTCGGGATGACCGCCGCACTGCGCCTGGCCGCTGTACGTGCCCTCGAAGCCCTGCCGGTCCGGCCGGACGCGGTGATTCTCGACGGCAAGCACGACTACCTGGGAGCGCCCTGGCAGGTCCGCACCGTGATCAAGGGCGACCAGTCCTGCATCGCGGTCGCGGCCGCTTCGGTGATCGCGAAGGTCCGCCGGGACACGATGATGGCCGAACTGGGCGCGGAATCCGGTGAGTACGCCGACTTCGCCTTCGGCGCCAACGCCGGTTACCCGTCGCCCGCGCACCGGGCCGCACTGGAGGAGCGGGGGCCCACGCCCCACCACCGCCTCTCGTGGTCCTACCTCGACGCGGTGCCCAGGTGGCAGCACCTCAAGAAAGTCCGTATCTCCGCCGAGGCGGCTGCACTGGAAAGCGGGGGCCAGCTCGGCTTCGACTTCTGATCGCGCACCTGTACCCACCCGCCGATGCCCCGAGCGACGGCGTTTGATAGACAACCACTCATGCCTCTCATCCCCGAGGAGCCTCAGATTCACGAGAGCGCCCAGGGTCCCCGCGTCACTCCGGCCTCAGGCCGTACCGCGTCGACCCCCCGTCCCGTACCCGGCCCGCGTTCAGCGGCCACGCCGCGCCCCGGTCGCCCCGGGCCCGGCCCCGCGAAGCCCGCGCCCCCGGCGCAGCGCCCGCACCCCACTCCCGGCCGACCCCAGGCAGGTCAGCAGGAGAATCGTTCCGCACCGCAGATCCAGCTGATCCCCGCCTCGGCGGCCGGCGCTCTCGACGCCGCCGACGAAGCGGTGGACCTGCTGCTCGAATCCGGCCGCGCGCCGGGCGAGATCCTGGTGCTCACCACCGGTGAGCAGCACCCGTGGGCCGCGCACGAACTCTCCTTCGGCGAGGCCGCCTACTGGGCGCAGCACGAGGCCGGCGACGACGTCTTCTTCGCCGGTGCCGCGGCCGCGGACCGGCTGAAGCCCCGCCCCGTGGTGATCGTCGCCGTCAACGGAGGCGGCGAGGTCGCACCTGCGCTGACCGACGCACGGGAGCGTGCCGGAGCACTCCTGATCGTGTGCGGTGACCCGCAGCGGATCAACGCGGTGCTCGGCGCCGGGGTCTGATCCGCAGGGCCCCCGGAACCACGACGGCCCGGCTGCCCGACAGGGTGGTCGGGCCCGCGTCCGTGATCAGCGGGCGGCGGTGTGCCGCAGGGCCTGCGCCGCGCCACCACCGGTGCGCAGCGGGGCCGGGTCGGGCCCGAGCGGCATGTCGGCGAGCGCGGACGGGCCGGACGTGGAGTTGGGGCGGCGACCGCCCCGGCCCTCGCCCAGCACCTGCCAACCGCCGCTGGTCAGCGTGATGTACGCGCCGCAGCGCAGCCCGTGCAGGGTGCAGGCGTCGCGCAGGCCCCACATCCAGGCACCGTCCTCCTCCGTCCAGCGCTCGTCGCCCTCGCGGCAGTAGAGCAGCACCGCGGTCCGGACGGGCGTGCGGCGGCGGAGGTCGTGCGGGATCACCCGGCGCAGATGCGCCAGCAGCGCGTTGCGGAACTCCCAGCCGTCCGCGGCCGTGGGGCGACGAGTGAACGAAGCGCTGGCCGTGAGGCGTTCCTCGTGGTCGAGCACGGCCACGACGGCGGTCGTCGGGGTCGGTCTGTGCCGGGCGTGCAAGCCGCTGACAACCTCGCGGGGGTTGCGCAGCAGCGGTATTCCCGCTTCAGCCCACTCGGCCGGTTCGAGCATCCTGGCAAGACGGTTGGCGGAGTCGGCGGATGCCGACATCGAAGTGGCTGCGGACGGAGCGAATCCGAAGGTCACGGTCCTCCCTTCGCATACGCGCCCATGATGCGGGCAGGGTCGAGTGAGGGCGCACCGCGGCACAACCCTTCCGGGCCGCGAAAGGGACTGCGCGGGGAGCGAGTCCAATTCTTCCTGGCGTATCGGCAGGCGGCAACGAGCAATTGGCGCAGGTGACGGTAATCAGCCGGAATGACTCTGATATCCCTGCCCACGCCTTGCCCGAACAACGCCTCCTGTCACGCCTGAACAGCGAGGACCAGCGGAAACACGCCCTGGGCTCCGGCCCGCCGGAGCAGTCGTGCCGCCACCGCCAGAGTCCAGCCGGTGTCCGCGAGATCGTCCACGAGCAGCACGGGACCGCCCGCCGAGGCCAGCGCGTCGGCCAGACCGGGTTCTACCACCAGTGCTTCGTGCAGGGCCCGGACCCGTTGTGCGCTGTTGGTCCGCGAGATCCGCAGGTCCGTCGCGCCCGGCGCGTAGGTGACGCTGCCGAGCAGCGGCATCCGGCCGATCTCGGCGATACGCCCACCCAGGGACTGGACGAGCCGAGGCTTGCTCTGCGAGGCGACAGTGACCACGCCGACCGGCCTGGGCGCGGCGTCCTCGGCCCCCGAGGCCCAGCCCCCGGGGCCCTTGGCCCAGTCGGCCAGCACGTTCACCACGGCGCTCGCCACATCGTCCGGAACAGGGGCGTCCGGGGCCTGGGGCGCCAGCATCGGGCGCAGCCGGTTGCCCCAGCCGATGTCGGAGAGTCGCCCCAGGGCGCGACCGGTGAACGACACCTCCCCCGCGGGGATGCGGCCCTTGAGGCCGACGCCCACGGCCGCGAGGCCGGTCGGCCACATCTTGCGGGGCTCCATCTCCACACCGGGTCTGCTCAGCTCGCCCCGCGCACCGTCGAGGGCCACGCTGGACACCTGGTCGTCGAAGCGGGCCCCCGCACAGTTGTCGCAGCGTCCGCAGGCGGTCGCCTCCTCGTCGTCCAGCCGACGGCGCAGGAACTCCATCCGGCAGCCCGTCGTCGTCGCGTACTCGCGCATCGCCTGCTGCTCGGCAGTCCGCTGGCGGGCCACCCACGCGTAGCGCTCCGAGTCGTACACCCAGGGCTCACCGGTGGCGATCCAGCCGCCCTTGACGCGTCTGACGGCGCCGTCGACGTCCAGCACCTTGAGCATGGTCTCCAGCCGGGTGCGCCGCAGATCGACCAACGGCTCCAGGGCGGGCAGCGAGAGCGGCCGGCCGGCGTGGGCGAGGGCGTCGATCGTCCGTCGTACCTGCTCCTCGGGAGGAAAGGCGACCGACGCGAAGTACTCCCAGATCGCTTCGTCCTCCTTGCCCGGCAGGAGCAGCACCTCCGCGTGCTCGACACCACGCCCCGCACGCCCCACCTGCTGGTAGTAGGCGATGGGGGAGGAGGGCGAGCCGAGATGGACGACGAATCCGAGGTCGGGTTTGTCGAACCCCATGCCCAGCGCGGACGTCGCCACGAGGGCCTTGACCCGGTTGGCGAGCAGGTCGTCCTCCGCCTGCTGCCGGTCGGCGTTCTCGGTGCGACCGGTGTAGGACGCCACCGTGTGCCCGCACTGACGCAGATACGCGGTGACCTCTTCGGCGGCGGCGACCGTCAGGGTGTAGATGATTCCCGAGCCGGGGAGCTCCTTGAGGTGATCGCCCAGCCAGGCCAACCGGTGCGCGGCGTTCGGCAGTTGCAGAACACCGAGGCTGAGGCTCTCCCGGTCCAGGGAGCCCCGGAGCACGAGCGCGTCGGTTCCCGCGCCGGTACCCAGTTGTTCTGCGACATCCGCGGTCACCCGGGCGTTCGCCGTCGCGGTGGTCGCCAGGACGGGCACACCGGCGGGCAGATCGGCCAGCATGGTCCGCAGACGCCGGTAGTCGGGCCGGAAATCGTGACCCCAGTCGGAAATGCAGTGCGCCTCATCAACCACGAGCAGTCCGGTGGCGGCGGCGAGCCGGGGCAGGACCTGGTCCCGGAAGTCGGGATTGTTGAGTCGCTCGGGGCTGACCAGCAACACGTCCACTTCACCGGCCGCCACCTCGGCCTGCACGGTCTCCCACTCCTCGGTGTTGGAGGAGTTGATCGTGCGGGCGCTGATTCCGGCGCGGGCAGCCGCCGCGACCTGGTTGCGCATCAACGCGAGCAGCGGCGAGACGATCACGGTCGGCCCGCCGCCCTGCGCGCGGATCAGGGACGTCGCGACGAAGTACACCGCGGACTTGCCCCAACCGGTCCGCTGGACGACCAGGGCCCGGCGCTTGTCGGCGACGAGCGCCTCGATGGCCAGCCACTGGTCCTCCCGCAGCCGCGCAGCGCCTGTGGGGTCGCCGACGAGGCGGGCAAGTACGGAGTCGGCCGAGGCCCTGAGGTCTGCACGGGTTGCTTGGGTCATGCCCCCATGCAACCCGATGGCTACGACAAACCGCGAACGGTCGCTCCAGCCTGTGGAAAAAGTTATCCACAGGGGTCGCGGAATTTTGCCGTTCGCGGGACGGTCATGCCATGAACCAGCGCCACGAATCCAACGGTCCGGTCGACGAGCAGCAGGTCACTCTGCGGGGCCCCGCCGAGCTCGCAGACGCCCTTCCCTACCTCATGGGATTCCATCCGAACGACAGCGTGGTCATGGTCGCCCTGCACGGCGGCAGGGGCCGCTTCGGCGGGCGGCTCAGGGTCGGCATCCCGCAGACGCCCGAGGAATGGCCGGCCGTCGCGGAGCAGCTCGCCGAGTGCTTGATCAAGGGGAGCGAGCGGCGCGGCAGCCCTCCCGACGCGATCGTGATCTTCCTCTGCCAGGATCCTGCCGAGGGCGAGCCCGCCGGCCGGGTCATGGAGCGGCTGCGGCCCCTGGCCCAGAGCCTGCGTACGGCCTGCGGCGCGCTCGATGTGCCGGTGCTCGAAGCGCTCTGCATCTCCGACGGCCGGTACTGGTCCTACTGCTGCCCGGACGGGCGTTGCTGCCCGGCGGAGGGCAACCGGATGGCCATGCCCGGCACCTCGGTGATGGCGGCCGCCGCCGCGTACGCGGGCATCCAAGTGCGCGGATCGTTGCGAGAGATGGAGTCCAGGCTCATGCCTATGGGCACAGCTGCCGAGGCGGATCAGCAACGCGCGCTCGATTCGGTAGGGGTCGAAATGATGCCCAAACTCCTCGACGAAGCGGGCCGCAAGGCCGTCGGCAGGGAGACCCTGGACCTTGCCAGGAGGCTCATGAAGCGTCTCGGGGAGGAGCAACCGACGACTCCCTCCCTCGCGGACATCAACGACGACCGGCTGATCAGCCACGACGAGGCGGCCTCGGTGATCCTCGGCCTGCAGGACCGGGAGACCCGTGACAGGGCGGCGGAATGGATGGAAGGCCCGGAGGCCGATTCCGCGCTCCGGCTCTGGCGGGCACTGTCCCGCCGTTGTGTCTCACCGTACGAGGAACACGCCGCGGCTCCACTGGCCCTGGCCGGCTGGGTTTCCTGGTCGACGGGAGACGAACCGGCCGCGCGAGTCGCGTTGGGGCTCGCCCTGCGGATGGATCCCGATTACACCTTCGCCCAGCTTCTCCACGAAGCGTGCAACCAGGGCCTCGACCCGGAGACGCTGCGTCGTTGCCTGCGCGGGGAGCGCAGCGCCCGAACGGGACGGCGGAGCCATCGGGCCACCCCTGGCGCCCGATCCCGCACCACACGCCCGGCCCCCTCGCATCGACGGAAGGCGCCGTCCGGCCCCTCCCGCCCCGAAACGGCCGCCCGGCGCGGGTCCGGGCGAACCACACCGAGCCGACGCACCCACAGGAGTGATGGATGACCCGGGGGCCTCGTCACTGAACAGACCTTGCCGCTGAGACGTGGAAGAGAGGCACGGACCGCGACGCTTCGTACAGCATCGGCTCGGGCAGGGAGTGGTCCATGGGGGAGAGAAGCCGGTGCCGGGGAAGCGCGGTCCGGGGGCGGGCGGTACCCGGCACGAGGCGGGGGCGGACCGCGAAGCCAACGAAGAGGAGATGCGCGCGGGATCGAGAAGAGATCTTCGAAGGGAGTGTTTATCGTCAGGCAGACGACTATGATCACGGCATGCCGCCCTACGACCCGTCGACTTTCCCGCCCTTCGCCGTCACTGTCGACCTGGTCGTGCTCACGGTGCGCCGCCATGCGCTCTGCGCACTGGTCGTACGCCGTGGTGAGCCGCCTTTCCAGGGGCGATGGGCATTGCCCGGCGGGTTCGTGAGAGCCGATGAGGATCTCGGCGCGGCGGCGGCGCGGGAGCTCGTGGAAGAGACCGGCCTGTGCGCCCAGGATCCGGCGGCTCCGGCAGTCGGCAACGGCGCCCACCTCGAACAGCTCGCCACCTACGGGGACCCCGGTCGCGACCCGCGAATGAGGGTCGTCAGCGTCGCCCATCTCGCACTGGCTCCCGATCTGCCGGCCCCGCGGGCGGGCGGTGACGCGAACAGCGCGAGGTGGGCACCCGTCGAGGATCTGCTCGGGGCGGAAGGGGGCTTCGGCCAGGAGGGCGAGAGCCAGGCCCCACTGGCCTTCGACCATGCGCGGATCCTTGCCGACGGGGTCGAACGGGCCCGGTCCAAGATCGAATATTCCTCCCTGGCCACCGCCTTCTGCCCGCCGGAGTTCACCGTCGGCGAGCTCCGGAGGGTGTATGAGGCGGTATGGGGCGTGGTTCTCGATCCGCGGAACTTCCACCGCAAGGTGACCGGCACGCCCGGCTTCCTGGTGCCCTCGGGCGGTACGACCACCCGTCAGGGCGGACGCCCGGCCCAGCTGTTCCGGGCCGGTGCGGCCACGGTGCTCAACCCTCCGATGCTGAGGCCGGAGGTCTGAGTCCGCGGAACACCCGCGGTATCGAAGCTACATAAAAAGTCTGATTTGTCGCGTTATCTTGCTGCGGTACCCACTCTGCCGCCGAGCGGTCTCACCTTCCGCGAGAGAAGCGATGCTCCAGGCCATCGGACTCACCAGTGCCCCCCGCCGCGGCCTTCCGGCCGCCGTGGACGACCTCACCCTCGAAGCCCGGCCCGGCCGTGTCACCGCACTTCTGGGTGCTCCCGGCTCCGGGAAGACCGCGGCCCTCCGCCTCATGCTCGAACTCGACCCGGGGCGGGGCATCACCTACTTCCGGGGCAGACCGCTGCACCGGATCCCGCATCCGGCCCGCGAGGTGGGGGTGCTCCTCGGGGACGTCCCGGGGCACCCTGCCCGCACCGCCCGTGGACAGCTCCGGATGCTCTGCGCCGCTGCGGGGGTGTCGGTGACGCGGGCCGACGAAGTGCTCGACGCCGTGGGGCTGGCCGGGCTCGGGGACCGGCGCATCGGCGCGCTCTCGCCCGGCATGGACCGTCGGCTCGCACTCGCCTCGGCGCTGCTCGGCGACCCGCACGCGCTCGTCCTCGACGATCCGGCGGAGGGTCTTTCGCCGCGCGAGGCCGGCTGGCTGCACGAACTGTTGCGAGCTCACGCGGCGCGGGGCGGAACTGTTCTGTACACCACGACCGACCCCAGGGAGGCCGCGCGCAACGCCCACCGAGTGATCACCATCGACGGTGGCAGGCTTGTCGCCGACCAGGGCATCGACGAATTCTCCCGGACCCGGCTGCGCCCCAGGGTCGCAGTCCGTACTCCGCACGCGGCCCGCCTTGCCGCAGTCGTCAGCCGGGAGGCCCGGGTGGCCCGGCGCTCGGTCGAGGTGGTCACCGAAGCGGGCGGCCGACTCTCGGTGTACGGCTCCACATGCGCGGAGATCGGTGACACGGCGTTCCGGCACGGGCTGCCGGTGCACCAGCTCGCCGACGAGATCGGTGACACCGGTTCCACCGCACCGGCAGAACCGACGGAGGCAATGGAACCCGCCGTGCCGGTGGAACCCGCGGGGGCGACGGGACGGGAGCAGATCATCGGTCCCGCGCACCCCATCAGCGACAAGGGCCTCATGGGTCACGCGGACCTCACGGCTCGGGCGAATCCGACAGGTCGCGGAGGCTCCACACGCCCTGCGGCTGCCGTGTCCCCAGGGGGTCCGGCAACCCCTGCGGTGTCCGTCGAAAACGGGGAGCCGGGCCTTTCTCGGCGGACCGTACGGGCGTCGAGCCCGGCACTGCCGCCTCCCATCGGGCGCCGTCCCGCCCGCGGCCCGCTCCACCCGCTGCGGTACGAGCTGCGCCGCATGTTCGGTGTCAGGACAACGCTCTTGGTCATGGCCGTTGTCATGGTGCTCTCGGCCGGGCTTTCCGTACTGCTGGCCCGTACCGGTCAGACGCCGCTGCCGAAGATGTTGGCGGCCTGGCCGTCGCTGTTGCCCCTGCCGCCCGCGGCGGTCGGTGCCGGGATTCTCGGCGCCCTGTCGTTCGGTGACGAATTCCGCTATCCCGCGCTCGCCGTGGGACGAGGTGTGATCCCCCGTCGGCCGGGGCTGCTCCTTGCCAAGCTGACGGTGTCCGCAGGTGTCGCCGTGGTGCTGGCCCTGGCTGTCGTCCTGCTCTCCACCGAAGCCCTGCGGGTTGTGTACGGCCCCGATCTGATCGATATTCCACCGAACTCGGTTTCGCTGTGCGTCGGTTGGGTGGGGTTGGTCGTGGGCTGCGCGTGGACGGGGCTTCTGGCCGCCGGGATCTTCCGGGTGGCCACGGGTGGTGTTGCCGCGGTGCTGGCCGTGCCGGTGCTTGTGGCTCCGCTTGTCCGGAAGGCTCTGTCGGCGGGGCCGGGCTCCCGCTCGACCGTCGGGCTGCCGGGCAGGCTCCGTGAACTGGTGTGGCCGAGCTGGCCCCACGAGATGGACCGATGGGTGGCGGCGGCCGGGCGGCTCGTGGCCCATCCGGTGGGGGTCGCGCTGTCGTTGTCGTTGTCGGTCCTGGTCTGCGCGTACCTGTTCACCGGCCTTCACGGTCGGGTCCGTTGGCGCTCGCAGAGCGGTGTCGGGCCGAGTTAGGGCCCGCAACTCCCAAGAGAATGACCGGTTTATACCGGTTAGACGTCAATTGGGGGGTGGGTGCCGATCACCCTTTCGTGTGCTTTTCACCAAAGACCTCAAGAGCTGCGTGAGCTGCGCCGACAAAGGATGCGTGAGTACCCTTGCGCACACCATGATGACCGCCGCCCGCTCCGCCGATTCCGGCCTCGCCGGCCCGGGTGAACTCGATCGCTACCCGTATGCGGAGGCGCCGGCCGGCGAGCGCGCCGCTCTTCGCACCTGGGACGGTCCCGACGCCGAGCTCGGTCGGGTGGGCCGGCGGGGCTCGGCCAGCCGGGGCCGCGGCCTCCATGGCCAACTCGTTCAGCAGCTGGGTCAGATGATCGTTTCCGGTGACCTGGGTGCCGACCGCCCCCTCGTTCCGGAAGAGATCGGTCAGCGTTTCGAGGTCTCCCGTACCGTCGTGCGCGAATCCCTGCGTGTCCTCGAAGCCAAGGGGCTGGTCAGCGCCCGGCCCAACGTGGGCACCAGGGTCCGCCCCGTCAGCGACTGGAATCTGCTGGACCCCGACATCATCGAATGGCGCGCCTTCGGTCCCCAGCGCGAGGACCAGCGCCGCGAGCTGGGGGAGCTCCGCTGGACGATCGAGCCGCTCGCCGCGCGTCTTGCCGCGGGCCACGGGCGCGAGGACATTCAGCAGCGCCTCGGTGACATGGTCGAGATCATGAGGCACTCGGTCGGGCAGGGCGACGCGATTACCTGTTCCCGGGCGGATGCGGAGTTCCACTCCCTGCTCATCCAGGCGGCGGGCAACCGGATGCTCGAGCACCTCTCCGGCATCGTCGCTGCGGCGCTGCAGGTATCGGGCGGCCCGGTCACGGGCTGTGACCGCCCCACCGACGCCTCTCTCGGCCACCACGCCCGGATCGTCGAGGCCCTCGCGTCCGGCGACGCGGCGGGTGCCGAAACGGCCATGCGTCAACTGCTCGTCGTCCACCCCGAGGTGGAACGGGTGGTGCCCGCGCCCCGCGAGCACTGAGCGCGGTACAACCGGGGTGCGCACCACGTGTCGCCGGGCCCGTCATGGTCCGGCGGCACAATTGTGGGGAGAAATGCACTCTTGGTCTCGTTCGTCGCAAATGAGGTGTGACTCGGGCCACGTGGATTGGGCGTAACACTCCTCGAAGCAGTGCGATGACTTAAGAGGTGACCGCCACGGAAGGAATACAGCAGCCATTCAGTGCGCTGTGCAGTTCTGAGGCCAAACCCCGCGCCGCCGGTACTTCCCAGCCCGGCGGTCGTCGGCTCCAGCCCTCACGGGGGCCGGGCCGGAAGCCGTTTCCATCGTTCCGAGAGGTTGTTCGTGTCGGCCAGCACATCCCGTACGCTCCCGCCGGAGATCGCCGAGTCCGAGTCTGTGATGGCGCTCATCGAGCGGGGAAAGGCTGATGGGCAGATCGCCGGCGATGACGTGCGTCGGGCCTTCGAGGCTGACCAGATTCCGCCAACCCAGTGGAAGAATGTTCTGCGCAGCCTCAATCAGATCCTCGAGGAAGAGGGTGTGACGCTGATGGTCAGTGCCGCGGAGCCGTCCAAACGTGCCCGCAAGAGCGTCGCAGCGAAGAGCCCGGTCAAGCGCACCGCCACCAAGACCGTCGCGGCCAAGACGACCGTGACCAGGACTGTCGCGGCCACCGCCGCCCCGTCGGCAGAGACCGTGGACACGGCGGCCGACGCCGCCGCGGCCGGCCCTGCGAAGAAGGCGGCAGCCAAGAAGACGGCTGCCAAGAAGACCGCCGCGAAGAAGACGGCGGCCAAGAAGACAACAGCGAAGAAGTCCGGAAAGCAGGACGACGAGCTTCTCGATGGCGACGAGGCGATCGAGGAAGTAAAGGTCGGCAAGGGCGGCGAGGAAGAGGAGGGCGAGGGCGAGAACAAGGGCTTCGTCCTCTCCGACGACGACGAGGACGACGCGCCCGCGCAGCAGGTCGCCGTCGCCGGTGCCACCGCCGACCCGGTCAAGGACTACCTGAAGCAGATCGGCAAGGTTCCCCTCCTCAACGCCGAGCAGGAGGTCGAGCTCGCTAAGCGCATCGAGGCCGGTCTGTTCGCCGAGGACAAGCTGGCGAACTCCGACAAGCTCGCCCCGAAGCTCAAGCGCGAGCTGGAGATCATCGCCGAGGACGGGCGCCGTGCCAAGAACCACCTGCTGGAGGCCAACCTCCGTCTCGTGGTGTCGCTGGCCAAGCGTTACACCGGCCGCGGCATGCTCTTCCTGGACCTCATCCAGGAGGGCAACCTTGGTCTGATCCGTGCGGTCGAGAAGTTCGACTACACCAAGGGCTACAAGTTCTCCACGTACGCCACCTGGTGGATCCGCCAGGCGATCACCCGCGCCATGGCCGACCAGGCCCGCACCATCCGCATCCCGGTGCACATGGTCGAGGTCATCAACAAGCTCGCCCGTGTGCAGCGCCAGATGCTCCAGGACCTGGGCCGCGAGCCCACGCCTGAGGAGCTGGCCAAGGAGCTCGACATGACCCCCGAGAAGGTCATCGAGGTCCAGAAGTACGGTCGTGAGCCGATTTCCCTCCACACCCCGCTGGGTGAGGACGGGGACAGCGAGTTCGGTGACCTCATCGAGGACTCCGAGGCGGTCGTGCCGGCCGACGCGGTCAGCTTCACGCTCCTCCAGGAGCAGCTGCACTCCGTGCTCGACACGCTCTCCGAGCGTGAGGCGGGCGTGGTCTCGATGCGCTTCGGGCTCACCGACGGTCAGCCGAAGACGCTGGACGAGATCGGCAAGGTCTACGGCGTGACGCGTGAGCGTATCCGTCAGATCGAGTCGAAGACCATGTCGAAGCTGCGTCACCCGTCGCGTTCGCAGGTGCTGCGCGACTACCTCGACTAGTAGCAGCAGCGCGCGAGGGCCCGGAACCCCCTGGGGTTCCGGGCCCTCGGCCTATCAACGGGTGCGTCGGACGAGCGGCGGGACGACTCTGGGTGGGAACGGTTCGACACAGAGTCAGGAGTACGCATGTCCCGTACCGCCTTTCGTGCCCTGACCGGGGCGTTCGCCCTGGTTGCCGCCGCAGCCGCGATACCTCTCGCGTCCCCCGCCCGGGCGGCCGAGGACGGCATAGTCGTCGGTGGCCAGCCCGCACATGTCAAGGACAGCCCCTGGGTGGTGGCGCTGTCCAGCCGCGACCGGTTCGGAGAGGCGCGTGCCGGACAGTTCTGTGGCGGTGTCGTGGTGGCACCGAAGAAGGTGCTGACCGCCGCGCACTGCCTGAGCCGCGAGGCGCTCGGCGTCGACGCCGGAGCGGTGCGGGACCTGCGGGTCATCACGGGCCGCGATGACCTGCGCGAGACCGGGGGGCAGGAGATATCGGTGCGGTCGACGTGGACCAATCCCGCGTTCGACCCCGTCACGAACGCGGGGGACCTGGCGGTACTCACACTGGCCGACGCGCTGCCGGAGAAGAGCGTGATCCAGATGGCGGGCTCGGGGGACCCGGCGTACGCGCCCGGCACCGGAGCCGTCGTCTACGGGTGGGGCGACATGAGCGGCAACGGCGACTACGCGTCGTCGCTCCGCTCCGCGAAAGTGAGCGTCCTGCCGGACAGTGCCTGCGCGCAGGCGTACCCGGGCGGCAGAAACGGCACGTACGAGCCCTCAGCGATGCTCTGCGCGGGCGAACTGCTGGGCGGGTACGACGCGTGTCAGGGGGACAGCGGAGGGCCGCTGGTGGCCGGTGGAAGGCTCATCGGACTGGTGTCCTGGGGGAACGGCTGCGCGAGGGCGGGAAACCCCGGCGTGTACACGCGGATCTCCGCAGCGATTGGCTGGATGCCGGAAGGAGGCTGAGCGGGCGCGCCACGTGCGTACGAGAACGGGCGGCTCCCCTCGCAGGGAGCCGCCCGTCGGCAGGTCCGGGACCTGGCCCGAGCTCGTCGGGAATGCGAGGTGTCAGTGTTCCTCTTCGGCGGCTTGGGCCTGTACGGCCGTGAGCCGGTCCGTCTCATCCTGTATTTCCGCGGCGATCTTCTTGAGTTCCGGCTCGAACTTGCGACCGTGGTGGGCGCAGAAGAGCAGTTCACCGCCGCTGATCAGGACGACGCGCAGATATGCCTGGGCGCCGCAACGGTCACAGCGGTCTGCTGCGGTCAGCGGGCTCGCGGGGGTCAGAACAGTAGTCACGTCGCCTCTTCTCTAGCTCGACGAGCTGTCGTACCAGGGTCAACATCCAACCAGGCCGAAAACGTTCCCGCTCGTGGCTTTTCTTCGAAACTTCTTCTCGAGATGGCTGTCTATTGACGGTTGGCGGCGAATGTGCCGTATTGCGTAGCGCTACGGTTTCGCGTTGCTTGTCTTGGTGGATCCTCCCGGCTGGCTTGCCGGTTCGTTCATGAGGACGTGCCCGGAGCCTAAATGGTTCATGCCTGGAAGGGAACGTGATGTGCGCGTCACTCCTGCGGGTGACCGAACGTATGTGCGAGGATGGATTGATGTGAGGGTTGTCGGAGGGTGGCGTTACAACCGCTCTACCAGGCCTCGGTACGCTCTCAGCGGCTACCGAAGCCGAGCCCGATACCCACTGGGCCCCAAATGAAATTCAGCGAGGAGCGAACCGCGTGACCGCCGATACGTCCGTGCCGTCCACTGCGCTGCTGACCGGAGCAGACCGAGACGGTTCCAACTACACCGCGCGGCATCTGCTCGTACTCGAGGGGCTCGAAGCGGTTCGCAAGCGCCCCGGCATGTACATCGGGTCCACCGACAGCCGCGGTCTCATGCACTGCCTCTGGGAGATCATCGACAACTCCGTCGACGAGGCCCTGGGCGGCTTCTGCGACCGCATCGAGGTCATTCTCCACGACGACAACTCCGTGGAGGTCCGGGACAACGGGCGGGGCATTCCCGTCGACGTCGAGCCCAAGACCGGCCTGTCCGGCGTCGAGGTCGTGATGACCAAGCTCCATGCCGGCGGAAAGTTCGGCGGCGGCTCGTACGCCGCGTCGGGCGGTCTGCACGGCGTCGGCGCCTCCGTGGTCAACGCGCTCTCCGCGCGGCTCGACGTCGAGGTCGACCGCAACAGCGCGACCCACTCGATCAGCTTCCGCCGCGGAGTTCCGGGAATCTTCACCGAGCAGGGGCCGGACAGCCCCTTCGATCCGGCCAACGGTCTGCTCAAGGGCAAGCGGGTGCCGAAGACGCGCACCGGCACCCGGGTGCGCTACTGGGCGGACCGGCAGATCTTCCTCAAGGACGCCAAGCTCAGCCTGGAGACGCTCCACCAGCGGGCGCGGCAGACGGCCTTCCTCGTCCCCGGCCTCACGATCGTCGTCCGCGACGAGCGCGGTCTCGACGGCGCGGGCAAGACCGAGGACACCTTCCACTTCGACGGCGGCATCAGCGAATTCTGCGAGTACCTCGCACAGGACAAGGCGGTCTGCGACGTCCTGCGTCTGAGCGGGCAGGGCACGTTCAAGGAGACCGTGCCGGTGCTGGACGAGCGCGGCCACATGACGGCGACCGAGGTCACCCGGGAACTCGCGGTGGACATCGCCCTGCGCTGGGGCACCGGTTACGACACCACACTCAAGTCCTTCGTCAACATCATCGCCACCCCCAAGGGCGGCACGCACGTGACCGGATTTGAACGCTCCGTGACCAAGACGGTCAACGAGGTGCTTCGCTCCGCCAAGCTGCTCCGCGTCGCCGAGGACGACATCGTCAAGGACGACGCACTGGAGGGGCTGACCGCGGTCGTCACCGTACGCCTGGCGGAGCCGCAGTTCGAGGGCCAGACCAAGGAGGTGCTCGGCACCTCGGCGGCGAACCGGATCGTCGCCAACGTCGTGGCCAAGGAACTCAAGGCATTCCTGACCTCGACGAAGCGCGACGCCAAGGCCCAGGCCAGGGCGGTTCTGGACAAGGCCGTGGCAGCCGCCCGGACCCGCATTGCGGCCCGTCAGCACAAGGACGCGCAGCGTCGCAAGACGGCGCTCGAGTCCTCCTCGCTGCCGGCGAAGCTGGCCGACTGCCGAAGCGACGACGTCGACCGCAGCGAACTGTTCATCGTCGAGGGGGACTCCGCGCTCGGCACGGCCAAGCTCGCCCGGAACAGTGAGTTCCAGGCACTGCTGCCGATCCGGGGCAAGATCCTCAATGTCCAGAAGGCATCCGTCTCGGACATGCTGAAGAACGCCGAGTGCGGCGCGATCATCCAGGTCATAGGAGCCGGGTCCGGCCGGACCTTCGACATCGACGCCGCGCGCTACGGGAAGATCGTCCTGCTGGTGGACGCCGATGTCGACGGCGCGCACATCCGCATCCTGCTGCTTACGCTCTTCCAGCGGTACATGCGGCCCATGGTCGAGGCGGGCCGGGTCTTCGCCGCCGTGCCCCCGCTCCACCGCATCGAGCTGGTCCAGCCGAAGAAGGGCCAGGACAAGTACATCTACACGTACTCCGACAACGAGCTGCGTCAGCGGCTGCTGGAGCTTCAGCGGAAGAACATCCGGTACAAGGAGTCGATCCAGCGGTACAAGGGCCTGGGCGAGATGGACGCGGACCAGCTGGCGGAGACCACGATGGACCCGCGCTACCGCACCCTGCGGCGGATCAACATCGGCGACCTGGAGTCGGCCGAGCAGGTCTTCGATCTGCTGATGGGCAACGAGGTGGCTCCGCGCAAGGAGTTCATCACCAGCTCTGCCGCCACCCTGGACCGCTCGCGCATCGACGTCTGAGCGCCTCGCGCATCGACGTCCGAGCATCGCCGTCTCCACCCGTGGGTGGAGACGGCGACTCCACCCACGATCCACCCCTGAGCCGATCCTCCGGCCCGGCCGCTTCCGTAGCGTCGAAGGCGTTCAACCTTCCCGCGAATCGGAGGCGGCCATGTGGGGGCTCGTCAATGTCCTGGTGATCGGTGTTCTGGCGATCGGCGCGGTCGCCGTTGCCGCAGTGGTCCGCCGGTCCCGGGCACGGCAGATCATGGACGGCCGGCGCCGGTGGGGCCTGTCGAGCGTCCTCCTCGCGGCGATGCCCGGAATACGCGGGGGTGTGCGGACGCGGAGGGGCGGGCGGATGGGGCCGACGTACGCCGTCCTCACCGTCGGGACGGCACCGCGGTCGGCATGGAAGGACCGAGTGTGATGCGTGCGACCTGGACGAACTGGCCCTCCCGGGAGGCGCTCTCGGAGGCGAACCGCACCCGTCCGCGGAAGGTGATCACCTGGTCGGTCCGGGGGATACTGATCGCCGCCATGTTGTGGGGGACGTTCGGAGGCGGACGGTTCGGCCCCTGGGCGATCGCGGCCGGACTGCTGGGAGTGCTGGGCTGCGCGGTTGTCGCGTGGGCGTTCTTCCGGACCAGCCTGGAACACCGGCTCTGGCCGTCACTCGGTCTGATGACGCTGTTGCTGCTGGCAGCCTTCGCAGCGCGAGAGGCCGACGCCATTTTGCTGGCGACGATCCTGTGGTGCGGTTGCGCGGTCACCGCGCTGGAACGGCTGCCTCTCGCGGCGGCTCTTCCCGTGACGGCCCTCACGCTCGGCGTGTACGCCGTCGTCAACACCGACGGCTGGTTCACCACGGCCACGACCACCGTCGGCCTCTCACTGGCCGGTTATGTGCTCCGGCTGGACGCCGAGGCCCGTGGCAATGCCCAGAGACTGCTAGTGCAGGAGCGGGCGGCCCGCGCTGCGGAAGCCGAGACGGCGGCCCTGGGGGAGCGGGCCAGGATCGCCAGGGAGATCCATGACGTGCTCGCCCACAGCCTCTCGGCGCAGCTGGTACACCTGGAGGCGGCGCGGCTGCTGATCGAGCGGGAGCCCGCGGGGGAGTTTCGGGACGGGGTGCTGGAGCGGGTCGTGGCGGCACGTTCCATGGCGCGTGAGGGACTCGCGGAGACCCGGCAGGCACTCTCCGCGCTCAGAGGAGAGGTGTCTCCCGTGGAGGACTTCCTGAGACAACTGGTGGCCGCCGATCCCGCGGAGGTCAGCGTGGAGGGGGAACGGCGGGTGCTGACGGCCGAAACGTCGCAGACGGTCCGGAGAGTGGCACAGGAGGCCCTGACCAATGTGCGCAAACACGCACCGGGGGCCAGGGTGCTCGTCCGGCTGGAGTACCTGCCGGACGAAGTCGCCCTGGAGGTCAGGGACTCGGGCGGGGCCGTCCCCGAGAGTGAACTCGCGGGCAGCGGATCCGGATACGGTCTGCTGGGAATGAGGGAACGGGCCGAACTGATGGGCGGGACGCTGGAGGCGGGTCCCGCCGAGGAGGGATTCGTGGTGAGTCTGCGGGTGCCCGTGTGAACGCGCGGGTCGTGGTCGCCGACGACCAGTCGGTGGTGCGCGAAGGAATCGTGATGCTGCTGGGGCTGCTGCCCGGCATCGAGGTGGTCGGATCGGCGAAGGACGGGGAGGAGGCCGTCGCGCTCGTGGCCGAACTGGCCCCCGACGTGGTCCTGATGGACCTGCGGATGCCCAGGTGCGATGGGGTCGAGGCGACGCGGCGGATCCGCAAGGACCACCCAGGCACCCAGGTGGTGGTGCTCACGACGTTCGCGGACGACGACTCGCTCTTCCCCGCGCTGCGGGCAGGGGCACGCGGCTACCTCACCAAGGACGCCGGGGGCGACGAGATCGTGCGGGCCGTCCAGGCCGTGCTGTCGGGCGAGGCCGGGCTCTCCCCGAGCGTGCAGCGCCGTCTGCTGGAGCGGGTCACCACGATCCCCCTGCCGCCGGTCCCGCCGCCCGAACCGGAGTTGCCCGACGGCCTGACGCCACGTGAGCTGGAGGTGCTGGTCCTGATCGCGGAGGGGCTGTCCAATACGGAGATCGCCCGGCAGCTGCACATCTCGCAGGCCACAGTGAAAAGCCACATCAACAACCTCTTCGCCAAGGCCGGGGTACGGGACCGGGCTCAGGCCGTTCGCTATGCGTACGTTCGGGGCCTCGCACAGCCGCCCGGATCGGTCTTCACCTGAAGAGGTGAAGACCGGTGAATGGCACGCCCGGGGGCTTCCTGATCTGCCCATTCTTGGGTACACGGCCGAAGTGGTCCGTGGACAAGGGGAGTTGTTCCGTGGAGAAGGAAGCAGGGTGTGAGGCCGCAACGGTGCGGCTCGACGACCCGTGGCACGACGAGCCGGCCTCCGGGCCGGGCGGGCCGGGCGGTGCGGGGGGCTTCGTCCCCGCCGGACGATCCGCGCCCGCGGAGCCGCGGCACGGTTACAGCGCGGCCGACATCTACCTGGAGGTGCAGCGCAGCGGGGCCTTCCAGGAGGTACGCCGCAGGTACCGGCGGTTCGTCATTCCCGCCACCCTCGCCTTCCTCGTCTGGTACCTGGTCTATGTCGTCACGGCGATCACCGCTCCCGGACTGATGGCCAGGCCGGTGGCCGGAGAGGTCAACGTCGCGATGGTCGCGGGACTCGGGCAGTTCCTCACGACCTTCCTGCTCACCGGGGTGTACGCGCGCCACGCGCGTCTGCGCCGGGACCGGGCCGCGCTCGAACTGCGGTGGGAGACCCAGGAGATGACACGGGGAGTCGGGCGTTGAACGGGAACCATCAGACGTTGGCGCTCCTGCTGTTCAGCACCTTCATCGCGGTGACGCTCGCCATCACCGCCTGGGTGAGCCGCAACCGCCACGGATCGGCCGAGGAGTTCTACGCGGGCGGCAGGCTGTTCTCCCCGATGGAGAACGGGTTCGCCATCGCGGGCGACTACATGTCGGCCGCGTCCTTCCTCGGCATCTCCGGCCTCATCGCCCTCTTCGGCTACGACGGCATGCTCTACTCGGTCGGCTTCCTCGTCGCCTGGCTCGTCGTTTTGTTCCTGGTCGCCGAACTGGTCCGCAACTGCGGCCGGTTCACACTCGCCGACGTGGTGGCCGCGCGGATGGCGGAACGGCCGGTCCGGATCGCGGTGGGCGCCTCCTCCGTCACCGTGTCCGTGCTCTACCTCGTGGCGCAGATGGTGGGAGCGGGCAGCCTGGTCGCCCTGCTGCTCGGCGGTACGAGCGGTGCGGCCCGTTCCTGGACCGTCATCGGCGTCGGCGCGCTCATGGTGGTCTATGTGTCGTTCGGCGGGATGCGCGCCACCACCTGGATCCAGATCGTCAAGGCCGTGCTGCTGATGGCGGGAGCGGTCGCGCTGACCGTGCTCGTCCTGATCCACTTCCACGGCAACGTCAACGCCCTGCTCAACTCCGCCGCCGAACGGAGTGGGCACGGCAGCAGGTTCCTCCTGCCCGGCCTCCGGTACGGCGGGAGCTGGACCGCGCGCATCGACTTCATCAGCCTGGGCCTGGCCCTGGTGCTCGGCACGGCGGGACTGCCGCACATCCTGTCGCGGTTCTACACCGTTCCCACCGCCCGCGCGGCCCGCCGTTCCGTCGTCTGGTCGATCGGGCTCATCGGCGGCTTCTATCTGATGACGATCGTGCTCGGATTCGGGGCGGCCGCCCTGGTCGGCTCGGCCGAAGTACGGGCGTCCAACGCCGCGGGCAACACGGCGATCCCGCTGCTGGCCATGGAACTCGGCGGCGGTGAGGGGTCCACCGGGGGCGCGATCCTGTTCGCCGTGGTCGGCGCCGTCGCCTTCGCGACCATCCTCGCGGTCGTCGCGGGCATCACCCTCGCCTCGTCCGCCTCCGTGGCCCACGACCTCTACGCCTCGCTCAGGCGGCCGGGTGCCAAGCAGTACAGCGAGGTCGCCGTCGCCAGGGTGGCGGCGACCGGTATCGGAGTCGCCGCCATCGGGCTCGGGCTGATCGCCCAGAACCTGAACGTGGCGTTCCTGGTGGGGCTCGCCTTCGCCGTCGCCGCCTCGGCCAATCTCCCCGTGCTTCTGTACTCCCTGTTCTGGCGGAACTTCACCACCCGGGGCGCGGTCTGGTCCGTCTACGGCGGGCTGATTCCCGCCGTGCTGCTCGTACTGCTCTCACCGGTCGTCTCCGGCAGCCCCGCCTCGCTGTTCCCCGGCGTGGACTTCCAGCTCTTCCCGCTGGAGAACCCCGGACTGGTCTCCATCCCGCTGGGCTTCCTGGCCGGCTGGATCGGGACGGTCACGTCCCCCGAGCCGCCCGACGAAGCCAAGCACGCGGAGACCGAGGTCCGCGCGCTGACCGGAGCGGGAGCGGTGTAGAGAGCCGGATGGGCCGTCGGGGCGCACCGGGGCCGGGAGGTCAGACCTGTCCGCCGGGGGACCAGGTGTAGCGGTGCTCCGGGCGGCCCGTCTCGCCGTACCGCAGGGTCAGCCGCACCCTGCCGGACTTCTCCAGCAGCTTCAGATAGCGCTGGGCGGTCTGGCGGCTCATGCCGGCGCTCTCCGCGATCTCCTGCGCGGAGAGCGGCCCGTCGGCGCTGCGGAGCGCCCGCCTGACCAGCTCCGCCGTGGTCGGAGAGTGCCCCTTGGGCAGGTCGGTCTCGCCCGCGGCCCACAGTGCGCCGAAGAGCCGGTCCACCTCGCCCTGTTCGGCCTCGCCGCCGCGTTCGAGGGTGTGCCGCAGTGCGGCGTAACCCTCCAGCTTGGTGCGCAGTCCCGAGTACGTGAACGGTTTCACCAGGTACTGCAGTGCGCCGTGCCGCATGGCCTCCTGCACGGTGGCGACATCGCGTGCGGCCGTCACCATGATCACGTCGGTGTGATGTCCGCGCCTGCGCAGTTCGCGCACCATGGCCAGGCCGTTGTCGCCGGGCATGTAGTGGTCCAGCAGGACCAGGTCCACGCGTCGGCTCTCGATCGCGAGGAGAGCCTCGGCGGCGGAGTGGACCTCATCGACCACCCGGAATCCCGGCACCCTGGAGACATAGGCAGCGTTGACCTTCGCGACGCGGACGTCGTCGTCCACGACCAGGACCTCGATCACTGAGTTTCTCCCACGGTTCCGGTTGTCGGTGCGGTCGTCCCGGGGCCGGGTGTCCCGGGGGCGTTCGCGGGCGAGGGACCGGTTCGGTCAGGTTCCGCCATGTCCGCGTCGGTCAGGGCCTCCGGCAGTACGACGGTGAACTCGGCGCCGCCGTCCACGGCTTCGTCGACGGTCACGCCGCCACCCTGCCGTTCCGCCAGCCGTCGCACCAGAGCGAGGCCGAGGCCGCGTTTGCCGTGTGCCGGGATCTCCTTGGTCGACCAGCCCTCCGTGAAGATCGCTTCGCGCTGTCCGAGAGGGATGCCGGGGCCGCTGTCACGGACCCGCAGCACCACGGTACGGCCCTCGGCGCGCAGCCCCACCTCGACCAGGGCGCCGTCCGTGCCGGTCGTCGCGTCCAGCGCGTTGTCCACGAGGTTGCCGACGACGGTGACCAGTCCGCGCGGGTCCACCAGCCGGTCCGGGAGCAGGGTTCCGGGTGCCACGCGCAGCGCGACCCCGCGTTCCGCCGCGACGGTGGCCTTGCCGACCAGGAGTGCGGCCAGCAAGGGGTCGCGCACCTTCTCGGTGACCTGCTCGGCCGTCGCCCGGTGGACTCCGACGACCTCGGTGACGTACTCCATGGCGTCCTCGTGCATGTCCAGTTCCAGCAGCCCCAGGAGGGTGTGCATCCGGTTGGCGTGTTCGTGGTCCTGCGCCCGCAGCGCGTCGATCAGACCACGGGTGGAGTCGAGCTCGCGGCCGAGATGTTCCAGCTCGGTGCGGTCGCGGAGGGTGGCGACGGCGCCGCCGTCGTCGGTCGGCATCCGGTTGACCAGCAGGACCCGGTTGCCCCGCACCGTCAGCAGATCGTCGCCCAGCACCCGTCCGGCCAGCACGTCGGCCGTCCGCCCCGCGTCGAGCACGCAGTCCAGCGGGCGGCCGGCGGCATCGGGGCCCAGCCCGAGCAGGCGCTGCGCCTCGTCGTTCAGGAGCCGTACCCGCCCGGCCCGGTCCAGCGCGACGACGCCCTCCCTGATGCCGTGCAGCATCGCCTCGCGCTCCGTCAGCAGCGCGGAGATGTCGGAGAACGCGAGGTCGTGGGTCTGCCGTTGGAGCCGTCGGGAGATCAGGTACGCGGCCAGCGCCCCCACGGCGAGCGCGCCGCCCGCGTAGGCGATCAGCCCCGGGATTGCCGCGAGCAGCCGGGCGCGGACACTGTCGTACGCGATGCCGACCGAGACGGCGCCCACGACGCGGTCCGACCCGTCACGGAGCGGGACCTTCCCCCGGGCCGACCGGCCGAGTGTCCCGCTGTCGATCTCCATGACGTCCCGGCCCGCGAGCGCGTCGCTCGGGTCGGTGGAGACGACCTTGCCGATCTTGCCGGTGTCGGGGTGCGACCAGCGCACCCCGCGCCGGTCCATGACGACGACGTACTCGGCGCCGGTGGCCCGCCGGACCCGTTCGGCCGCCGACTGCACGGGCCCGGCGGGGGACGGGGCCGTGGCGAGCAGCGACTCGGTGACCCGTGGCTGGGCCGCCGTGCTCTGCGCGATGGCCAGGGCGCGGCGCATCGCCTGGTCGTCGAGCTGGGCGCTGAGCGGCGCCAGGAAGAGGCCGGTGGCCAGCGCGGTCACACCGGTGACGATGGCCAGCTGCATCAGCAGGACCTGGGAGAAGACCCGCTGCGGCCAGCCGAAACGGCGTGCTCTTCCGGGAACGGGCGGTGGGGCGCTCATCGTATGAACGGTAAGCGGCGTTATGGCCCTTTCGGAAATTCTTCCCGCTTCTTCCCACGCCGCCGTCCCGAGGCCACCGCGTTCACGGTGTGGTCCGTCCGTCCTGGGGTCGCCCCCGTCACGGCGCGGACCGTCGTGGGGCGTCCGCGGCGGCGGGCAGCGGCTGAGGGGGACGGGGGCCGCAGTACTGGCCGCTGGGGCGCATGCGCAGGGGGCGTTCCCCGTACTCCTCCAGCGCGTGCGCGATCCATCCGGCCGTGCGGGACACCGCGAACACCGTCTCCCCGGCTTCCGCGGCCATGCCGGAGGAGACCGAGAGCACGGCGAGCGCCAGGTCCACATTGGCGGGCAGGGGCGCGTGCCGGGCGGTCGTGGCGACCACGTCGTGCGCCGCTGCGAGCGCCCCTGCGGCCTGCGGAACGTTCGCGAGCAGGGCGAACAGCGCCTGTGCCCGGGGGTCCTCGGTCCTGTAGAGCCGGTGACCGAGCCCCGGAATCCTGCGCCCGGCGCGGAGGTGGTCGGCGACCACCGGCACCGCGCTGCCCCGCTCCAGGACCTCGGCCAGCATCCGGTGGGCCGACCCGCTCGCGGCTCCGTGCAGGGGGCCCTCCAGCACGCCGAGCCCTGCGGAGACCACCGCGTACGGATGGGCGTGGGCGGACGCGGCGACCCGGGCGGCCAATGTCGACGCCGCGAGGTCGTGGTCGATCAGCAGGGCGAGGGCGCCGTCCAGCGCGGTGACGAAGGGCGCGTCGGCGGGCCGGGCGGTGAGCTTCGACCACAGCTGCCGGGCCAGCCCGGCGTCCCTCTCCTCCGGCCGTTCCCCGGCCCCGCCGGCCGCCGGGGGCAGCGCGCCGACCAGGGTCGGCACGAGGCCGCGCGCAGCGGCGAGCACGGTCTCGCGCGAGAGGTCGAAGCGGAACGGATCGGCGCTCGCCGCGGCGATCACCGCGACCCGCAGCCGGTCCGTCGGGCTGCTGTGCGCGGGCAGGGCGTCGACCGCCCCGCGTGCCGCGGCCAGTGCCTCGCCGGGTGCCGCGAGGCGGCTGCCGGGGCGCAGCTCACCGGTCCAGAGCCACTCGGCGACCTCCTCGTAGGCGTACTCCCGGGCCAGTTCGGTCGCGTCGACACCGCGGAAGTAGTAGCGGTCGCCCTCGATCAGGGTGATGCCGGTGCGAAAGACCAGGTCGCCGGGGGCGGGCGGGGGCTCCCGACGGCCCGTGCGCCGGGCCAGCGCGTCTACCTCCGCCGCGTCGAACGTGCTGCCGCGCCCGCCGGGGGCGCGGGTGCTGTTCAGCTGGCCCCGGCTGACGTAGGCGTACACCGTCTCCGGCTTCACCCCGAGGCGCTCGGCCGTCTCCCGGGTGCTGAGCCGTCGTGGCGCCGTCGTCCCGGAACCGTCGTCGGGTGCTGCTCGATCCGTCATGTCGCCAACCGTATACACATTGATTCAATCAATATTGACAGAGATTGCGTCAATCTTAGATGGTCGAATCAATATTGATGAACCCCGGACACCACGGAGGAAACGATGCCGACCACGACCGGCGAAACCCCGCTCGACGTACCCCGAGGGCTGGCGGGGGTCGTCGTCACCGACACGGCCCTCGGCGACGTCCGCGGACGCGAGGGCTTCTACCACTACCGGCAGTACTCGGCGATCGAGCTGGCGGAGACCCGCAGCTTCGAGGACGTCTGGTACCTGATGTTCGAGGGCACGCTGCCCGACGCCGGGGCCCGGGCCGAGTTCGCCGCCCGTACCGCCGCCCTGCGCCGGCTCCCCGCCGAGGTGCGCGATGCGCTGCCGGCCATAGCGCGTGCGGGAGCCGCCTCCGGCCCCCTGGCAGGGCTGCGCACCGCCCTCTCGCTCCTCGGCGCATCGGCCGGATTCCGGCCGGTGTACGACATCGACGCCGGCCGGCGCCGCGAGGACGCCCTGGCCGCCTGCGCGGCCGTCCCCACCGTGCTCACCGCCCTGCACCGGCTCGGCCGGGGCCTCGAACCGGTCGAGCCGCGCGACGACCTGCCCCACGCCGCCAACTACCTCTACATGCTCACCGGCTCCGTGCCGGACGCCGCACGCGTCAGGGCCGTCGAGCAGTACCTGATCTCCACCATCGACCACGGCTTCAACGCCTCGACCTTCACCGGCCGCGTGGTCGCCTCCACCGGCGCCGATGTCGCGGCCTGCCTGGTGGCCGCCGTCGGCGCGCTCTCCGGACCGCTGCACGGCGGGGCGCCCAGCCGCGCGCTCGACACCCTGGACGCCATCGGCACCCCCGAACGCATCGACGGCTGGATCCGCGAGCAGGTGCTCGCGGGCGGGCGGATCATGGGCTTCGGACATCCCGTCTACCGCACCGAGGACCCCCGCTCACGCATGCTGCGGGGCATCGCCCAGGGCTTCGGCGGCCCGCTCGTCGACTTCGCCGTCGAGGTGGAACGACAGGTCGAGACGATCCTCGCCGAACTCAAGCCGGGCCGTGAGCTGCACACCAACGTGGAGTTCTACGCCGGGGTCGTCATGGAGCTGTGCGGACTGCCGCGCGAGATGTTCACGCCGACCTTCTGCGCGGCGAGGGTGGTCGGCTGGAGCGCCAATATCCTGGAGCAGGCGGAGGACTCGAAGATCATCCGCCCGGCGGCCCGCTACGTGGGCACGCCCCCGCCGCAGCCGGTCCCGGCGCCCTGAGGCCATCGAGGAAGGTTTCCGTTGAACCCGTCGTCCCCGCCCCGCAAGCAGCAGATTCCGGTCATCGTCCTCGCGGGGTTCCTGGGATCGGGCAAGACGACACTGCTCAACCACCTCCTCGCCAACCGCGCGGGAAACCGGATCGGCGTGATCGTCAACGATTTCGGCTCGATCGAGATCGACGCCATGACCGTCTCGGGACAGGTCGGCTCCACCGTCTCGCTGGGCAACGGGTGCCTGTGCTGTGCGGTCGACGCGAGCGAACTCGACACCTTCCTCGCCATGCTGACCAGGCCCTCCGCCCGCCTCGACGTGATCGTCATCGAGGCCAGCGGACTGGCCGAGCCGCAGGAACTCGTGCGGATGCTGCTGGCCAGCGACAACCCGGACATCGTCTACGGGGGACTGGTGGAGGTCGTCGATGCCGCCGGATTCGACGCCACCCGGCAGCGCCACCCGGAGATCGACCGCCATCTCGCCGTCGCCGATCTCGTCGTGCTGAACAAGACCGACCTGGTCGGGAGCGAGGAGCTGGACCGGATCGGGAAGGCCGTCACCGAAGCCGGGATCCCGGCCTCCGACGGCAGGCCGGCCGTCGGCGGACCCGCGGTCATCCGCGCCACCTACGGGCGCATCGATCCGGAACTCCTCTTCGACCCGGCACTGCGACCGGACGGCGCGGAGAAGGCACGCCAGCTCACCTTCGAGGACCTGCTCCTGGCGGAGCGGGCCGAGGAGGAGGGCCACGACGGGCACGGACACCACCTCCACGCCGCCTACGAGAGCGTGTCCTTCACCGCGGACGTGCCCATGAACCCCCGCCGACTGATGGACTTCCTCGACTCCCGTCCACAGGGCCTCTACCGGATCAAGGGATTCGTCGACTTCGGCGTGGGCGACCGGGCCAACAAGTACGCCCTGCACACGGTCGGCAGGTTCCTGCGGTTCGACCCACGGCCGTGGACGCGCGACGAGCCGCGCCTCACCCAGCTGGTGCTGATCGGTTCCGGCATCGACCCGGAGGCCCTGGGCAAGGAGCTGGACGGCTGCCGCGAGAGCGCCGCACCGGGCCCGGACGCGACGCAGGACGCCGCACACGAACGGAGCATGTGGGGCGTCCTGCGGTACGTGCGGCGGCCCGACGACGCGTAGGCCGTGCTCGGCCCCGCGCCGTCGGACCGGTCGGCTACACCGGGCCCGCGACCACCGCGACCGGCTTGACCAGCGGCGTCCCCGAACCGTCGCGCCGCGGGTCCGGCTCCGGCAGCTCGACCGGCGTGCCGTTGGACTGCGCGGCACGGGCGGGCACCTCACCCGCCCAGGCGAACACCAGGACGTCCTCGCCCTTGAGGAACCGCTGACAGCGCACCCCGCCGGTGGCCCGGCCCTTGCGCGGGTACTGGTCGAACGGGGTGAGCTTGCACGTCTGCGCCGAGTCGTCCAGCGTGCCGTGCGAGCCCGCGACGGTGAACACCATCGCGTCCGCCGCCGGATCCACCGCGGTGAAGGAGATCACCTCGGTGTCCGCCGCAAGCTTGACCCCCGCCATGCCCCCGGCGGGCCTGCCCTGCGGCCGCACCTGCGCCGCCGGGTAGCGCAGCAACTGCGCGTCGGAGGTGATGAACACCAGGTCCTCCTCGCCGGTCCGCAGCTCGGCGGCACCGACGATCCGGTCACCGGACTTGAGGGTGATGACCTCCAGCTCGTCCTTGTTGGCCGGATAGTCCGGCACCACCCGCTTGACGACGCCCTGAAGGGTGCCGATCGCCAGGCCGGGGGACGCCTCGTCGAGCGTCGTCAGACAGATGACCGTCTCGTCGTTCTCCAGCGTGAGGAACTCGGAGATCATCGCCCCGCCCGACAGGTTGGGCGCCGCGTGGGTGTCCGGCAGCTGGGGCAGGTCGATCACCGGGAGCCGCAGCAGTCGGCCCGTCGACGTCACCACGCCCACATCGCCCCGCGCCGTCGCGGGCACGGCCGACACGATCACGTCGTGCTTGGCCCGCCTGGCGTCCTCGGCGAGGACGATCGGCTCGTCATTGGCGGTACGGGCCAGCAGACCGGTCGAGGAGAGCAGCACCCGGCACGGGTCGTCCGCGACCTCCAGCGGCACCGCGGCGACCTGCGTACCGGCCGACTCCAGCAGTACCGTGCGCCGGGCGGTGCCGAACTTCTTGGCGACCGCGGCCAGTTCCGTGGAGACGAGCTTGCGCAGCTCGGTGTCCGATTCGAGGATGGCCGTCAGCTCGGCGATCTCGGCGTTGAGCCGGTCCCGCTCGCTCTCCAGCTCGATCCGGTCGAACCGGGTCAGCCGGCGCAGCGGGGTGTCCAGGATGTACTGCGTCTGGACCTCGCTCAGCGAGAACCGCTCGATGAGCCGCTCCTTCGCCTGCGCCGAGTTGTCGCTGGACCGGATGAGCCGGATGACCTCGTCGATGTCGACCAGCGCGACGAGCAGGCCCTCGACCAGGTGCAGCCGGTCGCGGCGCTTGCCCCGGCGGAACTCGCTGCGCCGGCGCACCACGTCGAAGCGGTGGTCGAGGTAGACCTCCAGCAGCTCCTTGAGGCCCAGCGTGAGCGGCTGCCCGTCGACCAGCGCCACGTTGTTGATGCCGAAGGAGTCCTCCATCGGCGTCAGCTTGTAGAGCTGCTCCAGCACGGCCTCCGGCACGAAGCCGTTCTTCACCTCGATGACCAGGCGCAGGCCGTGCTCGCGGTCGGTCAGGTCCTTCACGTCCGCGATGCCCTGGAGCTTCTTCGCCGAGACCAGGTCCTTGATCTTGGCGATCACCTTCTCCGGGCCGACGGTGAAGGGGAGTTCCGTGACGACCAGCCCCTTGCGACGGGCCGTCACGTTCTCCACGGAGGCGGTCGCGCGGATCTTGAACGTGCCGCGTCCCCGGGCGTACGCGTCCTTGATGCCGCCCAGGCCCACGATCCGGCCGCCCGTGGGCAGGTCGGGACCGGGCACGAACCGCATCAGGGTCTCCAGGTCCGCGCCCGGGTGCTTGATCAGGTGCCGGGCGGCGGCGACGACCTCGCCCAGGTTGTGCGGCGGCATGTTGGTCGCCATGCCGACCGCGATCCCGGACGAGCCGTTGACCAGCAGGTTCGGGTACGCGGCGGGGAGAACGGTCGGCTCCGTCTCCTGACCGTCGTAGTTCGACTGGAACGCGACGGTGTCCTCGTCGATCGACTCCGTCATCAGCGACGTCGCGTCGGCCATCCGGCACTCGGTGTACCGCATGGCGGCCGGCGGGTCGTCGTTCCCGAGCGAGCCGAAGTTTCCGTGGCCGTCGACCAGGGGGAGCCGCATGGAGAACGGCTGCGCCAGACGGACCAGCGCGTCGTAGATCGACGCGTCGCCGTGCGGGTGCAGCTTGCCCATGACCTCGCCGACCACGCGGGCGCACTTCACGAAGCCGCGGTCGGGGCGCAGGCCCATCTCGTTCATCTGGTAGACGATGCGGCGGTGCACCGGCTTCATGCCGTCCCGGGCGTCGGGCAGGGCCCGGGAGTAGATCACCGAGTACGCGTACTCGAGGAAGGAGCCCTGCATTTCGTCGACGACGTCGATGTCGAGGATCTTCTCCTCGAAGTCGTCCGGCGGCGGGGTCTTCGTGCTGCGGCGGGCCATCGCTGCTGCGACTCCTTCACGGATTCTGTTCGGGCAACCTCAGGTTCTGACGCGGACCATTGTGGACCGCCGCACTGACATCCCCGACCTCGACCCGGCCCAAAGGGCGTTCGGGGCGCCCGCCGACGGGGTTTCCCGCCCCCTCGCGCGGGGGTGCGCCCCCCTTTCACGCGAACTTCCGCGGTACGGGAACTTCGCCAGGCGCGTGTGCGCTTGCTTACAGTGGCAGGTCTCGCAGGAAATCCAGTATCGCGATCGAAGGGACGTACATGCCCATGGGTCACACGGCCACAGCTCAGGCCGGCTCCGGCGGCTTGACAGCGACCGAGCACCGCCTGGCCAACGGCCTGCGCGTGGTGCTCTCCGAGGACCATCTGACCCCGGTCGCCGCAGTCTGCCTCTGGTACGACGTCGGCTCGCGCCACGAGGTCAAGGGACGCACCGGCCTGGCTCACCTCTTCGAGCACCTGATGTTCCAGGGCTCCGGCCAGGTCAAGGGGAACGGCCATTTCGAGCTGGTGCAGGGGGCCGGGGGCTCGCTCAACGGGACCACCAGCTTCGAGCGCACCAACTACTTCGAGACCATGCCCGCCCACCAGCTGGAGCTCGCCCTCTGGCTCGAAGCCGACCGCATGGGCTCGCTGCTCGCCGCGCTCGACGAGGAGTCCATGGAGAACCAGCGGGACGTCGTCAAGAACGAGCGCCGCCAGCGCTACGACAACGTCCCCTACGGCACGGCGTTCGAGCGGCTGACCGCCCTGGCCTACCCCGAGGGCCACCCGTACCACCACACGCCGATCGGCTCGATGGCCGACCTGGACGCCGCGACCCTGGAGGACGCGCGCACCTTCTTCCGTACGTACTACGCGCCCAACAACGCGGTGCTCTCGGTCGTCGGCGACATCGACCCCGAGCAGACCCTCGCCTGGATCGAGAAGTACTTCGGCTCCATCCCGTCCCACGACGGCAAGCAGCCGCCGCGCGACGGCACGCTCCCCGAGATCATCGGTGAGCAGCTGCGCGAGGAGGTGCGCGAGGAGGTTCCGGCGCGCGCCCTGATGGCCGCCTACCGGCTGCCGCACGACGGCACCCGGGAGTGCGACGCGGCGGACCTCGCGCTGACCGTGCTCGGCGGCGGCGAGTCGTCGCGGCTGTACAACCGTCTCGTCCGCCGCGACCGCACGGCCGTGGCGGCCGGGTTCGGACTGCTGCGACTGGCCGGAGCGCCCTCGCTCGGCTGGCTGGACGTCAAGATGTCCGGCGGGGTCGAGGTGCCGGAGGTCGAGACCGCGGTCGACGAGGAACTCGCCCGGTTCGCCGCCGAGGGCCCCACGCCCGAGGAAATGGAGCGGGCGCAGGCCCAGTTGGAGCGCGAGTGGCTGGACCGGCTCGGCACGGTCGCGGGCCGCGCGGACGAACTGTGCCGCTTCGCCGTGCTGTTCGGCGACCCGCAGCTCGCCCTGACCGCCGTGCAGCGGGTGCTCGACGTGACTGCGGAGGAGGTCCGGGCCGCGGCCGGGGCCCAGCTGCGCCCGGACAACCGGGCGGTGCTGGTCTACGAGCCGGTCGAGTCGGCCGAGGCCGCCGACGAGACCGACGCCGACGACACCGACGCGCACGAAGGAGCGGGCAAGTGACCGACGCCGCGACTGGAGTTTCGATGCAGTACCACCCGCAGCCGGCCCCCGGCGTCGCACGGCCCTGGGCCTTTCCCGCCCCGGAGCGGGGGTCCCTGCCCAACGGCCTGACGGTGCTGCGCTGCCACCGCCCCGGCCAGCAGGTCGTCGCGGTGGAGATCTTCCTCGACGCCCCGCTGGACGCCGAGCCCGAGGGCTTCGACGGCGTGGCCACGATCATGTCGAGGGCGCTCTCCGAGGGCACGGACAAGCACACGGCGGAGGAGTTCGCCGCCGAGCTGGAGCGCTGCGGCGCCACTCTCGACACCCACGCCGACCACCCCGGCGTCCGGGTCTCCCTGGAGGTCCCGGCCTCCCGGCTCGCCAAGGCCCTGGCCCTGGTCGCCGAGGCGCTCCGGGCGCCCGCCTTCCCGGACGGCGAGATCGAGCGGCTGGTGCGCAACCGGCTCGACGAGATCCCGCACGAGCAGGCCAACCCGGCCAGGCGCGCCGCCAAGCAGCTCTCCAAGGAACTGTTCCCGGCCGCGGCGCGGATGTCGCGCCCGCGTCAGGGCACCGAGGAGACCGTGGAGCGGATCGACTCGGCGGCGGTGCGCGCGTTCTTCGACGCCCACGTCAGGCCGTCCGCCGCGACCGCCGTGGTCGTCGGCGACCTCACCGGCATCGACCTGGACGCCCTGCTCGCCGACACGCTCGGCGACTGGTCGGGCGAGCCCGCCGTGCCCCGGACCGCCCCGCCGATCACCGCCGACGACACCGGCCGGGTCGTGATCGTCGACCGTCCGGGCGCGGTGCAGACGCAGTTGCTGATCGGCCGGATCGGCGCCGACCGGCACGACAGCGTGTGGCCGGCCCAGATGCTCGGCACGTACTGCCTGGGCGGCACGCTCACCTCCCGGCTGGACCGGGTGCTGCGCGAGGAGAAGGGCTACACCTACGGCGTGCGGGCCTTCGCCCAGGTGCTGCGGTCGTCCGCCCCGGACTCCGAGTCGGGCGCGACCGGTGCCTCGATGATCGCCATCAGCGGATCCGTGGACACGGAGTCCACCGAGCCGGCGCTCAAGGACCTGTGGACGGTCCTGCGGACCCTGGCGGCGGAGGGACTGACGGACGAGGAGCGCGAGACGGCCGTGCAGAACCTCGTGGGCGTGGCGCCCCTGAAGTTCGAGACCGCGGCCTCCGTCGCGAGCACCCTCGCCGACCAGGTCGAGCAGCACCTCCCCGACGACTACCAGGCACAGCTGTACGCCAGGCTCGCGGAGACCGGCACGGTCGAGGCGACCGCGGCGGTCGTCAACGCGTTCCCGGAGGACCGGCTGGTCACGATCCTCGTCGGTGACGCGGCCCGGATCGCGGAGCCGGTCCGCGCCCTGGGCATCGGAGAGGTCTCGGTGGTCTCCGGCTGACGAGCGGCCCTGCCGGAAGACAGAAGGCCGGATAGTCGCATATCGGGACGAAGGGAGGGTTGCGGCGAAGAGGGTTTCGCCGCAACCCTCCCTTTTGTCCGCTCTTGGGGAGAGGTTGCCTGGTTGCCCTGTGGGATGCGCTACAAAACGGCCTGTCCGTTTGGTGAACGTAAGCGGTCCCGCTTAGCGTCGGCTCGGCTGTCCGCCACTTGTATGCCGCAACCGCGACGTACCGGGCAGTCATCGCCGAGTCCCCGTACGGCGCGAGCCAGGGGAGCCGGGGACCCATGAAGTCCCTGGGGTGAATCGGAGGCCCGAGCCGCGACGGCCGGGGCGTCCGTAGGAGACCTTCCTGCTCCGAACCCGTCAGCTAACCCGGTAGGCGAGAAGGAAGGAAAGGACCAGCCACTTCATGGCGTTCACCCGTGCCACCGGGAAGCATCGTGCCCCGAGCCGCCTGACGCGCGGGAGCGCGAAGGCCGTCGGCGTCGCGACCCTGGCCACCACCGGAGTCATCGGCGGCCTGGCCTCCCCTGCCCTCGCCGCGGGCTCCGACGCCCCCTCCGCGAGCGGGGCCGGCCTGAACCAGGTCATCGCCATCGACGCGACCCTCGCCGACCAGATCGAGGCCCAGGCCGACGCCCAGCAGCACCAGGCCGATGCCGTGGCGAAGGCGAAGGCGGAGGCCGAGAAGAAGGCCGAAGCCAGGAAGAAGGCCGTGGCGAAGGCCAGGGCCGAGGCGAAGCGCGCGGCCGAGGAGCGTGCCGAGGAGGCGCGTGCCGCCCGGTCCGCCGAGCGTGCCCGGCTGGGCGCCTTCCAGCTGCCGCTCGCCGGTTCGTACATCAGCACCGGCTACAAGGCCGGCGGCTCGCTCTGGTCCTCCGGCAGCCACTCGGGCGTCGACTTCCACGCCGCCTCCGGCAGCTCCGTCGTCGCCGTCGGCGCCGGTACGGTCGTCGAGGCCGGCTGGGGCGGCGCGTACGGCAACAACGTCGTGCTCCGGATGACGGACGGGACGTACACGCAGTACGGGCACCTCTCCTCGATCGGCGTCTCCGTCGGCCAGCGCGTCGGCGCGGGCCAGCAGATCGGCCTCTCCGGCTCGACCGGCAACTCCACCGGGCCCCACCTCCACTTCGAGGCCCGCACGACCCCGGAGTACGGCTCCGACGTGAACCCCGTCGCGTACCTGCGCGCCCACGGCGTCAACGTCTGACCCGAGCACCCCGCGGCACCCTCCACGCCCTTCCGATGGCCCCGGCAGCCCGCCGGGGCCATCGGCGTATCCGTCAAGGGGCCCGGTGCGGGTGCCCGCCCGCCGAACCGCCCCGCGGCCAAAAGATATTCATGAATTTCCGTCCGGCATCGGAAACACGGTCGCATTGCAATAGAGTCACGGGGCAGGTATCGGCCGGCCGCGGTGTGCGGGGGATCGAGGCGGAGGTTCGGACATGCGCATTCCGGCGCATTCGGTATGCACGGCAATTCGTGACGACATCGTCTCGGGTTTCTTCGAGCGGGGCAGCCGACTCACCGAGGAGTTGCTGGCGCGCCGGTACGGGGTTTCCCGGGTCCCGGTGCGGGAGGCGTTGCGGACCCTGGAGTCGGAGGGGTTCGTGGTCACCCGCCGTCACGCGGGCGCCTGTGTCGCCGAGCCCACCGAGCTGGAGGCCGCCGATCTCCTGGAGGTCCGGATGCTGCTGGAGCCGCTGGGCGCCGCGCGCGCCGCCCGGCGCCGCACCGAGGCACACCTCAAGGTGCTGCGCGGCCTGGTCAGGCTCGGCCGGGACCGGGCCGGGCGGGGCGAGACGGAGGACCTGCGCCCGCTGGACGGCTGGTTCCACGAGACGCTGGTGCAGGCATCGGGCAGCCCCGGTCTGACCGCCCTGCTCACCCAGCTCCGACACAAGACCGCCTGGATGTACACGGTCGAGCCGCCCGCCCGGCCGATGGACTCCTGGGCCGAGCGCGGGGCCATCGTGGACGCGGTGGCGCGCCGTGACGCGGACCGGGCCAGGGCGCTGGCCGCCCAGCACGTCGAACGGGCCGCGGCCGCGCACCGGCTGCGCCGGACGGACCGGCCGGGGGGCCGCACGGCCCGGCGGCCCGCCGTACCGCGCACCGACCGGGTGAGGACCTCGCAACATCCCGTAAACACCACGGGCGCGCGGCATTAACAATCGGGCCGTATAAAAAGGGGTGAAGTGTGATTCCGGAGGGAAGCGGGCCCGGTCCGCGATAATTCCACCCGTCCGAATTCCCCTGCCCCGATTCCATGGGCCGTCATTCCGGGAGCCGGGCCCACTCGGGTCCCTCCACATGATTTCGGCCGGAGGAAACAAAAGAGCCGCGGCTCCGGTTCAGGGTGCCGCGGCTCTCTCGCAGAAAATGTTTCAGACGGTCTCCGGGAGCTCCTCGAGCCCCTCGGCGACCAGCTTCGCCAGACGGTCCAGGGCGACCTCGGCGTTGTCGGCCTCGGACGCGAGCACGATCTCCTCGCCCCCCTGTGCGCCGAGACCGAGCACCGCGAGCATGGAGGCGGCGTTCACCGGGTTGCCGTCGGCCCTGGCGATCGTCACGGGAACGCCGGAAGCCGTGGCGGCACGGACGAAGATGGAAGCGGGGCGGGCGTGCAGGCCCTCGGCCCAACCGACGTTGACGCGGCGCTCAGCCATGGTTCTGCCCTTCATGAATCAACAGTTGTCTAGACCATTCTCTCACGCGGTGCGCGGTGCTCCGAACGGCCCGGAACATGCCCGCGACGCCCGCGGCAGCGCCGAACGGCCCTCTCAGCCTGCCCCGGCCCCGGGCCCCACGCGACCGCTGGCGGCGCCGTAGTCTTTGCCCATGCAGCCCGCGCCGGAGCAGAGCCCGCATCACGCCTATCCCGACCACTGGGAAGCCGACGTGGTGCTCCGCGACGGGGGAACCGCACGGATCAGGCCCATCACCACGGACGACGCCGAACGGCTGGTCAGCTTCTACGAGCACGTCTCCGACGAGTCGAAGTACTACCGGTTCTTCGCCCCGTACCCCCGCCTGTCCGACCGGGACGTGCACCGCTTCACCCATCACGACTACGTCGACCGGGTGGGACTCGCCGTCACGGTCGGCGGCGAGTTCATCGCGACCGTCCGCTACGACCGGATCGACGGGCGGGGCAGGCCCGCCTCCGCCCCCGCCGACGAGGCCGAGGTCGCCTTCCTCGTCCAGGACGCGCACCAGGGCAGGGGAGTGGCCTCGGCCCTCCTCGAACACATCGCGGCCGTCGCCCGCGAGCGCGGCATCCGGCGCTTCGCCGCCGAGGTGCTGCCCGCCAACACCAAGATGATCAAGGTGTTCCGGGACGCCGGCTACACCCAGCAGCGCAGCTTCGAGGACGGCTCCGTCCACCTCACCCTGGACCTCGAACCGACCGCCGAGTCCCTCGCCGTCCAGCGCGGCCGCGAGCACCGCGCCGAGGCGCGGTCCGTGCAGCGCCTGCTGGCCCCGGGATCCGTCGCCGTCATCGGCGTCGGCCGGACCCCCGGCGGGGTCGGCCGCACGGTGCTGCGCAACCTCCTCGGGGCCGGCTTCACCGGCCGCACGTACGCCGTGAACCACGCCTTCGCCGAGGACCGGGACACGGTCGACGGCGTCCCGGCCCACCGTTCGATCGGCGAGATCGGGGAACCGGTCGACCTCGCGGTCGTGGCCGTGCCCGCCGACCGGGTCCCCGAAGCCGTCGAGGACTGCGGTGAGCACGGCGTGCAGGGCCTGGTCGTCCTCTCCGCCGGATACGCCGAATGGGGCGCCGAGGGCAGGGAACGGCAGCGGGAGCTGGTCCGCCAGGCCCGCTCGTACGGCATGCGGATCATCGGCCCGAACGCCTTCGGCCTCATCAACAACGCCGAAACCGTCCGGCTGAACGCCTCCTTGGCCCCCGAACCACCCGCCCCCGGACGCATCGGGCTCTTCACCCAGTCCGGAGCGATCGGCATCGCCCTGCTCTCCGGGCTGTACCGGCGCGGCGCGGGCCTGTCCACCTTCATCTCCGCGGGCAACCGCGCCGACATCTCGGGCAACGACTTCCTGCAGTACTGGTACGAGGACCCGAACACCGACGTCGCCCTGCTGTACCTCGAATCGATCGGCAACCCCCGCAAGTTCACCCGCCTCGCGCGGCGCACCGCGGCCGTGAAGCCGGTGGTCGTGGTCAAGGGCGCCAGGCACAGCGGCTCCACCCCGCCGGGACACGCGGTGCCGGTCAGCCGGATCCCGGACGCCACGGTCTCGGCGCTCATGCGGCAGGCGGGCGTGATCCGGGTCGACACCGTGACGGAGATGGTCGACGCCGGGCTCCTCCTCGCCGACCAGCCGCTCCCGGCCGGTCCCCGGGTCGCGATCCTCGGCAACTCGGAGTCGCTCGGCCTCCTCACGTACGACGCCTGCCTCGCGGAGGGGCTGCGCCCGCGCCCGCCCCTCGACCTGACCACCGCGGCCACCCCGCAGGACTTCAGGGACGCCCTGGGCCGGGCGCTGGCCGACGAGGGCTGCGACTCGGTGATCGTGACGGCGATCCCGTGGGTGGGCGAGGACGGCGAGGCGGAGGCGGGCGACGGGGAGGTGCTCGCCGCCGCGCTGCACACGGCCGCCGCCGCGGGCCCGGCCAAGCCCGTGGCCGTCGTGCACGTGGAGATCGGCGGACTGGCGGAGGCCCTCGCCGCGGCCACCAGCACCGTCACCCAGCCGGGCACCGCGACCGGATCCCCCTCGGCCACGGCGCCCACCACGGCGCCGGCCCCGGACCCCGCCGCCCCCGCGGGCCCGGACCGCGGGCACGACTCCGCCCCCGGCACCGGGCCCGGCCGGATCCCCGCCTACCCCGCCGCCGAACGGGCCGTGCGGGCCCTGGCCGAAGCGGTGCGGTACGCGCAGTGGCGGCGACAGGCCGCTCTGCCCGGCAAGGTGCCCGAGTTCCTCGACGACACCATCGACGGGCCGGGCGCGGCCGGCCTCATCGACACCTTCCTCGGCCCCGACCCCGACCCCCGGGGCAGATCGCTCACCCACGCCGAGGCGCGCGAGCTCCTGGGCCGCTACGGCATCACCGTGCGGCCGACGCTCCCCGCGCCCGACCCGGACGCCGCCGTCGCCGCGGCGGCCCGGCTCGGCTACCCCGTGGCGCTCAAGACGACCGCGCCCCATCTGCGCCACCGGGCCGACCTCGGCGGCGTCCGGCTGGACCTCGCCAACGAGGCCGCGCTGCGCCGGGCGTACGGCGAGCTGACCGACCTGCTCGGCAAGCCGGTCGAACTCCAGCCCGTCGTCCAGGCCATGGCACCGCGCGGCGTCGACACCGTGGTGCGGGCCACGATCGACCCGGCGGCGGGCGCCGTACTCTCCTTCGGCCTCGCGGGCGCGCCCTCCGAACTCCTCGGCGACACCGCCCACCGCCTCGTCCCGGCCACCGACCGCGACGCCGCCGAGCTGATCCGGTCCATCCGGGCGGCCCCGGTGCTCTTCGGCTGGCGGGGCGCGGCGCCCGTGGACACCGCGTCGCTGGAGGAGCTGCTGCTGCGGGTCTCCCGGCTGGTCGACGACCACCCCGAGGTGGTCTCCGTCGCCCTGGAACCCGTCGTGGTCGCCACCCAGGGACTGACCGTGCTCGGCGCGAGCGTCCGCCTCTCGCCGCCCCCGGCCCGCACCGACCTCGGCCCCCGCCGCCTCCCCAACTACTGACCCCGCGGGACCGGGGAAGCCCCGGCCCCGCGGGGCGGAGGCCCGTACGCTGCAGGTTCCGGTCCCGCCCCCGGTGCAACGTCCCCGGCAGCCATCCGTCCCCCGTAGGATGGTGCCCATGGCTAAGACCGGTACGACGACCCAGGGGCTGCGCGCGGCGATCGAGCGCAGCGGCTACTACCCGGCCCTCGTGGCCGAGGCGGTGGAGGCCGCCGTGGGCGGTGAGCCGGTCGTTTCGTACCTGGTGCACCAGGAGACCACCTTCGACTCCAACGAGGTGCGTCGCCACGTCACGGTCCTGGTCCTGACGGACAACCGTTTCATCGTCAGCCACACCGACGAGCAGAACGCCGACACCAGCTCCCCGACGCCGTACGCCACCACCTCCACCGAGTCGGTCAAGCTCGACCGGATCTCGTCGGTCGTGGTCAGCCGGGTCGTGGCCAACCCCGAGAAGTACGTACCGGGCACCCTGCCCCGCGAGGTCGTCCTCACCATCGGCTGGGGCGCGGTCTCCCGGATCGACCTGGAGCCCGCCGCCTGCGGCGACCCCAACTGCGAGGCCGACCACGGCTACACCGGCAGCTCCACCGCCGACGACCTGAGCCTGCGGGTCAGCGAGGCCGGCGACGGCCCGGACACCGTGCGCCAGACCCTCGCCTTCGCGCAGTCGCTCTCCGAGGCCACGGCCGCGACCGCGGCGACCGGCCGCTGATGGTGCAGCCGGCCTGGCAGGAGCCCGTGCTGCTCCCCGTCGACACCGCCCCCGTCCCGGAGTACGGCAGCGGATCGCTCTGCGACCTGCTGCCCACGCTCGTCGCCGGACAGGGCGTGCCCGGCTTCACCGCGGCGATCCCCGAACTCACCCCCGCCGACCGGAACTGCGTGTTCCTGATCGACGGACTCGGCTGGGAGCAGATCGGGGCCCACCCCGACGAGGCGCCGTTCCTGCACTCCCTGCTCCCCACCTCGCGCGGCGGCACCGGCCGCCCGATCACCGCGGGCTTCCCGGCCACCACCGCGACCTCGCTCGCCTCGGTCGGCACCGGCCTCCCGCCCGGCGAGCACGGCCTGCCCGGCTACACCGTGCGCGACCCCGGGACCGGCGAGCTGATGAACCAGCTCCGCTGGAGGCCCTGGACCCCGCCGAAGGCGTGGCAGCCGCACCCCACCGTCTTCGGGCTCGCCGACGCCGCGGGCGTGCGCACCGCCCAGGTCTCCGCCCCGGCCTTCGAGCAGACCCCGCTCACCAAGGTCGCGCTGAGCGGAGGATCGTTCCTGGGACGGCTGTCCGGCGAGGAGCGGATGGACACGGCGGCCGAACGGCTCGCCGCGGGCGACCGGTCGCTGGTCTACACGTACTACAGCGAGGTCGACGGCATGGGGCACCGCTTCGGCATCGACTCCGACGCCTGGCGCGGCCAGCTGATGTACGTGGACGGTCTCGCCCGGCGCCTGGCCGAACAGCTCCCGGCCCGCTCGGCGCTGTACATCACCGCCGACCACGGCATGATCGACATCCCCTTCGACGAGCAGTCCCGGATCGACTTCGACGAGGACTGGGAGCTGCGCGCGGGCGTCGCCCTGCTCGGCGGCGAGGGCCGGGCCCGACACGTCTACGCGGTCCCGGGGGCCGAGGCGGACGTCCTGACCGTCTGGCGGGAAGTGCTGGGCGAGCAGTTCTGGGTGGCGAGCCGGGACGAGGCGATCGAGGCCGGCTGGTTCGGCCCGAGGATCGACGAACGGGTCCACGGCAGGATCGGGGACGTCGTCGCGGCGGCCCGTGACGACGTGGTGATCACCGCGTCCGTCAACGAGCCGCACGAGTCCGTGATGGTGGGCATGCACGGCTCGATGACCCCCGTCGAGCAGCTCGTGCCCCTCCTCGAAGTACGCTCGTAACCGCTTTTTTCCTCCACCGCCTTCGTCACCGTCGTTCCCGCTCCGCTCCGCCCAGCCCGAAAGGTGCTCAGTTCCTCATGCCCGAGCTTGTGTTCTTCTCCGGAACGATGGACTGCGGAAAGAGCACGCTGGCGCTCCAGATCGGCCACAACCGTTCGGCACGCGGCCTGCAGGGCGTGATCTTCACCCGCGACGACCGGGCGGGGGAGGGCAAGCTCTCCTCGCGCCTGGGACTGGTCACCGAGGCCGTCGAGGCCGACGAGGGCATGAACCTGTTCGCCCATCTCGTCGACCGGATAAGCCGCGGCGGCCGGGCGGACTACGTGATCGTGGACGAGGCGCAGTTCCTGGCCCCCGAGCAGATCGACCAGCTCGCCCGGATCGTCGACGACCTCGATCTGGACGTCTTCGCGTTCGGCATCACCACCGACTTCCGGACCAAGCTGTTCCCCGGCTCCCAGCGGCTGATCGAGCTGGCCGACCGGGTCGAGACGCTCCAGGTCGAAGCGCTCTGCTGGTGCGGCGCACGGGCCACGCACAACGCCCGGACGGTCGGCGGCGAGATGGTCGTCGAAGGCGCCCAGGTGGTCGTGGGGGACGTCAACCAGCAGGCGGGCGAGGTCGGTTACGAGGTGCTGTGCCGGCGCCACCACCAGCGCAGGACCACCAGCGCGAGCGCCCGCGCCGCCGCCCTCTCACCGGACGTACTGCCCGTCACCCACGCCTGAACCGCCCCCGACGGCGTCCGGCGCGGATGCTTAGGATGACGCCGTGAACAGGGTGAACGGGAAAGAGGCCGAGTCAGGGCCGGGCCCGTCGGGCAAGGTGCAGCCGAGACAGCTGATCGTGACGGTCTACGGGCTGTACGCACGCGACACCGCGGGCTGGATGTCGGTGGCCTCGCTGATCCGGCTGCTCGCCGACCTCGGCGTCGAGGCACCGACCGTACGCTCCTCCGTCTCCCGGCTGAAGCGCGTCGGACTGCTGGAGGCCCGGACGGTCTCCGGAGCGGCCGGATACCGGATCTCGCCCGGGACCGAGCGGATGCTGCGCGACGGCGATCCGCGGATCTTCGCGACCCGGCGGGCCACCCTGGCCGAGGGCTGGGTGCTCGTGGTCTTCTCGGTGCCCGAATCCGAACGTGCCCGGCGGCACACCCTGCGCACCCAGCTGACCCGGCTCGGTTTCGGCTCCGTCTCCGCCGGGGTGTGGATCGCACCGGGCCATGTCCACGCCGAGGCCGAGGCCGTGCTGGCCCGGCACGGACTGCGCTCGTACGCCGACCTCTTCCGCGCCGAACACCTCCCGGCCGGCGGGGGCGAGGAGCTCGCGGAGAAGGTCGGTTCGTGGTGGGACACCGCCCGGTTGCAGCGGCTGTACGTCGAATTCCTCGACGCGCACCGCCCGTTCGCCCGGCGGATCGCGAACGGGGCGACGGTGACGGACCGCGAGGCGTTCACGACGTACATCAGGGTGCTCACCGACTGGCGCCGGCTCGTCTACCTCGACCCCGGTGTCGCGCGCGAGCTGCTGCCGGCCGAATGGAGCGGAACGGAGGCATCCGAGCTCTTCGGCGAGCTGCACGCCCGGCTGGCCGGTCCCGCCGGGCGGCACGTCGAACGGGTCAGGACCGGCTGAGACCGCGCCCGGAGGCCGCCGCCCGGCGGGCCCTCAGCCCTCGGCGGACCGGATGATCGTGAACGCCGCGCCCTCCGGATCCGCCACGGTCGCCACCCGTCCGCCCAGACCCTCCCGGGGCGGTTGCAGGACGTACCCGCCGAGCTCCACCACGCGCCGGGCGGCCTCGTCGGTGTCGAGGACCTCGAAGTACGTCATCCAGTGCGGACCCCGGTCGCGCGGCAGGGCGTGGCCGACGCCGTGCAGCGAAGCCACCGGCCGGCCCTCCAGGCGCAGGGTCTGGTAATCGAAGTCGGCCGAGACGACCGCCTCGGCCTCGTAGCCGAAGACCGTCTGGTAGAACTTGCAGACCGTCGAGGTCTCGCGGGTCACCAGCTCGTTCCAGACGGGTGTGCCGGGAGCCCCGGCGAGTGCCGTGCCGATGTGCGCGGCCGCCTGCCAGATCCCGAAGACCCCGCCTCCGGGGTCGGAGGCGATGGCCATCCGGCCCGCCTCGCCCGCGTCGAGCGGCCCGACGGCGACCGTGCCGCCGCAGGACCGGATGGTCTCCGCGGTGGCGTCCGCGTCGTCGGTGGCCAGATAGGTCGTCCAGGCGACGGGCAGATGCCGCTCCGGCGGCAACTGCCCGAGTCCCGCCACCACTTTCCCGTCGACCAGCGCACGGACGTACGGACCCAGCTGGTCCGGACCCGGCACGAACTCCCAGCCGAACAGATCGGCGTAGAAGCTCCGGGTCGTGCTCAGCCCGTGCACGATCAGGCTCACCCAGCAGGGCGTTCCGGGCGTACGCGCGGTGGCAGCCTCGGTCATCGTCACTCTCTCCTCGGACCATTGTGTGGCCGTACGGGGGATCGGGGCCCGCGTGCCGTCATGCGGCACGGGATGTGTACGCCCCGTGGAGATGGTTGCACCACCCGGCGCGCGATGCGTCCGGCCGCGCCGCACTCACCGGGATTCCGGGAATCCCGGCCCCGGAGGATCGATTCGCCGCGGTACGGCCGCCTCGAAGGTGCTACGGGCGGGGTGGCTCCTGAGCGAGGATGGCACCCATGAAGCCCATCATCACCGCATCCGAATACGCCAGCGAGTCGGCGGGGCCACGTCCGCCGGTGCTCCTGGACGTACGTTGGCAGTTGGGCGGCCCGCATGGCCGGCCCGATTACGAGGCCGGGCACATCCCCGGCGCGGTCTTTGTGGATCTGGACGCGGAACTGGCCGGTCCGCCGGGCAGCGGGGGCCGTCATCCGCTGCCCGACCCGGAGGAATTCGGTGCGGTGATGCGCCGGGCCGGGGTGTCCGGCGACACCCCCGTCGTCGTGTACGACGGCGGCCAGGGCTGGGCGGCGGCGCGGGCCTGGTGGCTGCTGCGCTGGACCGGCCACGACGACGTCCGGGTCCTGGACGGCGGGCTCGCCGCGTGGCCGGGCGAACTCCAGAAGGAGACCCCCGCCCCGGCCGGGGGAGACTTCCGGCCCGTCCCCGGCGGGCTCCCGCTGCTGGACGCGGACGGGGCGGCGGCCCTGGCCGACTCGGGGCTGCTGCTCGACGCCCGGGCCGCCGAGCGCTACCGGGGCGATGTGGAACCGATCGACCGGGTGGGCGGCCACATCCCGGGCGCCGTATCGGCCCCGACCTCGGAGAACACCGGGGACGACGGCCGTTTCCTGGCCCCGGAGGCGCTCGCCGCCCGGTTCGGGGAACTCGGCGCCGACGGGGCGAAGGAGGTCGGTGTCTACTGCGGTTCCGGTGTCTCCGGCGCCCATGAGGTGCTGGCCCTGGCCGTCGCCGGGATCCCCGCGGCGCTGTACGCGGGCTCCTGGTCCGAGTGGTCCGCCGACGAGTCCCGCCCGGTAGTCACGGGGCCCGAACCCCGGTAACGGAACGTGCGCCGACCGGGGCCGCCGGAAGCCGGGCCCCGGGCCCGGTAATCGTGCGGTGCGGAAGGCGCACACGGCACGAGGGCCCGTACGCAGCGGCGTACGGGCCCTCGTCACGCCGTGGTCACCCCGGCTCAGTCCTGCTTCTTCCGGCGGGTGCCGAAGACGATCTCGTCCCAGCTCGGCACGGCGGCCCGGCGGCCCGGACGGACCCCGTCGGCCTCGGCCTGGCGGTCCGTCGTCCCGGTCAGCCGGTCGCGGTGACCGGCCACCGCCCGCGGCATCAGCACGTCGGCGTAGGCGGAACCGGCACCCGCGGAGGCCGCGGCGGCCGACGACTCGTCGGCCGCCGGCTCCTGCACGGCGGGCTCGATCGCGGGCGGCTCGGGCGGCGCGGGCCGTTCCGGCACCACCATGTCGCCGCGGAAGCTCGGCACCGCCTCCAGCAGGCTGGTCAGCGAATCGCGTTCGCCGGCGGAGATGCCCGCGATGTGCTCCTCGGGCTCGGGCGCGGGGGCCGTGGGGCGCTCGATCTGGCGGTCCAGGGCCCGGTCCAGCGGCCGGTCGCGCGGCAGCCGGGCGATCCGGGGCACGAACGGGAAGCTCGGTTCCGGCGCGGCGACGTCGTCGGTCTCGCCGATCAGCGAACGCGCCTCGTCGTCCACGGCCTGGACCAGACGGCGGGGCGGGTCGTACGTCCAGCTCGCCGAGTGCGGCTCGCCCGCGACCCGGTAGACCAGGAGGACCTCCCAGGTGCCGTCGTCCCGGCGCCAGGAGTCCCACTGGACGGTCTCCTTGTCGGCGCCGCGCAGCAGCAGCCGCTCCTGCACCGCCTCGCCGAGCTGGGGGCCGGTGTTCTCGCCGGGACGGCGCACGGGAGTCTTCCGGGCCCGCTCCGCCATGAAAGCGCGCTCCGCGAGCACGGGGCCCTCGAAGCGGCGGACGCGGTCGACCGGAATACCGGCGAACTGGGCGACCTCCTCGGCGGAGGCGCCGGCTCGTATCCGGGCCTGGATGTCGCGGGGACGGAGGTGGCTCTCCACCTCGATCTCGATTTGGCCGAGGCGCGCGCGGTCGTTGCGCACGGCGGCCCGGAGCCGCTCGTCGATCGGAAGCGTGTACTCCGTGCTGTCCGCAGCTTTGAGCACCAGTCGTGTGCCGTCGTTGGAGACGGCCACGACACGCAGTTCGGGCATGGGGACCTCCCGGGTGGTGCCTGCCGACGTCACGTGCGTCGCTGCTTCCGCTAGTCGAGTGTGGCCTGCCCGGCTGCAGCCTGCCACAACATTGCCGTGGTACCCGGCGTGTCGGGCGTGAGCCCTTGATCGCCGGTATGACACGGTGACCCATTCTGCAACAGAAAGTGACCATCGGTCACTTCGTGTGGCCAGTCCCCGTGCGATGCCGTGGCGCCGCCGGATCGAGTGCCTCCTTCGGCCCCCTCCCGAAGATCCCGGACGCCCGTGAGGGAATCCTGCCCCAGGGCTCGCAACAGTACTCCATTCGGGCCATGAGGGTGGAGCGCCGCGCCGCCCAAGTTCTCGCCGGAGGGGGGAGTTGGGTCACCCCTCCGTGCGCGGGCTACTCCCCGGGCGTGTCCTCCTTCACACAATCCCCGGAACCGGAACTATCGACTTCGCTCAAATGTCCCTTCTTGTTGCATGGTGGGAGAGATGTCAATCAAGGGCTGGGAATGGTGCAGAAGCCGGAAAGCGACACGGAACCCAAGGAAAGGCGCATAGATCTGAGCGTGCCGCAGGTGGCGGGCAGCGCCGTGGCGGCGGTCGCGGCAGCGGTGGCGGCCTCTCAGCTGGGCGTGTACGGAACGGTTCTCGGCGCCGGTGTGATGAGCGTCGTGGCCACCTGCGGCGGCTCGGTCTTCCAGCACTTCTTCCGCCGTACGGGGGAGCAGATCCGCGAGGTCACCGTCCAGGTGAAGCATCCGGACCGCGAAGTGTCCGTGCACGCGCGCGAGTCGGTCGTCGGGCGGGACCCGAAGGGAGCACGCGGGACGTCGGGCGGGGCCGTGGACGCCACCGCGGTGATGCGCGCCGTGGACGCCGCGACCGGGCCGCGCGAAGCGGACGGGACGATGCTGCTGCGCGGTGCGGACGGCGCGGCGGCCTCGCGCGACACGGACGGCACGATGTTCCTGCGCGGCGTCCCGGGGGACCCGGAGCGCACCCGGATGCTGCCGGTGTCCGACGGCTCCGGGGCGCCCGCCACCGGCCGTCCGGTGGTGGACGAGGAGTTCTCCGAGGCCACCACCCACGGCACCCGGGTCCGCGGCTGGAAGCGGTCCGCGCTCGGGGCGGTCGTGGTCTTCGCGCTGACGATGGCCGGGATCACCACCTACGAACTGCTCTCCGGCGGCGACCTGAGCGGCGGCAAGGGCACGACCGTCGGCTCCGTCGTGCGCGGCGGGGAGCGGAGTTCCGGCAAGGACGACCCGGCACCGGCGACGGACACCGGCCCCGGCCGGGAGGGGACGACGGAACGGGGCGACGGCACGGCGACGCCCGGCACGGCCCCGCAGGACGGCCGGAGCGGGGCCCCGGAGACCGGGCGGGGCGGCGGTCCGTCCACCGCTCCGACGACCGGTTCCACCCCGTCCGGCGACACCGGCGACCGTACGAGCCCGGCCCCGGCGACCACGCCCTCCCCGGCGGCGTCCGGCGACGGCGGGGCGCCCACCGACCCGGCGCCCGCGGGCACGGGCGAGGCCCCGGCGCAGGGCGACCGGGGCGCCGCCGGAGCGGAGACCGGGCAGTGACCGGCTCCGGGGGCCGCCCGGGGCCGGTCAGTCGCCCAGGACCCGGCGCAGGTAGTCGTTGCCGAAGAGGCGGTCCGGGTCCAGCCGGTCGCGCACGGCGGTGAACTCGCCGAACCGGGGGTACACCCCGGCCAGGTACTCGGCGTCGCGGGTGTTGACCTTGCCCCAGTGCGGACGGCCCCGGTGGGCGGTCATGATCCGCTCGACCGCCGTGAAGTACGCCTGGTAGGGCGTGCCCTTGTAGAGGTGGACGGCGATGTACGCGCTCTCGCGGCCCGAGGCAGTGGAGAGCGCGATGTCGTCCGCGGGGGCGGTGCGGACCTCCACCGGGAAGCTGATCCGCAGCGGCGACCGTTCGATCATCGCCTTGACCTCGCGCAGCGCCTCCACGGCGGCCTCGCGCGGCACCGCGTACTCCATCTCCACGAAGCGGACCCGGCGCGGGCTGGTGAAGACCTTGTACGGGATGTCGGTGTACGTACGGGCCGACAGGGCACGGCTGGAGAGCTTGGCGATCGACGGGATGGTGGCGGGCACCGCCCGGCCGAGCGAACAGGCCACCTGGAAGATCCCGTTGGAGAGCAGCTCGTCCTCGATCCAGCCGCTGACCTTTCCGGGCGGGGCGGCGGGGCCCGCGCTGCGGTTGTTGCGCTTGGTGTTGCAGTTGCCGGTGTGCGGGAACCAGTAGAACTCGAAGTGCTCGTTCTCGGCGACCAGCTCGTCGAACTCGCTCATGACCCGGTCGAAGCCCATCGGCTCCTCGCGGGCGGTCAGCAGGAAGATCGGCTCCACGGCGAAGGTGATCGCCGTGACGACCCCCAGGGCGCCGAGCCCGATCCGGGCGACGGCGAAGACGTCGGCGTTCTCCGTCTCCGAGCAGGTCAGCACCGTGCCGTCGGCCGTGACCAGTTCGAGGGCGCGGATCTGTGCGGATATGGACGCCGAGTCGCGGCCGGTGCCGTGGGTGCCGGTCGAGGTGGCGCCGGCGACCGTCTGCTCCATGATGTCGCCCATGTTGGTGAGCGAGAGGCCCTCGCGGGCCAGGGCGGCGTTGAGCCGCTTCAGCGGGGTGCCGGCCGCGACGGTCACCGTCATCGCCTCGCGGTCGATCTCCCGGATGCCGCCGAGCAGGTCCGGGCGGATCAGCACGCCGTCGGTGGCCGCCGTCGCGGTGAAGGAGTGCCCGGTGCCGACCGGCTTCACCCGCAGCCCGTCCTCGGACGCCCGGCGCAGCACCTCGGCGAGCTCGGGGACGGAGGCGGGGGACACGACCCGGGACGGCCGGGCACTGACGTTTCCCGCCCAGTTACGCCACGCGTTCGTCGTCGTCCGTGTGTCGTCGGTCTCGATCATGTTCCGCGCGACCTTCCGTGAGGACCGGTTCGTTGAGCCGGCGATACCCCAGGAACGCCACCGCGGCCGCGAGCACTCCCGACACGACGGGCACCACGTACCCCGCGCCGGCACCCGACGCGTCGACCACCCAGCCGGCGGCCGATGAGCCGAGCGCCACACCGACGGCGAGCCCGGTGCTGGTCCAGGTCATGCCCTCGGTCAGTTCCGTGCGCGGGACGTGCTGCTCGACGAGGGCCATGGTGGTGACCATCGTCGGTGCGATGGCGAGGCCCGCGACAAAGAGCGCCACGGCCAGGAACGGCAGGTTCCCGGCCAGTTGGAGGGGGATCATACTCACGGCCATCGCGCACACGCCCACCAGCCACCTGGTGGACGCCCTCCCCTTCAGCCGGAGCAGCCCGAAGACCGCCCCGGCCAGACAGGACCCCAGGGCGTACACGGCCAGCACGAGGCTCGCCGCGGCCTTGTGGCCCCGCTCCTCGGCGAAGGCCACCGTGACCACGTCGATCGCCCCGAAGATCGCGCCGGTGGCCACGAACGTCACCACGAGGACCTGGAGGCCCGGGGAGCGCATCGCGGAGCCGCCGGTGTGCGCGGCCCGCGGATGCGGGGCCGGCTCGGTGGCGTGCTGGGCGGTCAGCCAGAAGACGCCGACCAGCAGGAACCCGGCCGCCAGGAGCGGCCCGGCCGCCGGGAACCAGGCGGTGGACAGGCCGATCGAGATGATCGGCCCGAAGATGAAGCACACCTCGTCGACGATCGACTCCCACGCGTACGCGGTGTGCAGCTGCGCCGACCCCCGGTGGATCTCCGCCCAGCGGGCCCGGACCATCGAGCCCACACTGGGCACGCAGCCCGCGCCCGCCGCGAAGACGAAGAGCGTCCAGTCCGGCATGCGCCGCTGCGCGCAGATCAGGAGTCCGGCCACCGCCGCCAGCGCGACGAGGGTGGCGGGCCGCAGGACGCGCCGCTGGCCGTGCCGGTCGACGAGCCGGGAGATCTGCGGCCCGGCCACCGCCGCGGACATCGCCAGCGTCGCGGAGAGCGCGCCGGCGAGCCCGTAACGGCCGGTGAGCTGGGAAATCATGGTGACCACACCGATGCCCATCATGGACAGCGGCATCCGGCCGAGGAATCCGGCCGCCGAGAACGCCTTGGTGCCGGGGGCGGCGAATATCGCGCGATAGGGACTGGGCAAGGGGAGCTCCGGAACAGCGCGGCCGTCCGCGCCCGTCATGCAGGTATGTGGCCGATACAGCCTACGGCTCGCCCGGAGCGGGCAGCAGGGCGAGGGGCCGACGGAACCTTCGGATCCGGGGCGGGGACGGGCGCCCGGCGGCGATGTCGGTGGGAGCACCGTCCGGGGCGGGTGGCAGGATCGACGTCATGTCCGATCTGCGCGATCCCGCTCCCTACGACGCCCTGCTGCTGCTCTCCTTCGGCGGCCCCGAAGGCCCGGACGACGTGGTCCCGTTCCTGGCGAACGTGACCCGGGGCCGGGGCATCCCCGAGGAACGGCTGAAGGAAGTCGGAAAGCACTACTTCCTGTTCGGCGGCGTCAGCCCGATCAACGCCCAGAACCGGGCCCTGCTGGACGCCCTGCGCGAGGACTTCGCCGAGCACGGCCTGGACCTGCCGGTGTACTGGGGCAACCGCAACTGGGCGCCGTACCTCACCGACACCCTGCGCGAGATGGTCCGGGACGGGCGCCGCCGCGTCGCCGTCCTCGCCACCAGCGCCTACGCCTCCTACTCCGGCTGCCGGCAGTACCGGGAGAACCTCGCGGAGTCACTGGCCGCCCTGGAGGCCGAGGGGCTGCCCGTGCCGCGGGTCGACAAGCTCCGGCACTACTTCAACCACCCCGGGTTCGTGACCCCCATGGTGGACGGCGTCCTCGCCGCCCTGGCCGACCTCCCCGAAGACGTACGGGCCGGGGCGCACCTCGCCTTCACCACGCACTCCATCCCCATCTCCGCCGCCGACACCTCCGGCCCCGCGGACGCGCACGGCGACGGCGGCGCCTACGTGGCCGAGCACCTCGACGTCGCCCGGCTGATCGTCGACGCGGTGCGCGAGGAGACCGGCGTCGAGCACCCCTGGAAGCTCGTCTACCAGTCGCGCAGCGGCGCCCCGCACATCCCGTGGCTGGAACCCGACATCTGCGACCACCTGGAGGCGCTGCACGCGGACGGCGTGCCCGCCGCGGTGATGGCCCCCATCGGTTTCGTTTCCGACCACATGGAAGTGCTCTACGACCTCGACACGGAGGCCACCGCGAAGGCCGCCGAGCTGGGCCTGCCGGTGCGCCGGTCCGCGACCGTGGGCGCCGACCCCCGGTTCGCCGCGGCGGTGCGCGACCTGGTGCTGGAACGGGCCGCCACCGAGCGGGGACAGGTACGGGAGCGCTGCGCCCTGGGCGCGCTCGGCCCCGGCTACGACCTGTGCCCGGTCGGCTGCTGCCCGGCCAGGGCCCCCAAGCCCGCCGCGGCGGGCTTGGACAGCCCCTACGCGTGAGCCCGGCCGGCGGCGGGGCCCGGAGTAGCCCCGCCGCCCGCCGCGCCGAGAGACCGCCGTACGCCCACGATCCCGGGAGCGCCGTGACCGACCCGAACCCGACCGAACTGCTCGACCTCGCCCTGGAGGCAGCCCGCCGCGCGGGCGCGCTGCTCCGCGACGGCCGCCCGGCCGACCTGGGCGTGGCCGCGACCAAGTCCAGCCCGATCGACGTCGTCACCGAGATGGACATCGCCGCCGAGAAGCTGATCACCGACTTCCTCACCGGACACCGCCCGCAGGACGGCCTCCTCGGCGAGGAGGGGGGCGGCACGGAGGGCAGCAGCGGGATCCGCTGGGTCGTCGACCCGCTCGACGGCACCGTGAACTACCTGTACGGGCTGCCCACCTGGGCCGTCTCCATCGCCGCCGAACGCGACGGCGAGCGGATCGTGGGCGTGGTGGAGGTCCCGATGCGCCGCGAGACCTACCACGCGGTCCTCGGCGGCGGGGCGTACGTACGGGGCGACGCGCACGGCGAGGACACCGCGCTGCGCCACCGCCCCGCGCCGCCGCTCGACCAGGCGCTCGTCTCGACCGGGTTCAACTACGTCGGTCTCGTCCGCGCCCACCAGGCGGACGTGGCCCGGAGGCTGATCCCGCGGCTGCGCGACATCCGGCGCGGCGGCTCGGCCGCCGTGGACCTCTGCGACGTGGCGGCGGGCCGGCTCGACGGCTACTACGAGCGCGGCCTGCACCCCTGGGACCTGGCCGCGGGCGACCTCATCGCCCGGGAGGCGGGGGCGCTCACCGGGGGCCGTCCCGGGCTGCCCGCCGACGGCGACCTGGCGATCGCCGCGTCCCCCGGCGTCTTCGAGCCGTTGCAGGCCCTCCTGGAGGAGTACGGGGCCTGGCACGACTGAGGGCCGTCCCTGCGGGCCCGGCCGGGAACGCCCGCGGAGGGCCTCCCGGGCCCCACGCGTGAGGAGGGCCCCCGACGCCGTCGGGGGCCCTCCTCACGCGCTGCTCAGGCGCTCGTGGCGCCGATCTCCACGCCGTGCTCGGCGGCGAGGCGGTGCAGATCGTCCAGCTCGCTCTGCTCGACGTCCGCGAGGAAGTCGTCGCCCGTCTCGCGGGCTCTCGTGAGGTCGGACTCGGTGGTCCTGATGCGTTGCAGCAGACCTGCGGTGAAAGCGTCCATAATGCGCCCCCTCATCGTGGGTCGGTGGCACGGGGGTGTGCCCGGGTTTCCCTCCGCGCCGAGGCGGTAGGGCGGGTGATCACGCGCTCTCCGGGGACGGAGTGGCCTGTGGCACGCCACATTCAAGGCGCGATCGCGGGTGTGAATGCGTCCTCCCCGGGCCAAAGCTCAGGGAAACCTCAACTGGCCCGAAAATCCGGTGAATTCCCCCGGGGCACGGGTCGGCGGGGGTCGCCTTACCGCCGGTTTATGCGCGTTGCGGGCAGGATGGAGCCGCACGGACCCGTGCCGATCACCGTCCGTGTCGCGGACCGTGTTCGCTTCGACACTCACTGAGTTTTTCCTAGGAAGGACAGCGCCGTGCGCGTACTCGTCGTGGAGGACGAGCAGCTGCTCGCCGATGCGGTGGCCACCGGACTGCGCCGGGAGGCCATGGCCGTCGATGTCGTGTACGACGGTGCCGCGGCCCTGGAGCGCATCGAGGTCAACGACTACGACGTCGTGGTGCTGGACCGGGACCTGCCCCTGGTGCACGGCGACGACGTCTGCCGCCGGGTCGTCGAGCTCGGCATCCCCACCCGGGTGCTGATGCTCACGGCCTCCGGGGACGTCAGCGACCGGGTCGAGGGCCTGGAGCTGGGGGCCGACGACTACCTGCCCAAGCCGTTCGCCTTCACCGAGCTCACCGCCCGGGTCCGGGCCCTGGGCAGGCGTACGACGGTGGCGCTGCCGCCCGTCCTGGAGCGCGCGGGCATCAAGCTCGACCCCAACCGGCGCGAGGTCTTCCGCAACGACGTGGAGATCCAGCTCGCGCCGAAGGAGTTCGCCGTGCTGGAGGTCCTGATGCGCAGCGAGGGCGCCGTCGTCTCGGCCGAGCAGCTGCTGGAGAAGGCCTGGGACGAGAACACCGACCCGTTCACCAACGTCGTACGGGTCACGGTCATGACGCTGCGGCGCAAGCTCGGCGAGCCACCGGTGATCGTCACCGTGCCCGGTTCCGGTTACCGGATCTGATCGCCCGTGCCCCCCGTTCCCGCGCCGCCGACGGCGCCCCCGAAGCCCACCTGGGAGCCCAAACCGCAGGAGCCGCCCTACTGGCTGCGCCCGACCATCCGGATACGGCTCACGCTGCTCTACGGCGGCATGTTCCTGATCGCGGGCATCCTGCTGCTCTCGATCATCTACATGCTGGCCGCGCAGGCCCTGCACGTGGGCAGCGAGCTGCCGTTCAAGATCGTCAACGGTCAGGTGACCAGCGAGGTCTGCAACCTGCCCGAGAAGGCGTCCCCGGAGGCCTTCAACGCGGCGATGAACTCGTGCGTCAACCACCAGCGCCAGCAGGCGCTGGACACCCTCCTGAACCGCTCGCTGCTGGCCCTGGTCGGCCTCAGCGTCATCGCCTTCGCCTTCGGCTACGCGATGGCCGGCCGGGTGCTCTCCCCGCTGGGCCGGATCACCCGGACCGCCCGCCAGGTGGCCGGAACCGATCTGTCCCGCCGGATCGAGCTGGACGGCCCGGACGACGAGCTGAAGGAGCTCGCCGACACCTTCGACGAGATGCTCGACCGACTGGAGCGGGCCTTCACGGCCCAGCAGCGGTTCGTCGGGAACGCCTCGCACGAGCTGCGCACCCCGCTCGCGATCAACCGCACGCTGCTGGAGGTCCACCTCTCCGACCCCCAGGCCCCACCGGAGCTGAAACAGCTGGGCAAGACGCTGCTGGCCACCAACGAGCGCAGCGAGCAGCTCGTGGAGGGGCTGCTGCTGCTGGCCCGCAGCGACAACCAGATCGTCGAGCGCAAGCCGGTCGACCTCGCCGAGGTGGCCTCGCGCGCGATCGACCAGACGCGGGGCGAGGCCGAGGACCGGGGGGTGGAGATCCGCGGCGAGCGGGCCCCGGCGGTCGTCCAGGGCAACGGCGTCCTGCTGGAGCGGATCGCGCTGAACCTCGTGCAGAACGCCGTGCGCTACAACATCCCCGAGGGCGGCTGGGTGGAGGTCGCCACCGAGCTGCGGAGCGGGCAGGCCCTGCTGACGGTCTCGAACACGGGTCCCGTGGTGCCCGCGTACGAGATCGACAACCTCTTCGAGCCCTTCAGACGGCTGCGTACGGAGCGGACGGGCAGCGACAAGGGGGTGGGACTCGGCCTGTCGATCGCGAGATCCGTGGCGCGCGCCCACGGCGGCCGTATCATCGCGGAGCCCCGCGAGGGCGGGGGGCTTGTGATGCGCGTCTCACTGCCGGTCTGACCGGCAGGTCGGACCGATCCTTGGGCGAAGCAGTTTGTTCGCTTTGAGCGGAATTTTCGGGAGTCGCTCCCGGGAGTGCCGTGTGTGATCGATCACAGAAGCGAATTTCTGCCCGTCAACGCTCCGTGATCAGGAACCTTGCCCGAAAACCCGTAAAAGTCGGGGTTTTCGAGGCTTGGGGTCACGGGAAGTACACGGGGTGGCGCCCGTGGAGCACGACGCGGGGACCGTGTACGGTCCCCTTCGCCACCCAAGCTGATCGCTCCCGAGCGGTCCTTTTGGGTGTCGATTGAGTAACAGACCTTGATGTGAGGCAAAATCTCCGCCTCGGGTCGGGCACAAGTCCGGCCTCTCACGCGTTACGAGCGCTGAGACACCGCAGACACCCAGAGGGGGAGAGCGACATGGCAACGGATTACGACACCCCACGCAAGACCGACGACGACGTCGATCAGGACAGCCTGGAGGAGCTCAAGGCTCGCCGGAGCGACAAGACCGCCTCCGCCGTCGACGTCGACGAGTTCGACGCGGCCGAAGGACTGGAGCTGCCCGGCGCGGACCTGTCCAATGAGGAACTCGCCGTCCGGGTCCTGCCCAAGCAGGCCGACGAGTTCACCTGCATGAGCTGCTTCCTCGTACACCACAGGAGCCAGCTCGCGCGCGAGAAGAACGGCCAGCCGATCTGCCGCGACTGCGACTAGGTCGCGCCGACCGTGGCAGGCGACACACCCTTCCGGAAGCGACGCTTGCGGCGCAAGAGGTCGTCGGAGACGCATCAGGGCGGCACAGGCCCGGCAGAGGGCGCGACAGCGTCCGCCGAGCGGTCCGCCCTGCCGCACTCCCCGGACGGGTGGGACGACGGGCGGGGCCGACCGGCCTCGCTCGAAGCGGCCCCGGCGGTCATGGCGACCGAAGGAGCCGGCCCGGCCGGAGGGGTCGAACGGATCGGCAGGACGGAGCCCGTGACCGGGGCAGGCCGTCTGAATTCGATGAAACGAGGTGTGCGCAGGAGCGGGGAGAGCGCCAAGGCGGTGATCGGCCACATCGCCGATCTGATCATCGAGACCGCTCCCCGCGTCCCCGTGCGCGACCTCGCCACACTGCGCAGGCAGTTCCCCGGCCTGGGGCCGGAGGAACTCGCGGACAAGCTCATCGCGGGCGCGAGCAAGGGCACCGCCGCCGTCGGCGCAGGTATCGGCGCGGCGGCCATGATGCCCGTACCGCCCGTCATGCTCGCCGAGCTGACGGCGGAGATCACCGGGGTGGCCGCGATAGAGATGAAGCTCGTCGCCGAGCTGCACGAGGTCTACGGGCTGCGCCCGCCGGGCGGACTCGTCCAGCGTTCCGGCGCCTACCTCACCTCCTGGACGGAGGAACGCGGCATCGACGTCAGCCGCCCCATGACGGTGAACGCGGCGCTGGGCGGCCAGATGAAGCGCGAGCTGCGCCAGCAGATCATGAAACGCATGGTGCGCGACCTGCCCAACCTGATGCCCTTCATGATCGGCGCCGCCGTCGGCGCGGTGATGAACCGGCGCGACACCAGGAAGCTCGCCGAACGGGTCAGGAAGGACCTGCGCGAGCGCCAGGTCCCCTGGGACCGGCTGCCGGCGCTGCCCCCACTGGAGCAGCCGCAGCACCCGCACGAGGTGATCCGGGGCGAGCTGGAGGGCTGAGGGCCCCGGGCCGGCCCGGGCACGCCGGGAAGGGCGTGCGACGGCCGCGGCCGGGCCCTGGAAGGGCCCGGCGGGTTCCGCCCGGCGGCTACGCCCGTACGGCCGTGAGCGCCGCCACCAGGGCCTGCGGCTCACGGGTGGACAGATAGACGTACGGAGTCGGGTCCTGCGGGTCGGTGACCTCGATCCGGACCGCCGTCGGGATGTAGCTGCGCAGCAGCATGAACGCGCGGGTGTCCGCCTTGTACGAGCGCCACGCGCGCGCCTCCTCCCCCTCCAGCACCTCGGCCTCGCCGAGCGCCGTCACCGGGATCCGCGCGTCGCCCGCCACCAGGGCGCCCCCCACCACCCGGACCCTGGCCGAACCGTAGGAGCTGACCGCGACCGCCGTCAGGGCCGTGCCGCCCACCAGACCGGCCAGCAGCGGCACGGTGCCCAGCGGTAGCAGCATCAGGGCGCAGGCGATGCCGACCAGGAAGGCGATGAGCCACCAGGAGCGGGGCGCGGTCAGTCGTTCGTCGAAAGGCGGCGGGGAAGGCTGCATGGTCCCAAGCTTGGCACGGTGCGGCCCGCGGACAGCCGCGCGGGTAAGGTCTGCGCCTGTGAGTGGAACATCTGAGGCCCTGAAGCCCCCGGCCGACGCGGTGAAACCGGTCCGGCATCCCGAAGCCCCGGCCCCGGGCGAACTCCTCGGTGCGCACTACGAACACTGTTTCGGTTGCGGAGAGGGGCAGCCGCATGGGCTGCACCTCCAGACGCGGGCCGGCGACGGTGTCCGCGTCACCGCCGAGTTCACCGTGCAGGCCGCCCATCAGGGCGCCCCGGGACTGGCGCACGGCGGCATCCTGGCCACCGCGCTGGACGAGACGCTCGGCTCGCTGAACTGGCTGCTGCGGGTGATCGCCGTGACCGGACGGCTGGAGACCGACTTCGTGCGCCCGGTGCCGGTGGACACCGTGCTGCACCTCGACGCCGAGGTCGTCGCGGTGCACGGCCGGAAGATCTACTCACGGGCGACCGGCCGGATCGGCGGCCCGGACGGGCCCGTGGCGGTCCGAGCCGAGGCCCTCTTCATCGAGGTCAAGGTCGACCACTTCATCGAGAACGGCCGCCCGGCCGAGATCCGGGCCGCGATGGCCGACCCCGACCAGGTCAAGCGCGCCCGTGCATTCGAGGTGAACCCCTGATGCGCCACCCCGTGGACGTACTGATCCGCCGGATCGACCCGGAAGTGCCGATTCCGGCCTACGGGCACCCGGGCGACGCCGGAGTCGATCTGGTGACCACCGAGGCCGTCGAACTCGCTCCGGGCGAGCGGGCGGTGCTGCCCACCGGCGTGGCGATCGCGCTGCCCGACGGGTACGCCGCGTTCGTGCACCCGCGCTCCGGCCTCGCGGCCCGCTGCGGAGTCGCCCTGGTGAATGCCCCGGGGACGGTTGATGCCGGGTACCGTGGAGAGATCAGGGTGATCGTCATCAATCTCGACCCGCGTGAGCCCGTGCGGTTCGACCGGTTCGACCGGATTGCCCAACTGGTTGTCCAGCAGGTCGAGAAGGTGCGCTTCCACGAGGTGGCGGAGCTTCCCGGCTCGGCTCGCGGCGCCGGAGGCTTCGGATCCACCGGAGGACATGCTTCCGGTGATGTCGATGGTGTCGGGGACGGGATCACCCGGGGCGGGAACAGCTACGCTTCGGTCGTACCCGACCGGGAAGGACAGTGACGTGTTCGGACGTCGCAAGAAGAGTGGTTCCGCCGAGGACGTGGCGGGCGAAGCGCGCGAGGCCGAGCAGGTCGTCGACGAGCTCGATGACGCGGACGGGGCCGACAGCGGCCCGCAGCGGGTGAATCTCCCGCCGGCACCGCGGCCGGACGGGCCGTGGGACGTCTCCGAGGTCTCCCAGCCCGGCGAGGGCCGGGTCGACCTGGGCGGCATCTTCGTGCCCGGCGTCGAGGGCATGGAGCTGCGCGTCGAGGTGGCCGGTGACGCGATCGTCGCCGCGACCGTGGTGCTGCGCGACAGCGCCATCCAGCTGCAGGCCTTCGCCGCCCCCAAGAAGGAGGGCATCTGGGGCGAGGTCCGTGAGGAGATCGCCACCGGCATCACCCAGCAGGGCGGGATCATCGACGAGGTCGAGGGTCCGCTGGGCTGGGAGCTGCGTGCCCAGGTGCCCGTACAGCTCCCGGACGGCACGAACGGCGTGCAGCTGGTGCGGTTCGTCGGTGTCGACGGACCCCGCTGGTTCCTGCGCGGAGTCATTTCCGGCCAGGGCGCCGTCCAGCCGGAGGCCGCCGGGCTGCTGGAGACGATCTTCCGGGACACCGTGGTCGTCCGTGGCGAGGGCCCGATGGCCCCGCGCGACCCGATCGTCCTCAAGCTGCCCAACGACGCCCAGATGGTGCCCGAGGGCGTCCAGCAGGAGGACCAGGAGAGCTCCAGGTTCTCCGGTGACATGGGCCGGCTCCAGCGCGGCCCCGAGATCACCGAGGTGCGCTGAGCAGGGCCGGGCAGCCGCCCGGCACGGCTTCGGCCGGTGGGCCGCATCCCCTTCGAGGGGGTGCGGCCCACCGGCCGTTCCGCGTCCGGGAACGGAGGACCGGCGGTGTGCGGAAGGCGCGTGTATGGGGCGCGTATCGGCCACGTATGCGCGCCGTCAAAGGCCCGCCGTTCCCCGTAAGGAAGCCATCAACGCAGGCCGGAGCGGCTGCGGCGGGAGGTTTGCTCAAGAGGTCAGAGAAATCCGTACCTCATCTAGGAGCACACGATGGCCGATGTGGCCTTCGTCGTCACCACGATCGCGGTGTTCGCGCTGGTGGCTCTGGTCGCCAAGGGGGTGGCCAGGCTGTGACCGTCGAAAACGTCGTCGGCCTCGCCGTGGCCGCCGCCCTGCTGGGCTACCTCGTCCTCGCCCTTCTGTACCCGGAGAGGTTCTGAGCACGATATGAGCCCCGTCCTCGCCGGTGTGCTCCAGGTCCTCGCGCTCGTCGTGGCGCTGGGACTGGTGTACCGCCCGCTCGGCGACCACATGGCCCGCGTCTACTCCTCGAAGAAGCACCTCCGCGTCGAGAAGTGGATCTACCGGGCCATCGGCGTCGACCCGAACACCCGGATGCGCTGGCCCGCGTATCTGCGGGGTGTGCTCGCCTTCTCCGCGGTGAGCGTCCTCTTCCTGTACCTGCTCCAGCGGCTCCAGGGCGCCCTGCCCGGCTCGCTCGGCTTCGTCTCGATCGACCCGGACCAGGCGTTCAACACGGCGGCGTCCTTCGTCGCGAACACCAACTGGCAGTCGTACTCCGGCGAACAGGCCATGGGCCACGTCGTGCAGACCGGCGGCCTGGCCGTGCAGAACTTCGTCTCGGCCGCCGTCGGCACAGCCGTCGCGGTGGCCCTGGTACGGGGCTTCGCCGGGTCCCGCACCGGTGAACTCGGCAACTTCTGGGCCGACCTGGTGCGTGGCACCGTGCGGATCCTGCTGCCGATCGCGGTGGTCGGAGCCCTGGTGCTCGTCGCCTGCGGCGTGATCCAGAACTTCTCCGGCATCCACGAGGTCGGGCAGTTCACCGGCGGTTCGCAGCAGTGGAACGGCGGTGCGGTGGCCTCCCAGGAGGTCATCAAGGAACTGGGCACGAACGGCGGCGGCTACTTCAACGCCAACTCGTCCCACCCGTTCGAGAACCCCAACGGCCTGTCCAACCTCTTCGAGATCTTCCTGATCCTGGTCATCCCCTTCGCGCTGACCCGCACCTTCGGCCGGATGGTCGGCTCGCTCAAGCAGGGCTACGCGATCCTCGGCACCATGGCCACCATCTGGCTGGGCTTCACCGCCCTGATGATGTGGGCCGAATACGCCCACCACGGCCCCGCGTTCGACATCGCGGGCGGGGCGATGGAGGGCAAGGAGACCCGGTTCGGGATCGCCGGCTCGTCGATCTTCGCCGTGGCCACCACACTCACCTCCACCGGCGCGGTGAACTCCTTCCACTCCTCGTACACCGGTCTCGGCGGCGGCATCACCATGCTCGGCATGCAGCTGGGCGAGATCGCGCCCGGCGGGGTCGGCTCCGGCCTCTACGGCATGCTGGTCATGGCGGTCATCGCCGTGTTCATCGCCGGACTGATGGTCGGCCGCACGCCCGAGTACCTCGGCAAGAAGATCGGCACCCGCGAGATCAAGCTCGCCGCCTGCTACATCCTGATCACCCCGGCGCTGGTGCTCTGCTTCACCGCCGCGGCGATGGCACTGCCCACCCCGCCCCACTCGATGCTGAACTCCGGCGCGCACGGCTTCTCCGAGGTCCTCTACGCCTACACCTCGGGCGCGAACAACAACGGTTCCGCGTTCGCCGGGCTGAGCGCGGACACGCAGTGGTTCAACACCACGATCGGCCTCGCGATGCTGCTCGGCCGGTTCCTGCCGATGGTGTTCGTCCTCGCGCTGGCCGGCTCGTTCGCTGAGCAGAAACCCGTACCGGTCACCACGGGAACCCTGGGCACGCACCGGCCGCTGTTCAGCGGCCTGCTGGCCGGCACAATCCTGATCATCACCGGTCTCACCTACTTCCCGGCGCTCGCGCTGGGACCGCTCGCCGAAGGGCTGGCGTCATGATCACTCGTACGGAACAGGAGGACCCGGTGTCCACCGTCACCCCCACCCGGGCACCGCACCGGGACGCGCCCGCGGAACAGCGGGGCCAAGGACGCGTCGGCGGGGGCCTGTTCGACCCCGCGCAGCTGGTCCGGTCCCTGCCCGACGCCGTGCGCAAGCTCGACCCCCGGGTGATGGCCAAGTCCCCGGTGATGTTCGTGGTACTGGTCGGCTCGGTGTTCACGACCGTGCTGGCGTGCCTGGAGCCGGGGGAGTGGTTCGGCTGGGCGATCGCGGCCTGGCTGTGGCTGACCACGATCTTCGCCAACCTGGCGGAGGCGGTCGCCGAAGGACGCGGCAAGGCGCAGGCCGACACACTGCGCAGGGCCAGGACCGGCACCGTCGCGCGGCGGCTGACCGGCGGGAACGAGGAGCGGGTGCCCGGCACCGAGCTGTGCGTCGGTGACCTGGTGGTCTGCGAGGCCGGCGACATCATCCCGGGCGACGGAGACGTCGTCGAGGGCGTCGCGAGCGTGGACGAGTCCGCGATCACCGGCGAGTCCGCCCCCGTCATCCGGGAGTCCGGCGGCGACCGCAGCGCCGTCACCGGGGGCACGAAGGTGCTCTCCGACCGCATCGTCGTCAAGGTCACCACCAGGCCCGGCGAGACCTTCATCGACCGCATGATCGCCCTGGTCGAGGGCGCCGCCCGGCAGAAGACGCCCAACGAGATCGCGCTGAACATCCTTCTCGCCTCCCTCACCGTCGTCTTCCTGCTCGCCGTCGTCACCCTCCAGCCCTTCGCGGTGTACGCCGGGCAGGAACAGTCGATGATCGTGCTGACCGCGCTGCTGGTCTGCCTGATCCCGACCACCATCGGCGCGCTGCTCTCCGCCATCGGCATCGCCGGCATGGACCGCCTCGTCCAGCGCAACGTCCTCGCGATGTCGGGGCGTGCCGTCGAGGCCGCCGGGGACGTGTCGACGCTGCTGCTCGACAAGACCGGCACCATCACCCTCGGCAACCGGCAGGCCGCCGAGTTCGTACCCGTGAAGGGCACGACCGCGGCCGAACTGGCCGACGCCGCCCAGCTGTCCTCGCTCGCCGACGAGACGCCGGAGGGCCGCTCGATCGTCGTGCTCGCCAAGGAGAGGTACGGGCTGCGCGAACGCCACCGGGGCGAGCTGTCCGGCGCCGAGTGGGTGGCCTTCACCGCCCGGACCCGGATGTCCGGCGTCGACGTGGACGCACGCAAGGTCCGCAAGGGGGCGACCGGCTCGGTCGTCGCCTGGGTCGAGGAACGTGGCGGCACCGTCGCGCGGGAGGCGCAGGAACTCACCGACACGATCTCCTCGGTGGGCGGCACACCGCTGCTGGTGGCCGTGGAGGACGGGCGCGGCGCCCGGGTCCTCGGCGTCATCCACCTCAAGGACGTCGTCAAGGAGGGCATGCGGGAACGATTCGCCGAGCTGCGCCGGATGGGCATCAGGACGGTCATGATCACGGGTGACAACCCGCTGACCGCCAAGGCCATCGCCGAGGAGGCCGGCGTCGACGACTTCCTCGCCGAGGCCACGCCCGAGGACAAGATGGCCCTCATCAAGCGCGAACAGGCGGGCGGCAAGCTCGTCGCCATGACCGGCGACGGCACCAACGACGCCCCCGCCCTCGCCCAGGCGGACGTCGGGGTGGCCATGAACACCGGCACCTCGGCCGCCAAGGAGGCCGGGAACATGGTGGACCTGGACTCCAACCCCACCAAGCTGATCGAGATCGTCGAGATCGGCAAGCAACTGCTCATCACCCGGGGCGCGCTGACGACCTTCTCCATCGCCAACGACGTCGCGAAGTACTTCGCGATCATCCCCGCGATGTTCGCCGTGGTGTACCCGGGCCTGGACAGGCTCAACATCATGCAGCTGTCCTCGCCCCAGTCCGCGATCCTCTCGGCGGTGATCTTCAACGCGCTGATCATCGTCGCCCTGGTGCCGCTCGCCCTGAAGGGCGTGCGCTACCGGCCCAGCGGCGCCGACTCGATGCTCCGGCGCAACCTCGGGATCTACGGACTCGGCGGACTGGTCGCCCCGTTCATCGGCATCAAGATCATCGACATGATCATCTCCCTCGTACCCGGGCTGCACTGAATCTAGGAATCGGCTGACCTGCCATGAACAACTCCGTAGCAAACACCGCCCGGTTGCTCTGGGCCGGGCTGCGCGCCCTGCTCGTCCTCACCGTCGTCTGCGGCGTGCTCTACCCGCTCGCCGTCACCGGCGTCGCCCAGGGCGTCTTCCCCGACCGGGCCAACGGCTCCGAGATCACCGCGAACGGCGAGGTCGTCGGCTCCGAACTCATCGGCCAGCGCTACGACCTCCCGCTGGAGAAGGGACAGGAGACCGCGGCCCCGGACCTCAAGTGGTTCCAGCCGCGCCCCTCCGACGGCCTGGGCACCAACAGCGTCAACACCCGGTACAAGCTGCTCCTGTCCGGCGCGACCAACCGCTCCGGCGACAGCGAGGAACTCGTCGACCAGGTCACCGCCGCCAAGGCCGCCGTCGTGAAGGACAACTCCGTCCCCGGCCACCCCGTCAGCCCCTCGGACGTGCCGGCCGACGCCGTCACCTCCTCGGGCTCCGGCCTCGACCCGGACATCTCCCCGCAGTACGCACGGCTCCAGGTACGCCGGGTGGCCGAGCGCAACCACCTGCCCGTCGACCGGGTGGAGAAGCTCGTCGAGCAGCACACCGACGGCCGGATCCTCGGCTTCGTCGGGGAGCCGAGGGTCAACGTCCTCCGGCTCAACATTGCCCTCGACCGGCTGGTGAACGGAGGCTGAGGACGCGCGCGAGCAGCGGGGCGCGGGGAAGGATCCCCGCGCCCCGCCCGCCCGTTCACCGCCCCGGCGTGCCCAGGGAGCCGGGGTAGAGGTACTTCCGCGGCGGGACGACCGTGCCGTCCACCCACGCCGCGAAGAAGCCCCGGAGGTCCTTGCCCGAGACCTTCGCGGCCAGCGCCTCGAACTGCCGGAACGAGGCGTTGCCGTGGGCGTGGACGCGAGTCCAGGTCCTGAGCATCCCGAAGAACGCCCCGTCGCCCACCGTGCGCCGCAGGGCGTGCAGCATCAGCGAACCCTTGGAGTACAGCGCGGGGTCCAACTCCCTTCCCGGGCCCGGGTCGTAGAGCCGGACGGACCAGAACGACGGGTCGTCCGCGCTCGCCCCGACCTCGGACCGGTAGTAGTCCTCGTCGAGGTCGGCGCCCTTGTGCTCCTCCCACAACTGCCCGGCGTACTGGGCGAAGCACTCCGCAATGCAGCCGTCCCGCCAGTCCTTGAACGAGACGCTGTCGCCGAACCACTGGTGGGCGTTCTCGTGGACCACCGAGGCGTCGAAGAGCATGCCGCCGCCGTACGTGGGGCGGGTCTGCGTCTCCAGGGCGAGGGGGGCGTCGGTGGGTTCCTTCGTGGCACCGACGAGGACGGCGCCCGCCGACGAGAAGGGGTACGGGCCGAACTTCGTGGTCAGGAAGTCCAGGATCTCCGTCTGCTCGGCCTCCGCCGCCGGATCGATGACGGTGTCCCGGCCGTACGCGGTGATCACCGGTGTCCCGGCGGCCGTCAGCCCGCGGTGGACGGTGAACCGGTCGACGGCGACCGTGCTCAGGTACGTCGCCATCGGCCGGTCCTCGGACCAGCGGAAGGTCTTCTCGCCGCGGTCGGTGGTGACCGGCCCCGGCAGGCCGTTGCCGACAACCGTCCAGCCCTCGGGCACGGTCGCGGTCAGGGCGAAAGTGGCCTTGTCGGACGGATGGTCGTTGGCGGGGTACCAGGAGGTCGCCGAGTGCGGTTCGCCGGCGACGTACGCGCCGCCGTCGCGCAGGGTGTGCCAGCCCTCCGGGTCGGGCCTGCCCGCGTACGCCACCCGGACCGCGAACGTCGAGCCCTTCGCGACCGGGCGGGCCGGGGTGACGACCAGCTCGTGGGCGCCGGACCGGGAGAAGGACTTCGCCGGGGCGCCGTTCACCTCGACCGATGCCACGGCGAAGCCCTTGAGGTCCAGGCCGAAGCGGTCCAGACCGTGCAGGGCACGGGCGGTGACGGTGGTGACGCCGTCCAGACGGTCCGGGCGCGCCGGGTCGTAGGCGATCCGGACGTCGTAGTGGGACACGTCGTAGCCCGGATTGCCGTCGTCGGGGAAGTACGGGTCGCCGACGCCCGGCCCGCCGGGGGCGGCCGAGGCGGGGAGCGTGGTCAGGGCGACGCCGCTCACGGCCGCGGCCACGAGGGCGGCCTTGAGGCGCCGGTTCAGCGGTCTGCGCATGTCTTGTCTCCTGCGGGATTCGGGGGATCAGTTCCGGGGAGTGGTGGCGGCGAGCTTCCACAGCACGCCCACGAGGGCGTCGGTGCTGGTCTTCTCCGTCCCCGGATCCACGTTGGCGAGGTCGTCGCACGCCTCGTGGATGCAGTCGGAGATGCCGGTGCTGAAGCCGGACGACGGGATGCCCGCGTCGCCGAACGACTCGTGGTCCGAGCCGCCGACCCCGATCTCGAAGGTGGGGACGCCCCGCGCGGCGAACCACTCCTCGAACGCCTGCCGGGCCTCGGTCCCGCCGTGCTCGTCGTCGTGGACCACGAGCCACTTGTCGGTGTTCCTGCTGCCCGTCTGGTCGAAGTTGAGGTAGACGTCGATCCTGCGGCGCTCGGTGGCGGAGAGCTTCTTCACGTAGTCCGCGGAGCCGATCAGCCCCGGCTCCTCGGCGCCCCACCAGGCGAACCGGAGGTGCCGCTCGGGCCTCAGCCCCGATTCGGCCACCTGGAGGGCGGCGGCCAGGACCGCGGCCGACCCCGAGCCGTTGTCGTTGATTCCCGGGCCCTCCGCGACGCTGTCGAGGTGGGCGCCGGTCAGCAGCACGTGGTCCGGGTCCCCGCCCGGCCAGTCGGCGATCAGGTTGTGCCCGGGGACGCCGTCGTGGACGAAGGGCACCAGCGCCGTACGGAAACCGGCCCGGTCCAGGGCCCTTTTCACGTACGCCACCGAGGCCGCGTACCCCTTCGTGCCGTGCGCGCGGTTGCCGCCGTTGCGGTCGGCGATGCGCTGGAGGGCACGGAGGTGGGACATCACCCGCTGCTCCGGGACCGTCGGGGCGGCCGTGCCGGCCGGGGCGGCGGCGGGGGCCCGGGCGTCCGCGACGGCGGCGGGGACCGCCGACAGGACCAGGGCGAGCCCGAGGGCTCCGACGGCCGGCCGGGACAGGATTCTTCGTGGCATCGCGCAGCCTTTCGGGTACGGGGCGGGGCGCCCCGGTGGACCCGGGCAAGGCTGGCCGTCCGGTGTCAGGAAGTTGTCGGGAAGCGGTAGTGCTCCGATGAGGAAGCCGTACGAGCCTGCGAACAAAGGGAATTGATGGGAAGTCAGTAATGGGGTGGAGGCCTGTCGCCGCTCCGCCCGGGGCCCCGTACCCCTCGCGCCCCTCCCGCCCGGAGCGGTGCCGGCGGACAGGAAACCGGCGGCGGACGATCGCCGGTCACCGCCCCGGCGATTGTCCGGCCCGCACCCATTGCACATACTGGCGGCCGACGGGATCTCGCACGTACGGGGAGAGACATGACCGAGACCAACGGCCGGACGGGTACGGACGGACAGGGTGGCACCGCCGTCGCCGAGGCACCGACCGGCGGGCCCATGGTCCGGGTCGAGGACCTGCACCGCTCCTACGGCTCCGGCGCCGGAGCCGTCCACGCGCTGCGCGGGGTGTCCTTCGAGGTGCCGCGGGGGGAACTCGTCGCGCTCAAGGGACGCTCGGGTTCCGGCAAGACCACCCTGCTCAACCTGCTCGGCGGGCTCGACCGCCCCGACAGCGGACGGATCACCATCGACGGCACGGACCTCGCCGAGCTCGGCGAGGACGGACTGCTGGAACTGCGCCGGGACCGGATCGGCTTCGTCTTCCAGTCGTTCGGCCTGATCCCGATCCTGACCGCGGCGGAGAACGTCGGCGTGCCCATGCGGCTGCGCAAGGAGGATCCGCGCGAGCGCGAGGAACGGGTGGCCCTGCTGCTCTCCCTGGTCGGCCTGGCCGACCACGCGGCCCAGCGCCCCGGCGAGCTCTCCGGCGGCCAGCGCCAGCGCGTGGCGATCGCGCGGGCGCTCGCCAACCGGCCCGCGCTGCTGATCGCGGACGAGCCGACCGGCCAGCTCGACGCGGAGACCGGGCTCGCGGTGATGGAACTGCTGCGGGCGGTGGTGCGGAGCGAGGGCGTCAGCGCCCTGGTGGCGACCCACGACGCCCAGCTGCTGGGGCTGGCGGACCGGGTGCTGGAGCTGAGCGACGGGCACATCGTCGAGAACTGAGCGAGGGGCACGCCTGCCGGCGGCGGGCGGGGGACGGCCGGGGCGGGGGAGAGGTGCCCGCGACGCGGCGGGACGGCCCCGCCGCCCGGGCCGGGGCGTCAGAATCCTGTCAATTCGGTCCCCGGCCCCACCCCCGTGTCCCATTCGCCGGGAATCCTCGGGGTAGCGTCGAAGCGACTGCCGGATCGGACGCAGTCGCTCGCGCAGAAGACAATGGGGCCATGGGACGCGGCAAGCTTCGGATCTACCTGGGTGCGGCACCCGGCGTCGGCAAGACGTACGCGATGCTCTCCGAGGCCCATCGACGGGTGGAACGGGGCACCGACTGCGTCGTCGCCTTCGTGGAGCACCACGACCGGCCGCGCACCGAGGTCATGCTGCACGGCCTGGAGCAGGTCCGGCGGCGCGAGATCGAGTACCGCTCCACCGTCTTCACCGAGATGGACGTCGACGCCGTCCTGGAACGCGCCCCGGCCGTCGCCCTGGTGGACGAACTGGCACACACCAATGTGCCGGGCTCCCGCAACGCCAAACGCTGGCAGGACGTCGAGGAACTCCTCCAGGCCGGCATCGACGTGATCTCCACGGTCAACATCCAGCACCTGGAGTCGCTCGGCGACGTCGTCGAGTCGATAACCGGCGTACGGCAGCGCGAGACCGTCCCCGACGAGGTCGTCCGCAGGGCCGACCAGCTGGAACTCGTCGACATGTCGCCCCAGGCGCTGCGCCGCCGGATGGCCCACGGCAACATCTACAAGCCGGACCGGATCGACGCCTCCCTGTCCAACTACTTCCGCCCCGGCAACCTCACCGCCCTGCGCGAGCTGGCCCTGCTCTGGGTCGCCGACCGGGTCGACGAGTACCTCCAGCAGTACCGCGGCGAACACAACATCCGCACCACCTGGCAGGCCCGCGAACGCATAGTCGTCGGCCTGACCGGCGGACCCGAGGGCCGCACGCTCATCCGCCGCGCCTCCCGGATGGCGGCCAAGGGCTCGGGCAGCGAGATCCTCGCCGTCTACATCGCCCGCAGCGACGGACTGACCTCGGCCTCGCCCAAGGAACTCACCGTCCAGCGCACCCTCGTGGAGGACCTCGGCGGCACCTTCCACCACGTCATCGGCGACGACATACCGTCGGCGCTCCTGGAATTCGCACGCGGGGTGAACGCCACGCAGATCGTCCTCGGCTCCAGCCGCCGCAAGGCATGGCAGTACGTCTTCGGACCGGGTGTGGGCGCCACCGTGGCCCGCGAGTCCGGACCCGACCTCGACGTGCACATCGTCACCCACGAGGAGGTCGCCAAGGGGCGCGGTCTGCCCATCGCCCGCGGGGCCCGGCTGGGCCGGGCCCGGATCATCTGGGGCTGGCTGGTCGGTGTGGGCGGCCCGGCCCTCCTCACGCTGCTCCTGGCCACTTTGGACAGCGGCCCCGGACTCGCCAACGACGTCCTGCTCTTCCTCTTCCTGACCGTGGGCGCCGCGCTGATCGGCGGACTGCTGCCCGCCCTGGCGTCGGCCGCGGTGGGCTCGATGCTGCTGAACTACTGGTTCACGCCGCCCACCCACACCCTGACCGTCCAGGACCCGGAGAACTTCGTCGCCATCGTGATCTTCTTCGCGGTGGCGGTCGCGGTGGCCTCGGTCGTCGACCTGGCGGCGCGCCGCACGCACCAGGCGGCCCGGCTGCGCGCCGAGTCGGAGATCCTCTCCTTCCTGGCCGGCAGCGTGCTGCGCGGCGAGACGACGCTGGACGCGTTGCTGGACCGGGTCCGCGAGACCTTCGGCATGGAGTCCGTCGCCCTGCTGGAGCGCACGAGCGACGTCGATCCCTGGACGTGTGCCGGGAGCGTCGGGCCGGGCCCGGTGGCCCGGCCGGAGGACGCCGACGCGGACATGCCCGTCGGTGACCACATGGCGCTCGCGCTCTCCGGGCGGGTGCTGCCCGCCGAGGACCGCAGGGTGCTCGGCGCGTTCGCCGCCCAGGCAGCCGTCGTACTGGACCGGCAGCGGCTGGTCGACGAGGCGGAGGAGGCCCGCCGGCTCGCCGAGGGCAACCGGATCAGGACCGCGCTGCTGGCCGCCGTCAGCCACGACCTGCGCACCCCGCTCGCCGCCATCAAGGCCGCCGTCAGCTCCCTGCGCTCCGACGACGTCGCCTGGTCCGACGAGGACGAGGCCGAGCTGCTGGAGGGCATCGAGAACGGCGCCGACCGCCTCGACCACCTGGTCGGCAACCTCCTGGACATGTCCCGGCTCCAGACCGGCACCGTCACCCCGCTGATCCGCGAGATCGACCTCGACGAGGTGGTCCCGATGGCGCTCGGCGGCGTACCGGAGGACAGCGCCGACCTGGACGTGCCCGAGAGCCTGCCCATGGTCGCGGTCGACCCCGGCCTGCTGGAACGGGCCGTCGCCAACATCGTCGAGAACGCCGTCAAGTACAGCCCTCCCGGGCAGCGCGTCACGGTGGCCGCCAGCGCGCTCGGCGAACGCGTCGAACTGCGGGTGGCCGACCGCGGCCCCGGCGTCCCCGACGAGGCCAAGGAACGCATCTTCGAGGCGTTCCAGCGCTACGGCGACGCCCCGCGCGGCGTCGGCGTCGGACTGGGTCTCGCCGTGGCCCGCGGCTTCGTCGAGTCCATGGGCGGCACCCTGGACGCCGAGGACACCCCCGGCGGCGGCCTCACGATGGTGCTGACCCTGAAGGCGGCGCCGGGGCACGTCCCGGTCGGCCCCGGCCTGCCCGCGCGGACCGTCCCGTGAGCACCCGGCGCGCGCCGTGCCGCGCACCCCGCGCCGCGCCCGCGCACCCCGCCCCATGATTCCCGACCCCACGATTCCCGCGACGAAGTCCCCGGTCCCCACGAGGTCCGGGGAGACCGCCGTACAGCAGAAAGGCAGGGCCCCCATGACCCGGGTGCTCGTGGTCGACGACGAGCCGCAGATCGTACGCGCCCTCGTGATCAACCTGAAGGCGCGCAAGTACGAGGTGGACGCGGCGCCCGACGGTGCGACCGCCCTCCAGCTCGCCGCCACCCGCCACCCCGACGTCGTCGTCCTCGACCTCGGACTGCCCGACATGGACGGCGTCGAGGTGATCAAGGGGCTGCGCGGCTGGACCAGGGTGCCGATCCTGGTGCTCTCCGCCCGCCACACCTCCGACGAGAAGGTCGAGGCCCTGGACGCGGGCGCCGACGACTACGTCACCAAGCCGTTCGGCATGGACGAGCTGCTCGCCCGGCTGCGCGCCTCCGTGCGCCGGGCCGAACCCGTCGGACAGCAGGGCTCCGACGACGTGGTGCTCGTCGAGACCGAGGGGTTCACCGTCGACCTCGCGGCGAAGAAGGTCCACCGCGACGGACGCGACGTGCGGCTCACCCCCACCGAATGGCACCTGCTGGAGGTCCTGGTCCGCAACAGCGGCCGGCTGGTCAGCCAGAAGCAGCTGCTCCAGGAGGTCTGGGGACCCTCGTACGGCACCGAGACCAACTACCTGCGGGTCTACATGGCCCAGCTGAGGCGCAAGCTGGAGGCCGACCCCTCGCACCCCCGGCACTTCGTCACCGAGCCGGGCATGGGCTACCGCTTCGAGCGCGGCTGACCCGGGGCCGGACCCGTCGCGTGCCCCTTCCGTGCCGTGCGGTGAACCCGGGCTTCTCACCCGGTCGGGTGAGACCCGGGACACCCGCTCGGAGCAGTCGGGACCGGTACCCTTCGGGTATGAGTGCTGTTCCCCGATCCGAGAAGCAGGGCAAGGCGGACAAGCCGTCGAGCCGCTTCCGTCGGATGCTCGACCGGTTGTCCAGCTCCCAGGAGGACCTGGAGTCCGAGGAGCTTCAGGAGGACGCGCAGGCCTCGGGCTGCACGCGGATCTCCGAATGCACCGACCGGCAGATCGTGAAGGTGACTGGTACCTTGCGGACCGTCACCCTGCGGCCGCGCGCCGGAGTGCCCGCCCTGGAGGCGGAGCTCTTCGACGGCACCGCACCGCTGGACGTCGTCTGGCTGGGCCGGCGCTCCATCGTGGGCATAGAACCGGGCCGCAGGCTCATCGCCTCGGGCCGGATCGCCATGAGCCACGGGCGCCGGGTGCTGTTCAACCCCAAATACGAACTCCGACCGCTCGGCAAGGAGTAGCCGGTGACGTCTTCCGACAAGCCGTCGTCCGACACGGACCCCACCACCCGCCCCGACTCGCAGGACGCCGATACGAAGGCCGTCACGGAGGCCGCGCTCTTCGAGGCGTTCGGCGGCGTCCGGGGCATGGTGGAGACGGTCGTTCCCGGACTGCTGTTCGTCACCGTCTTCACGATCAACAAGGATCTGACCGCCTCGGCCGTCGCGGCCCTGGCGGTCTCCCTGGCCCTGGTCGTCGTCCGGCTGATCCGCAAGGACACCGTCAAGCACGCCTTCAGCGGCGTCTTCGGCGTGGCCTTCGGCGTGGCCTTCGCGAAGATGACGGGCAACGCCAAGGACTTCTATCTGCCGGGCATGCTCTACACGCTCGGCCTGGCGCTCGCCTATCTGATCACCACCCTCGCCGGGGTGCCGCTGATCGGCCTGATCCTGGGCCCGGTCTTCAAGGAGAACCTCTCCTGGCGGACCAGGAACCCCGGCCGCAAGAAGGCGTACGCCAAGGCCAGCTATGCCTGGGGACTGATCCTGCTCGCCAAGTGCGCGATCCTCTTCCCGCTGTACTGGTGGGCCGACACGACCCAGTTCGGCTGGGTCCTGGTCGCCCTGAAGATCCCGCCGTTCCTCCTCGCGGTCTATCTGACCTGGGTCTTCCTTGCCAAGGCGCCGCCGCCCATCGACGTCTTCGCCGAGATGGAGGCCGAGGAGCGGGCCGAGAAGGAGCGCAAGGCCGAGAAGGAGCGAGAGGCGGCAGCGGCCGCCGCGGCCCGCGACGGGGAGTACCGGGAGTACTGAGGCACCGGGACGTCACGCGTCCCGCACGACGACCGACGGGAGGGCCCGGACCGTGTCACACGGTCCGGGCCCTCCCGTCGGTCGTACGCGGTCAGTCGTCCGAACCGTCGCCCCGGCGCACCGACAGCAGGTCCTCCAACTGCTCCTCGCGCGCCTGCGCGGCCACGAACAGCAGCTCGTCACCGGCCTCCAGGGTCTCCTCGGTGCTCGGCGTCAGCACGCGCTGCCCGCGGATGATGGTGACCAGCGAGGTGTCCTCGGGCCAGGCCACCTGACCGACCCGGGTGCCTGCCAGCGCCGACTCCGGCGGCAGCGTCAGCTCGACCAGGTTGGCGTCGCCGTGGCTGAAGCGCAGCAGCCGGACCAGATCGCCGACGCTCACCGCCTCCTCGACCAGCGCCGACATCAGCCGCGGCGTGGAGACCGCCACGTCGACGCCCCATGCCTCGTTGAACAGCCACTCGTTCTTCGGGTTGTTGACCCGGGCGACCACCCTCGGCACGCCGTACTCGGTCTTGGCGAGCAGCGAGACGACCAGGTTCACCTTGTCGTCCCCGGTCGCGGCGATCACGACGTTGCAGCGCTGCAACGCCGCCTCGTCGAGCGAGGTGATCTCGCAGGCGTCGGCCAGCAGCCACTCGGCCATCGGCACCCGCTCCACCGAGATGGCGGTCGGCGCCTTGTCGACGAGCAGCACCTCGTGCCCGTTCTCCAGCAGCTCGCCCGCGATGGAACGCCCCACCGCACCGGCCCCGGCAATCGCGACACGCATCAGTGACCGCCCTCCTCAGGACCCTCGGCGAAGGCCGCCTCGACCTTCGCGATCTCGTCCGTACGCATCATCACGTGGACCAGGTCGCCCTCCTGCAGAACCGTCTGCGAGGTGGGCAGGATGGCCTCGCCCAGCCGGGTGAGGAACGCGACGCGGACGCCCGTCTCCTCCTGGAGCGTGCTGATCTTGTGGCCGATCCAGGACGGCGTGGTGTGCACCTCCGCGAGCTGCACACCGCCGCTCGGGTCCCGCCACAGCGGCTCGGCGCCCGACGGCAGCAGCCTGCGCAGCATCTGGTCGGCGGTCCAGCGCACGGTGGCGACCGTGGGGATGCCCAGCCGCTGGTAGACCTCGGCGCGCCGGGGGTCGTAGATCCGCGCCGCGACGTTCTCGATGCCGAACATCTCGCGGGCCACCCGGGCGGCGATGATGTTCGAGTTGTCGCCGCTGCTCACCGCGGCGAACGCACCGGCCTCCTCGATACCCGCCTCGCGGAGGGTGTCCTGGTCGAAGCCGACACCCGTGACGCGTCGTCCGCCGAACCCGGATCCGAGGCGGCGGAACGCCGTGGGGTCCTGGTCGACGACGGCGACCGTGTGCCCCTGCTGTTCCAGGGTCTGCGCGAGAGCGGCTCCTACTCGCCCGCAGCCCATGATGACGATGTGCACCTTGCGCCTACCTCGCACTCCTGGTCGTCCGGCTGACCTGCGAAAACACCCTGCTCACACTTCTTTCTCAGCTTGCCGGGCAAACAACGGGGCAACGGTTCGTCCCGTTGCCCAGGATGAGCTTATGCGGCCCGGAGTGCGAGACCTCATCCGAGTGCGCTTTCGCCGCGCGGGAGCCGGGGCCCCGGACACGAAGGGCTTTCCGCATGGGGCGGGGTCTTGAGCGCGACCCGAACAGACATCTAACATGTCAGTTCATGGAGACTCTGCGACCCGTCCGACGGACCCTGCTGCGGGACACCGCGTACGAGGCGATCCGCGACGCCATCGTCCGCGGCGACATCCCGCCCGGCGCCCCCGTCCGCGACGCGGATCTCGCCGAACGCCTCGGCCTCTCCCGGGCCCCGGTCCGCGACGCGCTGTCCAGGCTCTCCGGCGAGGGCCTCGTCGAGTCCAAGCCGCAGAGCTACACCCGGGTGACCCGGCTGGTGCCGCGCGACGTCCGGGACGCGGCGGCGGTCGTACGGGCCATGCAGGAACTGGCCGCCAGGACCGCGGTGCCCCGTCTCACGGACGCGGACGTCACCGCGATGCGCGAGGCCAACGACCGCTTCCGGGACGCGACCGGGCGCGGTGACGTCGCCGAGGCGCTGCGCGCCGACGACCGGCTCCACGAGGTCCTGGTCACCGCCTGCGACAACCGCGCCGTGGCCGCCACCGTCGAGCGGTACACCCCCTTGATCCGACGTCTGGAGTGGCGGCAGTTCGGCACGGCGAGCGCGGCGCACGGCTCGGCCGAACTGCACGACCGGCTGATCGAGGCGTGCGCCGAACGGGACGCCGAGGCCGCGGCCCGGATCACGGCCGAGATCTGGCGTGCGCTGGAAGAACTCGCCGACGAACCCGCCGCACCCGCCGCACCCGCCGAGCCGGCCGAACCCGCCGAACAGACCTGATTGTCCGAACGGCCCGGCCGGCTCCGGCCCGAACGCCCCGACGCCACACCGCCCGCGCCCCCGTCCCCGCAGCTCACCCACCCCGACCAAGGGAGCCCCGTGAACGCCGCATCGCCCACCCCCGCGCCCACGTCCACACCCGAGCCCGCATCCGCCTCCCTCTCCTCGTACGACCGCTACCCCCTGCTCTTCGGTCCCTCGCCGGTGCACCGTCTCGACCGGCTCACCGACCACCTCGGCGGCGCCGCGGTCTGGGCCAAGCGGGAGGACTGCAACTCCGGCATCGCCTACGGCGGCAACAAGACCCGCAAGCTCGAATACCTCGTGGCCGACGCCCTGGCCAAGGGCTGCGACACCCTCGTCTCCATCGGCGGCGTCCAGTCCAACCACACGCGCCAGGTCGCGGCGGTCGCCGCCCGCGCCGGCCTCAAGTGCGTACTGATCCAGGAGAGCTGGGTCGAGTGGCCCGACGCCGTCTACGACAAGGTGGGCAACATCCTCATCAGCCGTCTCGCCGGCGCCGACGTCCGGCTGGTGCGCGCCGGGTTCGGCATCGGCGTCAAGGAGAGCTGGGAACGGGCGCTGTGCGAGGTCGAGGAGGGTGGCGGCCGGCCGTACGCCATCCCCGCGGGCGCCTCCGACCACCCCCTGGGCGGGCTCGGCTTCGCCAACTGGGCGTACGAGGTCGCCGAGCAGGAGCGCGCGCTCGGCGTCTTCTTCGACACGGTGGTGGTCTGCTCGGTGACCGGCTCCACCCAGGCCGGCATGGTCGCGGGCTTCGCCGCGATCGAGGAGGCGGGCGGCCGTCCGCGGCGCGTCCTGGGCATCGACGCCTCCGCCGAACCCACTCGTACCCGCGAGCAGATCGCCCGGATCGCGGCCGGCACCGCCCGGCTCATCGGGGTGCGCCGGGAGATCACCGTCGAGGACGTCGAACTGGACGAGCGCTACCACGCGGGCACGTACGGCATCCCCGACGACACCACCCTCGACGCGATGCGCCTGGCCGCCCGCACCGAGGGCATGGTCACCGACCCGGTGTACGAGGGGAAGTCGATGGCCGGCACCGTCGACCTGGTGGCGCGCGGCGAGATCGCCCGCGATTCCACCGTCCTCTACGCCCACCTCGGCGGCCAGCCCGCGCTCAACGGCTACAGCGCCCTGTTCGCGGATGCCTGAGCGCGGGGCCGTCCCCGGCGGATTCCGGGTGTAACGGCTCAAAGGGTTCGGTTGCCCGGGGCCTGCCCCGGGCGCAAGGATTTCGTTAAGGATTTCGCGGCTCCTTCCGCCGAGCGCAGGAGATTGCGAGGCCACGCGCCCGACAGGTCCCGTGAGGCCCATACGGAACGCTTACGATCCTCAGCGTGTCCAAACTGACCGACGTGCCCAAACGGATCCTGATCGGGCGGGCGCTGCGCAGCGACAAGCTGGGAGAAACGCTCCTCCCCAAGCGCATCGCACTCCCCGTCTTCGCGTCCGACCCGCTGTCCTCGGTGGCGTACGCGCCCGGAGAAGTCCTCCTGGTGCTCTCCATCGCGGGCGTGTCGGCCTACAGCTTCAGCCCCTGGATCGCGCTCGCCGTCGTGGTGCTGATGTTCACGGTCGTCGCCTCGTACCGGCAGAACGTGCACGCCTACCCGAGCGGTGGTGGCGACTACGAGGTCGCCACCACCAACCTCGGCCCCAAGGCCGGCCTGACCGTGGCCAGCGCGCTGCTGGTCGACTACGTGCTGACCGTCGCCGTGTCGATCTCCTCCGGGGTGGAGAACCTCGGGTCGGCGATCCCGTTCGTCGTCGAGCACAAGACGATGTGCGCGATCGCGGCCATCGTGCTGCTGACGCTGATGAACCTGCGCGGCGTCAAGGAGTCCGGCAAGCTCTTCGCCATCCCCACGTACCTCTTCGTGGCCGGCGTCTTCATCATGATCGCCTGGGGCGCGTTCCGGGGCCTGGTCCTCGACGACACCATGCACGCCCCGACCTCGGGCTACGAGATCAGGCCGGAGCACCAGGGGCTGGCCGGCTTCGCGCTGGTCTTCCTGCTGCTGCGGGCCTTCTCCTCCGGCTGTGCCGCCCTCACCGGCGTCGAGGCGATCAGCAACGGCGTGCCCGCCTTCCGCAAGCCGAAGAGCAAGAACGCCGCCACCACCCTCGCGATGATGGGCCTGCTGGCCGTCACCATGTTCTGCGGCATCATCGGCCTGGCCATGGCCACCGACGTGAAGATGGCGGAGAACCCGGCCAAGGACCTGATCGACCACGGCGTCCCGGTCGGTGCGAGCTTCGTCCAGGACCCGGTGATCTCGCAGGTCGCGGCCGCCGTCTTCGGCGAGGGCACGTTCCTCTTCGTCGCCCTCGCGGCCGCCACCGCACTCGTCCTCTTCCTGGCCGCCAACACCGCGTACAACGGCTTCCCGCTGCTCGGCTCGATCCTCGCGCAGGACCGCTACCTGCCCCGGCAGCTCCACACCCGCGGCGACCGGCTCGCCTTCTCCAACGGCATCGTGCTGCTGGCCGGCGCGGCGATCCTGCTGACCTGGGTCTACGGAGCGGACTCCACCCGCCTCATCCAGCTCTACATCGTCGGCGTGTTCGTCTCCTTCACCCTCAGCCAGACCGGCATGGTCCGGCACTGGAACCGCCACCTGGCGACGGAGAAGGACCCGGCCAAGCGCCGCCACATGATGCGCTCCCGTGCGATCAACACCTTCGGGGCGTTCTTCACCGGCCTGGTCCTCGTCGTCGTGCTCGCCACCAAGTTCACCCACGGCGCCTGGGTCGCCCTGCTCGGCATGGTGATCTTCTACGGGACGATGACCGCGATCCGCCGGCACTACGACCGGGTCGCCGAGGAGATCGCCGCCGACGAGACCCCGTCCGACGAGACGATCCGGCCCTCCCGGGTCCACTCGATCGTCCTGGTCTCCAAGCTCCACCGGCCCACGCTGCGTGCCCTCGCCTACGCCAAGCTGATCCGCTCCGACCGGCTGGAGGCGCTCTCCATCAGCGTCGACCCGTCCGAGACCAAGGCGCTCAAGGACGACTGGGAGCGGCGCGGCATCGACATCCCGCTGAAGATCCTCGACTCCCCGTACCGCGAGGTGACCCGCCCGGTCATCGACTACGTGAAGGGCCTGCGCCGGGAGAGCCCGCGCGACGTCGTGAGCGTGTACATCCCGGAGTACGTGGTCGGCCACTGGTACGAGCACCTCCTGCACAACCAGAGCGCCCTGCGCCTCAAGGGGCGGCTGCTGTTCACCCCGGGCGTGATGGTGACCTCCGTGCCGTACCAGCTGGAGTCCTCCGAGGCGGCCAAGAAGCGCGCCAGGAAGCGCGCCGAGTGGAACGCGCCGGGCTCGGTGCGCCGCGGTCCCGTGGAGCGCAGGCCCAAGGAACCCGGCAGCAAGGTCTGACCGCTCCTCCCCGCCCCACGCGTGTTCCGCTCGTGGTAAACGGCCGGACGACACCCACGTAGAATCGTAGGTTGTTGTCCGGCCGTTCCTCTTCGCCGTCCCGCCCCGTCGTTTCCCCCCGCCGTTTCCTCTTGAGCTCTGGAGCCACCCCCTCATGCAGAACGAACCCACGTCGTCGCTGGTCGGGGAGGAGTACGAGGTCGAGGTCGGCCCCGTCGCACACGGCGGGCACTGCATCGCCCGTACCTCCGAGGGCCGGGTCCTGTTCGTACGGCACACGCTCCCCGGCGAGAAGGTCGTCGCCAGGGTCACCGAGGGCGAGAGCGACTCCCGCTTCCTGCGCGCCGACGCGGTCCGGATCGTCGAGGCGTCCAAGGACCGGGTCGAGGCGCCCTGCCCGTACGCCGGTCCCGGCAAGTGCGGCGGCTGCGACTGGCAGCACGCCAAGCCGGGCGCCCAGCGCCGCCTCAAGGGCGAGGTCATCGCCGAACAGCTCCAGCGCCTCGCGGGCCTCACCCCCGAGGAGGCGGGCTGGGACGGCACCGTCATGCCGGCCGAGGGCGACAAGCTCCCGGCGGGCGAGGTACCGGCCTGGCGCACCCGCGTCCAGTACGCCGTCGACGAGGACGGCCGGGCCGGCCTGCGCAAGCACCGCTCCCACGACGTGGAGCCCGTCGACCGCTGCCTGATCGCGGCCCCCGGCGTCACGGAGCTCGGCGTCGAGAAGCGGGACTGGCCGGGAATGGCCTCGGTGGAGGCCATCGCCGCCACCGGCTCCCACGACCGCCAGGTCATCCTCACCCCGCGCCCGGGCGCCCGCCTCCCGCTCGTCGAGCTGGACAAGCCGGTCTCCGTGATGCGCGTCGACGAACGCGACGGCGGCGTCCACCGGGTGCACGGCCGTGCCTTCGTCCGCGAACGCGCCGACGACCGCACCTACCGGGTCGGCTCCGGCGGCTTCTGGCAGGTCCACCCGCAGGCCGCCGACACCCTCGTCCGCGCCGTCATGCAGGGCCTGCTGCCCCGCAAGAACGACACCGCCCTCGACCTGTACTGCGGCGTCGGCCTGTTCGCCGGCGCCATCGGCCAGCGCATCGGCGAGAAGGGCGCAGTCCTCGGCATCGAATCCGGCAAGCGCGCCGTCGAGGACGCCCGGCACAACCTGAAGGACCTGGACCGGGTCCGCATCGAACACGGCAAGGTCGACCAGGTCCTCCCGCGCACGGGCATCACCGAATGCGACCTGATCGTCCTCGACCCGCCCCGCGCGGGCGCCGGCAAGGCCACGGTCAAGCACCTGGCCTCCCTCGGAGCCCGCCGCATCGCCTACGTGGCCTGCGACCCGGCCGCCCTGGCCCGCGACCTGGCGTACTTCCGGGACGGCGGCTACCGGGTACGGACCCTGCGGGCGTTCGACCTGTTCCCGATGACGCACCATGTGGAGTGCGTTGCCATCCTGGAGCCGGTCGCGAAGGGCTCCTGACCTGCGGTTTTGCGTGTGCGCATTATGTGCGGTGTGGGCGTTACGGGCGATATCTTGACGCTGAAATGACGCTCGTGACGCTCATTTGACGCTCGTTCTGATGGGTTGTCAGGAGCACGTTGGGCAGGTCAGGCGGCGTCAAGCCTGCGAGTGACGATGCAACGCCAAGGGCTGGTGACGCTCAATCCAGAGTCGCCGGGTCCTGCAGATCAGATGTCGCGGAAGAGACCAGCCAGCGCGGTGACCTGCCGCGATGAGTGGCTGGTGGCTGCTGACCTATGCGAATGGCCATTCAGCTGTTTCATGTTCGTCAGGTTGACGGGATCGGAAGTCCCAGAGGGCTCCCACTGCTGACGGATGCTGCGCGACGCCCTGACGGACCAACGTGCGTCAGGGCGCGCACGTAGCACGCAATGCGCATGGGCGAAGTGGCGAGGCCGGTGCTGAGGATGCGCTCCAGAGCGTGTGGCATTCCGTTGTGCCGGGGTTTGCGACGGCGGTGCGGACTATCGCGGGTAGAAGCCGGTGATGCGGTAAAGCTGTTGCTGGTAGTGGACTCGGAAGCCCATGACCCACTCCTCGGACAGGTCGTCTACGACGATCAGCCGTGGGTCGGTGCGAGCGGTGGGGCGGTGTAGGGGCATGGCTACCGGCACTGGACACTCGCCGAACACACACTGGGCGTGGAAGGCCGGGGTGGTCACTATGCGTCCCACCAGCGGACCGGTGGGGTGGTACTCGGCGGGCAGCTGTTGCAGGAGGCCGTCGAGTTCGATCGTGACGGTGCGGTGTCGCTGGCGGAGGAGGAGGTAGAGGGTCATAGCGCCACTGCCTGGTGGCCCGCGAGCGGGAGACCGTAGCGCATCCATGACTGGAGGGAAGCCGCGGTGTGGATCTGGCCGGTGCCCGTGGCACGGTATCCGTCGAAGGTCCAGCCGGTCACCTCCAGGAAGGTGCCCTGTCCGGTTCGCAGATCGAACTCAAGGTTGAGGAAGATGGGGCGCTTGGAGATGGCGAACCCCTGCCAGGCCCGCTCCCAGCGTAACAGTGTGCCGAACTGTGGGTCGCTCCAGACCATCAGGCGCCGCGAGCGGTGAGCGGCACGGCAATCCAGGAACCACAAGTCGGCGTGCGCTTCCCGGCCGGCGACTTCGCCGGGGGGAAGCGGGCGGGCTTGTACCTCAGCCCGCTTGCCGCAGCGTAGTTGGCAGTCGGCGCGGCGGTTGCCGAGGGGAATCTCGGTGGCCACACCCCAGCCCTTGATCTCCTTGTGCCAGGCAGACTCGGTCACAGGGCACCTGCGTAGCGGAGGAGTTCGGCGTCGTCCTCGTCCAGGCCGAGGGCCTGCGGCCCGACTTCCGTGAGCAGGTCTGCGACGGTGAAGATGCCGGGGAGGTTGTCGATGCCGGCGATCAGGCGGTCGTAGCGTTCAACCAGGGCGATGATGCGGTTTCCGCGGGCTCGGTGCCTTTTTGCTCCTTGAGTGGACTCCTTGGCCTGCTGGTCGAGCCGGTCGGCCTCTCTGAAATCGCGTTCGGCGAGTGGGGGAAGAACGTCGATGATGCGGTCGAGGTCCTGCAACACGAGTTGCCGGGCGGTCTTCTCCGTCAGTTCGCCGCCCTCGCCGAGCACGACCTTCGCGACGACCCTTTCGTCGGTGACTCCGGCGCGTGGACCGGGAACGCTCGCCTCGTCCGGGCCGGTGGGGGTGGCACCGCAGCCGGGGCCCTGAAGGGTCGGTTCGGTGGGCGTTGGGCCGGGCGGTCCGGCCATGGCAGCGATTCGGATCTCTTTGGTGACCTTGTTGAAGGACGTGGTGCACATCGACTTCACCGCGCGGTCGAAGACCGCGTGGTACTCGGCCGACAGCACCTTGACCTTGGATCGGACGATCCCCTGAAGCCGGGCAAACTGCTCATTCTCGCTCCCGCCGGCGAGGATGCAGCGGAGGGCTTCACGGTCGAGGACGTCGCGCACGGTGTTCGAATAGCGGCCTGCGGCGCTGGGCATGGATTTCTACTTTCCTGTCAGGAGTCGGATGGTACGGGGTCGCTGTTGCAAGACCCGGTCGGCCCAGGAAGTGACCGAGTCACGGATGGACTCGACGGACTCCCACACTTCGGGGTCGTTGACGTTCGCGAAGTCCTCAGGACCGAGCAGCAGGATTTCCCTGGCCTTGTGGGCCAGGCCGAAGTAGCGGATGGTCCAGTCGGCGTGCGGGTCGCGTTCGTCACTGCCGATGAGCTCGTCGAGCAGGGCTTCGTCCGGGCTGGGAGCCGGTCGCATCTGTGCGCGGACATAGCGGGCGACGCCCTTGTCCTTCAGGACCTCCCGCACTGCAGGTTCCCGCAGCACGGCCAGCACCGCCGCCGGACTCTTCGTCAGCTCGGCCAGGAGCGCCTCCCGGACCTCTTCTCGGTCGAGCTGCGCAACAATCTCGCCGGGCGGTTCCGCTCCGGCCGCCAGGCTCAATGCCCTGCGGTACTGCGCCGCATCCAGAGCCATGGGCCATCCCGCCCGTTCCGCGCTGTCGAGTCGTTCCAGCAGCAAACTGACACGTCGGGAACGCTCTTGGGAGTCGGTGACGCAGGCGGTGGTCACGCACCTCCATGGGACCTGGACGGCAGAGGCGAGCAGACGTTCGCGCAGTGCGGTTCCCGCGAGGCGGGTAACCCGCAGGTATCGCTCCAGTGTCTCTGTCGCGTACCCGAGCTGCTGGGCCAGCTGCTCCAAGGCGAGGCTTGCGCCTGGAGGCGACCCGTCGGTGATTTCGGCGCAGACGTCACCGAGGCCGAAGCGAGCCGCCAGCTGTGCCCGGGAGGCCCGGAGGTCCGTCTCGGCGAAAGTTCTCGCGCGTCTGAGCTGATCGTCGGTGTAGCCGGGATCGGTAATCCCGCCCGGCTTGATCCATACGTTCTCCATGGCCGAGGACCGTAGGTGGTCCCAGCTGCCGCAGGAGCGGCGTATCCCCGGATCGGACCAGGCGAAATCTCTTCGACGACGAAGATTGCAGAACCGTGTGTTAGGCGCCGTACCGGGGAGGCAGCCGTTTGACTGGTAGCACCGTATGCCTCGAATCTGCACGTCGTCGTAGTCGGATTTGCAGCGAGGCGTACAAGATGAGCACGAGCCCGAGCTTTCCCCTGGGCCGGGATTACCCGTCAATTCCCGAAGGAGACCTGCCAGACGGCCTGCTGGCTCTCTTCGACCTCACCGAGGCCGAGACCGAACTGATCCTGAAGAAACGCGGGCCGCAGAACCGGTTGGGCTTCGCCATCCAGCTCACCTGCCTGCGGTCCCTGGGCCGGCTCCCCAAACCCCAGGAGATTGCTTCCCTGCCGCGACCGGTCGTGGAGCACCTGGCGACCCAGCTCGACATCAGCGACGGCATGGCGGTCTTGTCCGTGTACGGCGCGCACGACGGGCTGACGCGGCGGCATGCGCAGGAGATCAGGTCGGTATGTGGCTGGAAGCCGTACAGCAAGGGCGAGGCCGCACTGAAAAGCATGGTGATGTCCCGCGCCACGTTCACGGAGGAAGGAGTCAAGGCCCTCCTGCGGCGCGCAATTGACTGGCTGCGGAAGCAACGTATCGAGCTGCCCGGCGAGCGCACTCTCACCGACCTGGTGCGATCGGTACGGGCGGAAGCCGACCAAGGTATGTGGCAGGCGCTCTTGGCCCCGTACGCTGACCAGCTGTCCGAACTCGATCGGCTGACGGCAGTCCCGGATGATGAACGAAAGTCGCCGCTGGCCGAGATGCAGCGAGGGCCCGGCAAGCCCGCCTGGGCGAACCTCGTGCGCGCCATCGAGCGGAACAACGAAGTCCTCTCTCTAGAACTGCAGCCCGTCGACACCCGGGCCTTCTCCCCGCGACGCCTTTCGCATCTCGCCCGGTTCGCCGCAGACCAAGAGACGCAGAGGATGAAGCGGCGCGCCGCGACCGTCGCAGCAGTGGGCCGCCTTACCGAGACTGCTGCGGACGACGCGGTCGACATGCTGGTGCACTTGATCGCCAACGACCTCATCGGACGAGCGCGACGCAAGACCGAGAAGGAGCGTTCCGCGATCTTCCCCGACCTGGCCCATGCTGCCGCTGTCATGAGGGAGGTAGGCAAAGACCTTCTCGACGCGAGGCACGAACAGGTTGACACTGCGACGGGAGAGATCATCCCCCCTGCGGCAGACACCTTGACGGTGCGCGAATTCCTCGACCAACTCGAGGATCTGCCCGCGTTCGAGGCAGCCGTTACGGTGGCCGGCGAGCTGGCCCCCGCGGCGGGATCGGACTCAGAGGAGGCTCGCCGCGCCAAAATGATCAAACGGATCGATCTCCTGAAGACCTACCTGCCACACATCGTCGGAGGGCTGCCGTACCGGTCCGGCACACAGGAAGCCAGACATGTGCTGGACGCCCTGTGGTCTTTGACGGACCTGATTGCCCGACCCGCGATCAGCCGCGCCGAGGTCGATGAGCGCTTGTTGACCGGGTCCTGGAAAGAGCTGGCGCTCTACGCGCCGCACCTGGCGCCCGATACGGTCGACACCGCCGCCTACGCGTTCTGCGTGGTGGAGAGGTTCTACTCTCGCCTCCTGCGGCGTGAAATCTTTGTCGAGGGGGCATCGAAGTGGGGTAACCCGGAAGCGGGCCTGCCGTCGTCGGCAGAGTGGGCGGCGTTGCGGGTCTCAGTGGCCAAGAGCTTGGGGCTTCCCTTGGATGCGGTCGCCCACTTGAAGCGACTGGGCCACGAGCTCCACACCAAGACCCATGCGATCGCAGAGCGCCTGCCGAAAGACCGACAGGTCGAAGTCGGTGACGGCGGTCGGCTCGTCCTGTCCACGGCACCTCTTTCGCCAGATCCCAGGCTGCGCAAAGTGACCGCGGAACTCGCGGGCTGGTTGCCCAAGGGCGACCTTCCCCAACTCATTCTGGAAGTCCTCACCTGGACCAAGGGCACCGAGGTGTTCACGACACCAGGCGGATCGACCCCACGCCAACGCGACTTTGACATCACTCTGTCCGCCGCACTGGTCGCGCTCGGCTGCAACGTCGGTGTCGAGGCCGTCGCCAGCAACTTCCCTGCCCTGGACCGAAGGCACATCACCTACGTCATCGACAACTTCCTGCGACCGGACCGTCTGGAAACACTGAACCACCGCCTGCTGACACGGCAGTCACAGCTTTCTGTTGCCGCCACATGGGACGGCGGCCACATGGCATCCGTAGAGGGCCAGCGTATGGTCGCGCCCCCGACCGCCATCAAGGCGCGCCTGTCTGCCCACGGCACCGCCCACGTCACCCACCTCACTCTTCTGTCGGATCAGGCCATGGGACTCACGGATAAGGTCGTTGCCGGATCCGTCCACACCTGCCTGCACGTGCTCGACGTCCTCAACGACCGACGCACCAGCGCCCTCAAAGCCACCAGCACCCAAAATGAGAACCGCCAACGGAAGATCGTCGCCGAGGCCGGGCCACACCAAGAGATCATCTTCGGCCTGCTCGCGCTCTCCGGCTACACCTACACCCCCACAGCCGCCGACGTCACCGGCATGACCCTCGCTCGCATGGACACCGCCTCTGGCGAGGACTATGGCCCCCTGCAGCATGCCACCCGCAACAAGATCGACTCTGCACTCATCGAACGAAACTGGGACGACATGCTCCGTCTCGTCGGAGCTGTCCACCTCGGTCGTGTGCGATCCGCGGACGCGATCCGCATGGTGGTCCGCAACGGCACCCCCACCCCCTTGGGTAAGGCGCTCGCCCACTACGGGAAGATCTTCAAGACCGCACACATCCTGGATCTCATGGACAACCCTAACTACCGCCGTCAGATCGAAACACAGAGCCTCCGCCACGCCCAACGCCACGAGCTGGCCGCGAAGATCTATCACGGTACCGAAGACCGCATCCACCGCTACCAGACCGGCATGGAGGAACAACTCAGCGCACTCGGACTGATCGTCAACATGGTGGTGCTCTTCAACACCGCCTACATCGACCTGTTTCTTCAGAAGAAGGCCAGCCACCTGCGGCCCGTTCCCGACGAAGTCGTCAGGAGCTTGTCCCCCTTCCTCTATCGGCACATCCACATGAAGGGCCGATACGCCTTCGAGATGCCCGAACTTTCCGACAGCTCCATGCGGGCCGTCGAAGACCTGGACGAAGGCCCTTACGACGTGACGGACGACAACCTTGGCGCCAACTGACCTGCGGCGGGTCTGCATGTCTCCCGCAGCACGGCGTCACCAGTCCGCGAGCGACACGGCAGAGGAGCGGCGAATGCGTCACCTCTCGGTCGCTCCGCGCTTTCTCTTCTTTGCGCGTTCGACCACGGCAACCAGGGATCCCCTCTGAGCTGCACCGATGGGGCCTATCACACGGTTCAGTAACTTTCGGCGTCGTAGGGCTACGCCCGAGCATCGCGCCCGGAACTCGCGGTCAACGCAGCCGGAGGCGTCGCAGGACCCGGAAGTATCCGGCAGGTCGACCGCGAAGCCATCAACACTGCTGCAAGTCTGTCTACGGCGCTTCATGCTCCGTGGGCATGCGGATTACGTGTGTGTTCGCCGGGTCCCGCGGTACCGGAACGGCCTGGGTGCTGATGACCTGGGTGCCCGTGGCCTGAGCAGCGTTTGCCAGGTCTCGCAGGACGTCGTTGATCACGGTGTTGCCGATGCCCTGCTGGTATGGGTTGTCCAGGAGCAGCAGGCCGGGGAAAGCGGCTTCTTCGTCGAGGTCAGATGCCAGGAAGAGAGTGGCGTAGCTGTAGGCCAAGAAGAAGAGCACCTTTGTCTCTGCCCCAAGGGCTTGATCCCAGGGGCGGGTGCCGACGTAAAAGGTGAGGTCACTGTCATTGATGGTGATGGCGCCCTTGACCCAGCCACGTTCACGGTAGCGGTGAAGAAATTCGTTCATGCGCTCGGCGAACACGGCGCATCGTTCGATAGAGGTGAGCGAAGCCGTGGTAACGGTGGCTGGCTCTTGGTCGAGCGCGTCGACGGCTTGTTGTGCAGCGGTGACGGCCTGACTGGCTACCAAGCGGCGTTGTAGGATTTCCTCGATAGCGGGAAAGGCTGTCATCTTCTGTTCGAGCTGGGCGATCTGGCCGGCCAGATTCTCGAGAGTGGCCATGAAAGGCGCCAGCTGCGCGGCGCGTTGTTCATTGATGCGGTGCGCGAGTCGTGTCTGTTCCTCTTGAAGCTCCGCTCGGCGGGCGCGGGCTGTGTGCAGATCGACGGCAGTGCGGGCGGTGACGTCTTCGAGGTCGGCGAGTTCCGACTTGAGTGACCGGATCTCCACTTGTGCCCGCCGGCGACGCTGGTCGTCGTTGACCGGTTGGAAGCACAGGTAGCAGGCGCTCTCGTCGTGCTCTCGGTGTGGGTTGACCCGTTGCTCGCACGCCGGGCATAGCCGTACGGGGAGGGCGTCGAAGATCTCCACGGAAGCGATGAGGCGTTCCATGCGGGTTACCTCGGAGGTGACCGTCTGGGCGGAGTAGGCGTGTTCGCTGCCGAGTTGTTCGAGCGCGACGACTTCGTCCACTGCGAGTTGCAGCCGCCTGGATATGTCTTCGTACAAGCTCGTCAGGGACGAGTCGTATCCGGCTGCCGTCTCGGTAGTAGACGTTCCCTGCAAGAGGCTGTTGATTTCCTGCGTCAGTTCGTGACGTCGTTGGCGAACCCCGTCGAGTTGGGAAGTGACCTCTTCCCGTGCGGCCGCTACTTGGTCGAGGGCGCGGGCGATGGGGATGCCGAGCCGTTCAGAGATGGCGGTGACGGCCTGCAAGGTGCTGTCCTGCACGTCGCGCTCTACTGTCTGGGCTACGGCAAGGCGCCGCTTGGCCTGGGCGACGGCGAAGTCCTTGGTGTCGTAGCGGGAGCGGGCGAAGCCGAGGAGCATGCTGACGACGCCGCGCCGGATGAATTCCTGTTCCTTGTTGGCGAAGGTCGTCCAGGATTCCTCGTTGCGATAGAAGTGGCGCAGCAGATTCCGGAAGGAAAGGGGCATCAGTTCACTGGCTGTGGCCGGGTGGAGGCCCTTGGGTATGCGCAGGTTGGGCCAGCCCAGTTCGCGCAGGATCCAGTCGGAGAAGTCGGCGTCGGTCAGCTCGTCTCCGTCGACGTACACCTTGTTCATGCGCCCGTGCTGGAGGAGACGGGTCAGGACGCGAGGGTGGCCGTTGAGCCGTATCGCGGTGGAGACCTCGATGTACTCGTCGGATACGGCGGCGCCGAGAGCATCGATCATCCCGCCACGGTCGCCGAAGCAGTAGTCGATGATCTTCAGCGTGGTCGTCTTGGAGCTGTTGCGTGGGCCGCTGAGGATGTTTAGCCCGCCGGTTCCGAAGGCGTACTCGTCGATCTCTGCGGTGTTGTGGACGAGTTTGACGGAGTCGATCCTGATCCCGCGGTCGGGGTGGGCGGTCACGGGTTTTGTCATGGCCGGATCTCCTGCCGGAAGGGCGCGTTGCCGACCTCGTCTGGGAACAGGTCGTAGATCAGGTTCTTCAGGTCAGTACCCGACATCGCAGCCAGATTTCCTCGCATGGCCTGACAGCGCCGCACGAGTGGCTGGAACTGGGCCGCCTCGGTGAGGCGTTGTGCGGTCCTCTTGCCGGCGGCTTTGAGTTTCACTCGTTCAACCCGGTGGCTTGTGATGGTCACGAGGTCCCTGGCAACGAGGAAGGCGAGGAACTGCCGGTAGCGCTGGTCCCAGGGCCCGTAGCGGTAGCGGATCATCGGTGCCTCGACCTCGGACGAGTCGGGGGCGAGAAACGCGGTTTCGGTATCGACGGCTTCCGGCATCGCGGTGTGGGCCCGCTCCAGGAATCCTGGGTAGCGCACGAAGAAATCAAGCTTGGCGAACTTTGTCCGTCCCTCGATGTAGGGACCGGGCTCCTCACCACAGAGGTAGATGAGCAGCAGCAGCCGTGTTGCGTGAAAGTCGGGGGAGTCGTCCGGGTCCCAGGCGCGATACGGCGGGGGCACCGCGCTGCTGCCGATCTTATGAGGCATCGGCGTACCTGTTCAGGCAGCGTGCCGTGATGTCGGAAAGCACTGCGTGGGCCTCAGCGAGGGTGAACTGCCGGCTGGTCACCTCGGGCAGCTCGCTCACCGCCACCAGCGTCTCGAAGTACGCCGCCGAGCCGGCGTCGAGACGTCCGGCGCGTCGCTTCGCCATCGTGAGTGTGCAGATGGCGTTGATCTGATCGGCCAAATTGTCGTACGCGCGGCGCCGGGTACCGACACTGGCGCGGTAGGTCCGTCGGTAGGCGAGCATGGCATCGTGCTGGGCTTCCGCCTCGGGCTCAGGTATTTCGGCAGCCCGCAGCTTGAACTTGAGTTGCATCAACAGTTCGGTGGAACCGTCTCGCCGTCGCCCAGTTGCTCTGCGCACGCTGTCGTCCAGGGCGCGGCCGAACTCGTCCGCAGTGAAGGTTTTCGGTCGCAGCTCAAGTGCGCTGCGGGCTATGTACCGGGAGATCAGCCAGATCATGACCTCCTCGACTTCCTCGTACAGCGGCTTCTCGCCCAGGCATGCTTCCACCAGTGGTGCCAGTCTCGTCATGGCCTCGGCCTCGACCTGGTCGATGGTGCGCGCCTCCACCAGAACGTCCAGACGGTCGACACACCACCCGATGTCCCTGCTGTCCGGCAGTTGTATCCCTACGAGTCTCCTGACGATGTCCGCGCGGGCGGACGCGCTTACAGGGCCGCGAGGACGATCACGTTCCGCGACAAACTCATAAAGGTCCCGCTGAGGCGTCTCGTTGACGATGAAGGTGAACCGAGTGCCGTCCGGCAGCGGCTTGCCCAGAAACAGCTTGCCCAGGTAGCTGCTGTCTGCGGCCTTCTTCTCCTCCGGTCGGCAGACGTTGGCGATACTGTGGCGCGTCCCGGCTTCCTCGATCGTCTTGACCTGCCGGTACACAGGTGCGCCGTCTCGATGACACAGGATGTCCTCCAGGTCCTCCCACGAGATCGCCGTCCACTGCCCCTCAAGCATGTCCAGGCAGTCCAACAACGTGACGGCATCCTGATATGCGAACCCCCGCCTGCTCCGGCGACCGCCGTCAGCAGGCGCGAGAGTCACGGCCGCCTCGTGTGCACTGGCCCACGGCACTGGACCTTCGATTCACGGCAAAATGGCCTGCACGCACAGTTCCCCCCAAAGCCACTTCGGAGCATGCAGTAGATCACCGTGTCACCCAGAACAGCAACGGTCGTGTAGAAGGGACTGCTGCAGGGTTGGGTGACAGCGGGGTTTACTGATCATTTCAGAATGAGATCGGTGTGTTGGCTTGGCAGTTGAGTGTTGTGTCGGCAGGATCTGCTGGGTGTCTGCTGATCTTGTGCCTGATG